>JBOGWP010000165.1:0-2763 GCA_050693875.1 Actinomycetota bacterium
CCGAGCGTTCTACGACGGCCAGCGAAGCAGAGGCAAGGGTCACAACGCCGCCCTGCGCGCCCTGGGGAACCGCTGGCTCGAGGTCCTTTGGCACGGCCTCAGCAAAGGCGTTCGATACGACGAGAACGTCCATATTGCCAACCGCTGCCGGTCCCTGGCCGCGCAGAGCGAGCCGAGAAGGGCTGTCGCCTGACGGCTTATTCGGGGCGGTGGTTGACAAAGGGTGTCTCATGACCACGCCCCGGAGCACGCGTCTGTCCTGCCGCCATGGGTGATTCCCACCCTCAGAACCCGGGCCATTCGAATTCGCCTGGTCCTCACGCGGAGCCCGCGGCGCAATCAGGCTGGACGCAGATCGAGCGTACCACCGAGGTCAGCGGCGGACACGCCGCGTTGCCAAGACGTTACGGGCGCGGTCCGTAAGGGCTCATCGGCCCACGCCCCCGTCCGCACGTCACAAGGCACGCTGGCGACGGTGATCGAGCCTGTCGGAGCGCCCTGCTACAAATCGGCTGGTGACTGAGCGTTTCGTTGTCCAGGTCGATGCCGACCGGTTCGACTCGCTGGCGCGCCCCACGCAGCCCGTTGCGGGGATCGCCGCCCTCTGGAACGCCCTGGATGCCGATGCCCAGACCGTCACGGTCGTGATCGGCCGGACCGACTTGACGGGGTGGACACCGTCAGCGTCTCCGACAACGGCCACGGTATGACGAACTCCGAGGCCGTCCGGACCTTCAAGCTCTGGGGCGGCTCGTGGAAGAAGTCCGTCCCATCCGGTGGCGGTACTTTACGACGATGGCCCGGGGGCCGCAGGTGGTTGGTAGGCTGTCGCCCGCAGCGAGCGAAGGGGATCCGTGGACGCACTCGACGCGATCATGACGCGGCGGAGCATGAACAAGGTGGCCGAGCGCCGCCCGGATCAAGACGCCATCCGGACGCTGATCGAGGCCGCCGTCCGCGCCCCCAACCACCACCTGACGCAGCCGTGGCGGTTCATCGTGCTTGGCGGCTCGGCGCTGGGGGCCCTCGGCGACGCGATGGCGGAGCGGCTTCGCCGGGAGACCCCGGACGACCCCTTCCTCGACCAGAAGGCCGAGCGCGAGCGCGCCAAGGCCTTCCGCGCGCCCGTGATCGTCACCGTGGTCTTCGTTCCCTCCTCGAACCCCAAGGCCATCGAGGTCGAGGATCGCTACGCCGTCGGGGCGGCGATCGAGAACATGCTGCTGGCCGCGCATGCACTCGGGCTGGGCGTCTACCTCCGGACCGGCCCTGCCGCCTACGACGCCGGGGTGCGGCAGGTGCTGGGCCTGACACCCGAAGAGGAGGTGGCCGGCTTCCTCTACCTCGGCTACGTGGACGGCGATCCTCCCGAGATGCCGCCGCGAGCGCAGGCCGCGGAGCGCACGACCTGGGTGGGCTGGGATTGAGGCGCCTTCGCCCCGCCCCTGGTCAGCGGTAGTCCGGGGCGACCTTCGGCCACGGCGCCGCCGCCTCGAAGGCCGCCGCGGCCGATAGCAGCCTTGCCTCGCCGAGCCGGGGGCCGATCATCTGGAGCCCGACCGGCAGGCCGTCGGCCGTCAGACCCGCGGGGAGGCTGAGCGCGGGATGCCCCGTGAGGTTGAAGGGATAGGTGAGCCCGATCGAGACGAGCGGGTGGGCGAGAATCGTTCCGGCCACGGTGTCGGGGAGCGGGCCCTCGGCCCCGAAGGCCGGGGTGGTCGTGGCGGGGCTGAGGATGAGGTCGACGGACTCGAAGACCTCGTTGACCGCCCGCAGCAGATCGTCTCGTCCGCGAAGCGCCGAGCCGATCTGATCGGCGGTCAGCGACTCGGCGAGTTGGAGCGCGAGGACGATCACCGGGGTCATCGCGTCGGCGCGTGCCGGCCAGAATTGCTCGAGCTCTGCATAGCAGTCCAGGGAGACGGCGACGACCCATGAGTCGGCGGCATCGGGAAGCTCGATCGCAACCTCGGCCTCCTCGATCCCGGCGGCCTCCATCACCCGTTCCGCGGCGAAGCGGGCGACGCCTGCAACGTCCGGATCACACGGGGCGAGACCGAGGGTCGACGACCACGCCGCGCGCAGTGGTCTGCCCTGATCGGCGACCAGCCCCTCTTCGAACCGTTCCGCTGCGACGGGCAGCGAGAAGGGATCCGAGGGGTGCGGCCCCGAGGCGACCTCGAGGTAGCAGGCGAGGTCGCGGACCGAGCGCGCGAGCGGTCCCGGGGTGCTGACGTTCGCCGCCCCGAGCCGGCCCGGCCCCCGCGGAATGCGGCCGAAGCTGGGCTTGATCCCGGCGAGGCCGGAGAACGAGGCCGGGATGCGCAGCGAGCCTGCGCCGTCGGAGCCCGTGGCGAGCGGGATCAGCCCGGCCGCGACCGCCGCGGCCGAGCCCCCCGAGGATCCGCCCGGTGTCCGCTCGGCATTCCACGGGTTTCGGGTGGTCCCGTGTGCTTTCGACCAGGTGAAGCTCAGGCTCCCCAGCTCGGGGGCGGCGGTCTTCCCCACGACGACCGCCCCCGCCCGGCGAAGCCGTCCCAACTGGGTCGAGTCGTGATCGGCCACCGCATCCTGGAAGAGCAGCGATCCCCGCCCGGTTGGGAGGCCGGTAGCGTTCTCGAGATCCTTCACACCGAGGGGGACGCCGGCAAGGGGGCCCGGATCGACACCCGCAGCGACCTGCCCGTCGACTGCCTCGGCCTGCATCCGCGCACTTGCCGGATCGAGGGTGACGAACGCGTTGAGCACGCCGTCGTACCGCCC
>JBOGWP010000166.1:0-3066 GCA_050693875.1 Actinomycetota bacterium
CTGCAGATGCATAGATAGCTGACTCGGCCGCCGCCCCGCCGCGTCGAGCGCGGGGCGGCGGGCCTATGCTGATGCGCGTGGACGACCGGCACTTCATGCGCCTGGCAATCGCCGAGGCGCTCGCCGCGCTCGAGCACGACGACGTGCCCATCGGGGCGGTCGCCGTCCGCCGCAACGAGGTGGTGGCCTCGGCGCACAACGAGCGGGAGCTTCGCCACGACCCCACCGCACACGCCGAGATCCTGGCGCTGCGGCGCGCCTCAGAGAAGCTCGGAGCCTGGCGCCTCGACGACGTCACGCTCTACTCGACGCTCGAGCCCTGCCCGATGTGCGCCGGCGCGCTCGTGGCCGCCCGGATCGAACGGCTGGTGTACGGGGCTCCCGACGAGAGGGCCGGAGCCGCCTACACCCTGTACAACATCCCCCAGGACCCCCGCCTGAACCACGCGTGCCGGGTCACCGCAGGGCTGCTGGCAGAGGAGACCGCGCAGCTGCTGAAGACCTTCTTCCGGCGGAAGCGGCGCAGGGTCGAGTCGCTGTGAGCCGGCAGCGAGGCGCCGGGGTCGCATGAGGGTGGGCGACTCGGGCGGTTCCTATAATGGCCGAGGTGGAGTACCGAAGCGGCCGACCGGGCGCGCCTCGAAAGCGCGTGAGCCTTCACGGGCTCCGTGGGTTCAAATCCCACCTCCACCGCTGACCGGATTCCGGGACGTTCGTCCGCCCACCCCGCAAGCTCAGGATCGCTCCGCGAGGTGTGGAGCGTCGCGAGGACGAGTCGGGAGGTCGTCCAATCGCTTGGAGGAGCCGGCCGTCGACCGTGGTCCGCACCGAGTGCGCCTGGTGCGGGCCCGTTGAGTTGCCGCCCGTCGAGATGCGCTGCGGCATCGACCCGACGTCACGTGGCGAGGGGCTGTGCGAGTTCCTCTGTCCCGTCTGCGGCCGCCTCGGATACGCTCACACCACCGCCGAGGGCGTCGAACTGCCGGCGTGCGAGGGGGCGACGCGCGTGGCACGAGGGCTCCCCTTCGAGCTCCTCGAGCCCCGCTCTCCTGGGACGACCTCCTGGACGCAGTCCTCTCGATGGCGTCCACCGCGCTCCCGCAGGATCAGCCCGTCCAGCGACGGGGGCCTGCCTGAGGGTGAGGTGCCGCCCCCGCGACGGGCACGACCGGTGCGGTGTTGAAGCAGGGGCTGCGCGAACTGGTCATGCGGTGATCGCGACGGAGGTGGGCACCGCCGCGTCGGCCCCGTACAATCGGGTCCTGGAGGCGTCGCCTAGTTTGGCCTATGGCGCGGGTCTGGAGTACCCGTTGGGGCTTTGCGGCCCCTCGCGCGTTCAAATCGCGCCGCCTCCGCTGGCCGGGGGGATCTTGCGAGAGCGGGAGGAATCCGCCTTGCCGCCGCCCGGTTCATCCGAACCTCGTGGTCGGACGACCCTCAGGCCCCGGCCCCATTACACTGATGGCGCGGTCGCGCTAAGCGGGGAGCCGGCGGTTCCCTCTACTCCAAATCCGCCTCATGGGAGGCCGAATTCCCGCCTGCGGCTCCGTGGACTCGAGAAGGGCGCCCGGCAAGTGGCGATGAAGGCTGGGTCCCGCGCGAGCTAGCCCCGTGAACCGGGTCAGGTCCGGAAGGAAGCAGCCCTAAGCGGAAGGCGGCGGCGCCGCGGGGTCACCTGGCCGGAGCCGGCTGCCGGGAAGCCGCTCGGGTTCCGGTGTCAACGGTGGGTGCGCGGTCGCACCTTTCTCGCGGGGCCTGACCACCCGGGGCCGGCGCTATGATTGGCCACCACTTCCCCGCCAAGCTCATGGGCCATCTGTCTCTCTACCGCAAGTACCGCCCACAGACCTTCGGCGAGGTCGTGGGCCAGGACCACGTCACCCGGACGCTGCGCAACGCCCTGGCCGAAAGCCGGGTCGCCCATGCGTACCTCTTCAGCGGCCCGCGGGGCACCGGCAAGACGACGACCGCCCGGATCCTCGCCAAGGCGCTGAACTGCCAGGGACGCAGCGGCCCCGACCCCGACAACACGTGCGCGTCCTGTCTCGAGATCTCCCAGGGAAGCTCTCTCGACGTCGTCGAGATCGACGCCGCCTCGCACGGCTCGGTCGACGACGCCCGCGACCTGCGTGACAAGGTCGCCTATGCACCGGTGGCCGGGAGGTGGCGCGTCTACATCATCGACGAGTGCCACATGCTCTCGGCCCCCGCGAACAACGCCCTGCTGAAGGTGCTCGAGGAGCCGCCCGCCCACGTCGTCTTCGTCTTCGCCACCACCGAGCCGCACAAGGTCCTCCAGACCCTGCTCGACCGCTGCCAGCGGTACGAGTTCCGGGCACTCGAGGCGGCCGCGATTGCCGGCCGGCTCGCGGAGATTGCCGGGGCGGAGGATCTCGACGTCGCCGAGGATGCAATTGCGCTGATGACCTCGCGTGCGGCGGGATCGATGCGGGACGCGGTCAGCCTGCTCGACCAGCTTGCGTCGTTCGCGGGGGCCCGGATCGGCGCGGACGACGTCTCCCGTCTCTTCGGCGGCCTGCCGGACGACGTCCTGTTCGAGGCCGTGGAGCTCGTCGCGGAGCGCGATGCCGGCGGTTGCTTCGTCTTCAGCGACCGCCTCATCCGGTCGGGGCGCGACATCAGAGAGTTCGTCCGAGCCCTCGTCGAGCACCTCCGCTCGCTCTTCGTCCTGACCCACGCCCCGACGGCGCGGGACCTCCTTGACGTCCCCGACGAACGCCTCGAGCAACTCCGTGCCCAGGCCAACCGCTTCGGCCCCGCCGAGCTGCTCCGCATCCTCGATCTCGCCAACGAGCTGCACCTCGTGCTGCGCCAGCCCGTCGACGGCCGCCTCGCCCTCGAGGCAACCCTCGCCCGGATGGCGCGGCCCGACCTTCACGCCGCCCCCGCGTCGCTCCTTTCTCGCATCGAGCGGCTGGAGCGGCTGGCCGGCATCGAGGACGCCGCCGAGGCGGGCGCGATCACGACCCAGCCCGCCGTCCGGCGGGAGGCGCCGCCGTCGAAGCCGGCGCGTCGCCGGTCGGAGCGCCCAGCCGCTCGCCGCCC
>JBOGWP010000167.1:0-3277 GCA_050693875.1 Actinomycetota bacterium
GCGCGGCCATCCCACCGACTACCTGCTCTCGGGGCTGTTGCGCTGCGGGCTGTGTCGCAGGGCGTTCGTGGGAACCTCCAAGGGGAGGAGCCGCCGCTACCACTACTGCATCTGCTCCACCCGCTATCGCTACGGCACCGATCACTGCTCCGCCGACCGCCTTCCAAGCAGGAGCTGGAGGAGGCGGTGTTCGAGCAGATGGCCGAGGTCTACCCGGACAGCTCCGTCATCGCCGAGGCCCTGGTCAAGGCCCAGAAGACGCGGACCACCTCAGCGGACGAGATCGCGCGACGCCGGCAGCGGTCCGGCGCGAACGGGCATCGGTCACCAAGGCGCTGGATCGCTACTTCGCCGCATTCGAGGAGGGGAGCCTCTCGCCGGCGGACTGTCAGGAGCGCGTCAGGTCCCTTCGGGATCGCATCGAGTCACTGACGGCCGAAGAGACCCTCCTCGCCCGACCGGGCCCGCGGGACGCGTCGCCGGACACGACTGCCGAGGATGTCGCGCGATGGGCAGATGAGCTCCCGGAGCTACTGCAGGCTGGCTCCCCCCAACAGCGAAAGGCCCTGTTGCGAAAGCTCATCGAGCAATTGACCGTGATGAGCAAGGAGGAGATCCTGCCCGTGTATGGATTCCGGCGCTGGTTCGCGCACCGGAAGGTCAAGTGGAGAAGGCACTGTCCTATTCGAACCGAGCAGAACTACGGAGTCGGCTGGATGTGACAAGGGAGGCCGTCAGGGAAGCAGATCGAAGGCCGCCACGTGCGCCGGCTGGACGACGCTGAAGTGCCGGCGGTCGAGAGTCGCGATGGTCGTTGCCTGAAGACGCTCCGCGGCAGCCACGACGGAGGCGTCCACTGTGCCGAGCGGCAGGTCCCGGTACCGGGAGACGAGCTCGGCGATACGGAGCCAGTCACCGGCCTGCACCGGGTCACAGATGAGGGCGCCTGCGGCGAGATCGCCCAGAAAGCGAACCTCTGGGTCGATCCCCAGCCGGGTCTCCACCAGGTAGGCCACTTCCGTGACCACCAGGATCGGGACGATCAGGGGCCCCGGATGGGTGCCCAGGAGCTCGAGGCTTGCCGTGTGGTGCCGGTCGTCCCCGTCGATGTAGGCGTAGAGCGGCCCCGCGTCGACTAGGAGGATCGTTCGACCTCGACTCGAAGGATCTCTTCGATCCGCTCGGAGATGTCATCTCGTCCGCTCCGCCCAGCCTTCGCCGCGAGCAGCCTTCTTCGTACACCGCCGCCGAGATAGGCCTCGATGGCTTCCCGGGTGATCTCCGAGATGGTGCACTGGCGCCGCTTGGCCTCGTGGCGCAACCGCGCATCGAGCTCATCGGACAGCTTGACGGTCGTCCGCTTCATGGTATGCCAGCATACCACTCAGTCAGGATTCGCTGCGGCTCTCGGCACGCTTCATTGGTCGCGCGTCGAAGTCTCGCGAACTGGGTGGCGCAGTCGCCGGTGCAGGAAGTCACCCACCGTCTCGACGGTGCGACAAGCATCCGCAGTTTCCAGCGACGCCGTAGTCCATGAGGAGGGCTTCCCACTCCCGTCCCGAAGCTCCGACGCCGCCCTGTTCGGACCCGGGACGAGGTGACGATCGTCATGCGTCCTTCCCGGTCCCGGCTGCGACGGAGCGGCGGATGGTGATGTCCCCGAACGAGGTGTGGGCCTGCACCTGGACCGCGCCCTCACCCGCTTCAGGAGGACCCTCGGCAGCGTCCAGGTCGTTGTGCACGGTGCCGTAGAGCGTCCTGAGGTCCAGCCAGGCGGCGACGCCGTCGAGGATGCCGATGTCGACCTTGCCGTTGGCGGTATGGGCGACGATGGCACCACGTGCCACCTCCCGGAGGCGGAGGTCGCCGTTGGCGGTCTTGGCGACAACCGAGGCGTGCGGCCGGTCGACAGAGATTTTGCCGTTGGCCGCGTTGACACGCAGGTCGCCGGTGACCTCACCGAGCCATGTGTCGCCGTTGGCGTTCTTGATCGTCGCCGCCCCGTTGATGCGCTCGATCCGTACGGCGCCGGATCCTGTGGTGATCTCGGCATCGTTCACGGCTCCGTCCACGGTGACGTCTCCGGCACCAACTCGGAGCTGCACCGGGCCCGCCTGGTCGAGGTGGACATCGCCCACGCCGGCCTTGTATCGGCATTCGCCGAGGCGACCCGTGCAGCGCAACGCCGCTGCACCCGCCTCACCCCGCACGTGTGAACCCGCCGGCAGCGCGATCTCCACATCGATCGACTCGCCGCCTCCCCGAAAGGTGTGCAGCCTCCAACTCTTGAGTGCCTTGATGGACAGCCTGCCGTTGGCGTAGTCGACGCGGGTCTGCTCGGCGGCGGTCGCGTCGGACTGCTTGGCTGCATTGCTCGGGCGAACCTCGACGACGGTGTCGGTGCGATCGCTCGCCACGATCCGGATGTCACCGACGCCGAGTGCCACGGTGACGGAGATAGGCTCTGGAGTAACGAACGTAGTAGGCATGGCAGTCCTTCTGCTGAGGGTGGTGGAAGGCATTCCTCGCTCCGTTCGGCTAGCGGGCCCAGCCCATGTAGCGCTGAGGGCCCTGAGGGGTGCGTCGTTCCCGCCGGCGGGACGGGTCCGTTCGTTCCAGTGCAGCGGCGGCCGCTCGCACGAGCCAGGCGTTGACCGAGAGCCCGTCGCTCCCGGCTGCGTGCTCGATCCGGGTCTTGAGCTGATCGGGCATGCGAAGGTTGATCCGCGACATCGTGCCCTCCTCCCCCTCTGTGGAAGCGGACGCCGCGGCCCCCGTGGCCGACCAGCCCCTCGACATGCTGTCGTCGGCAGCCTCGGCCAGGTCGTCGGCAGACGAATCGACCGGCGGTGGCGTCACGACGAACTCGGGGTTACGTCCCCGCAAGCGCAGCTCGACCGAGCCCGGCGCGAGCTCGCAGGTGATCTCCTCTGCTGCTGCCGCAAGCACGTCCTGCAGCGTGAGACGGGTTGCCGCATGCAGAGGCGTTACCAGACGCTCAGCGAGCGCCCGAGCGTCGTCACCACCGGCCTCGGCAGCAACCATGAGATGGCGATGGATGTTCTCGACGTAGAGTCCTAGGTCCATGGCGCCATGGTGGCACCATATTGGTGCCGTGTCAACCCCTACCTACGCCAGAGTGGTGCCAAAACGCCGCCACGTCGCTGGGGCGGGGGAGTTGCAGGCGAGGTTTGAATCTCGGAGGCGAACACCATGCCCCTCCAGTCGCCGGCCTCGTGTCCAGGGTCGAAGTCGTCAGAAGCCGAGGTCGCCGGCG
>JBOGWP010000168.1:0-14450 GCA_050693875.1 Actinomycetota bacterium
CGGGAGAACCTGCCCGCCATCCGCATCGGGTGGGTGTCGTCGAGGTGCTCGTCGCTGTCGCCGTGCAGCCGTCGCCACCAGACGCGGAACCCGCCCGGGTTGTCCCCGAGGAAGAAGTAGGCATTGAGCACGACCCGATCCACGCAGTCGTAGCTGCTCCTCAGAAGATCCCCGTACCGCTCGCTGAGGTTGTCCATGTCCGCGGACACCACGATCGCCCGCGCTCAGAACTCCAGTGCTGCCCCGAAGGGGCCTCCGGTTCCGAGCGAAGTCTCGGGACCGGGGTGTCCCGGCTTGAGGTGCCGGAGTTGGTGCGAATGAGTCAAGTTTGGGGACGAGAGCGACCAGGGGCGCACCCAAGCGGGGCCCGGCAGGCACCGAGCGAAGCGAGGCCCTGCCGGCATTGAACGACGCCGCCGGAGGCTCGGCTCGCCGAGCGGGGCCCGGCAGGCACCGAGCGAAGCGAGGCGGGCCGACATTGAGGACCGCGGCCATAGGCCGCCCCCCGCCTTTCCAGCCTGTACCGGGGAGCGAAGCTAGGTCAGGTCGGCGGTGCGGCGGTTCTTGCGGCGTGCCTCCAGCGTGTACGGCACGTTGATGACGATCACGTCCGGCTCTCGGACGAGCGCAAACTTGATCACGAGCGCCGTCTGATTGTGCAGGAACTGCTGCCACCAGTGCGCGACGAGAAACTCCGGAACCACCACGCCGACCGCGTGCGCCTCGTCGGGTCGCAACTTGCGGATCTCGCGGCGCAGCGGCTCGATCAGGCTCCGATAGGGCGAGTCCAGCACCTCCAGAGGGATGTCCAGGCCCAGCCGCTCCCAGTCGGCCGTCATCCGGTCGCCCTCCTCCGGGTCGGTCGCGATCGTGAGCGCCTTCATCTCGGAGGGCCCGAGGGAGCGGGCAAGCTCCAGGGCCCGGACGGTCGCCCGGTGGACCGCCGACACCAGCACGATGAGCGACAGCCTGGCCGGGGCTCGCAGGCGCTCGAGATCGAGTTCGACCCCGGGCCGGAACGGCACGCTGGCGACGGCCACCCCCCTTTGGAAGAGCAGCGCCCCCTTCGCGCGCAGCATCAGACGGCCCCAGCGGAACTGACGGAGTGGGTTGGGATGCTGCGGCTCCGGGAGGACCACGATGACGGGCTGGGCCTTCGTGGGCTCGATCGACTTCACGTACTCGATGAGATCGCTCATCCGATGCCCCGTGGCCTCGACGGGCTGCCGGATGTCGAGGTCGCGCCACCGGCGCCGGATCTCCCGGAGCTTCGACTCCCGGACTCGGAACGCGACCACGTGCAGCTCCCGGGGCGCGAAGGCCCGAGCGAAGGAGAGTGCTTTCAGGGTCGCCCCGGGGAACGGTGAGACCAGCACGATCGCCTTGTTCACCTCCACCCGTTCCTGCTCGGCCTCCCCCACGAGGAGCTCCTGGTGGACGTAGCGGTAATGCCGGCCGATCCGGCGCAGGATCAGCGCCACCACCGGGATCAGGATCACGATCTGCCACGCGCCGAGCGCGAACTTCGTCGATCCCACGATGATGAGAACCAGGAAGGTGACGAGGGCTCCAAAGGCGTTGACCCCCGCCGACCGGCGCCAGTTCGGCCCCTTCAACCGGAGCCACCGGCGCACCATCCCGCCCTGCGAGAGCGTGAAGCTGGTGAAGACGCCGATCACGTACAGCGGGATGATCCGGTGCACCTCGGCCCCGTAATGCCAAAGGACCGCGCCGGCCGCCAGGGCGAGCACGAGCACGCCGTTGGAGAACGCAAGCTTGTCTCCCCGGTGCTTGAGGATGCTCGGCAGGTAGCGGTCTCGGGCGAGGATCGAGGAGAGGCGCGGGAAGTCGGCGTAGGAGGTGTTCGCGGCGAGGAAGAGAATCATCGCCGTGAAGGTCTGGACGAGGTAAAAGAGGACGCTTCCCGCCCCGAAGACGCCGCTCGCGATCTGGGAGGGGCCGGTCACGCCCTTCTCGATGAGCTCGGGATTGACGTGGTAGGTGTTCGCCAGGAACGTGATCCCCACGAACAGCGCCGAGAGCAGGACGCCGAGCACGAGCAGCGTGGTCGAAGCGTTCCTGTCCTCGGGGGGCTTGAAGGCGGGGACGCCGTTGCTGATCGCCTCGATCCCGGTGAGGGCGGTGGAGCCCGAGGCGAAGGCCTTCAGGACGAGGAAGGCCGTGAGCGCATGCTCCGGCGCCAGGTGCGGGGCCGGCGCCGCCGGATGGTAGTTGCCGGTCGCGACGCGAACGACCCCGACCACGATCATCAACCCGATCGAGAGGAGGAACCCGTAGGTGGGGATGGCGAAGATCCGGCCGGACTCCTTCAGGCCCCGGAAGTTGGCAAGCGTGATCAGTCCAACGACCGCCAGCGCCATGGCGACCCGATGCGGGGCCAGGTCGGGGACGGCCGAGCTGATCGCGGCAACGCCGGCGGCGGTCGAGACAGAGACCGTGAGGACGTAGTCGATCAGGAGGGCCGACGCCGCCATCAGCCCGGGCATCTCGCCGAGGTTGTCGTGGGCGACGATGTACGCGCCTCCCCCGCTCGGGTAGGCCTTCACGGTCTGGCGGTACGAGACCACCACCACGCCCAGCACGAAGATGATCGCCAGCGATATGGGAATCGATCGCGACAGCGCGGCCGTCCCGGCGACTGCCAGGGCAAGAAAGATCTCGTCGGTGGCGTAGGCGGACGATGACAGGGCATCCGAGGAGAACACGGCCAGAGCCACCCGCTTGGTGAGCCGGTGCTGCAGCTCGAGATGCGACGAGACCGGACGCCCGACGAACGCCCGCTTGAGGATCCGGAGAAGGGCGGCCCGCTGGCGCCGCTGCTCGGTTTGGCTCATCGCTGGAGAATAGGCTTCCCCACGCCCACGGTCATCACGCCCTCCGTCACCGGCGCCGCCGGCGCACCCTACTCCTGGTCGGGCGAGAAGGCCAGGGCGCGGGAGTTGATGCAGTACCGCCGGCCGGTGGGGGCCGGCCCGTCGTCGAAGACGTGGCCGAGGTGCGAGTCGCAGTGTGCGCAGAGGACCTCGATCCGCCGCATGAACAGGCTGCTGTCCGCCTCGAGATCGACACTGCCGGGGTCGGCGGGCTGCGTGAAGCTGGGCCAGCCGGTTCCCGACTCGAACTTGGCCTCCGAGCGGAAGAGGTCGGCCCCGCAGGCGCCGCACCGATAGGACCCCCGCTGCTTGGTTGCCAGAAGCTCGCCCGTGAACGGTCGCTCGGTGCCCTTGCGGCGCAGGATCTTGTAGGCCTCGGGCGAGAGCTGGGCCCGCCACTCCCCGTCGGTCTTGATCACCTTGTCATCCATCGTGCTCCCACTGTACCTCCGGTGGGAGCCACGGCTGGCGACAGAGCGGGAGGTATCGGCGGGCGCCGTCAGGAGAGAGGCACGAGGTGAACCTCGGGCGAGGCATCCACGCCGTGGAGGAAACGCACGAGCTCACGACCCTCCGTCGCCACGGCCTCGGTGGCCATCGGTCCGAGACGCGCGAGGTGCCGGATTGTCAGCACCGCTCTCGCGGTCGCCCGGTCGTGCTCGATCCACCAGGTTCCTGCCAGGGAGCCGTCGCACAGGACGGAGCCCTGATAGGGCTGCGCGGGAGGCCACAGACGCCGGCGTTCCTCGTCGGGGCCGAAGCGCGAGCGATCGGCGTGCGAGAGCAGCACGTTGTCGTATTCGGGGAGGAAGCGCGGCGGTGCCGGGGTGTCGGGATCGGGCCTGGGGGCATCGGGCTGATCGAAGAGCTCGCGCCCGCTCTGGTCGCGGAACGTCCGGAGACCCGGACGGAGCCGGTCGAACACCTCCGCCATGCCGGTCAGGCCCGACCACGTCGTGGCGTCGGCCGGGGATGCCGGCCCGGACGCCGCCAGGTAGCGCAGGACGACGTCGGCAACGGGCGGATCGCGCACGAGGGGCCTCCCAAGCCACGCCTCGGCGGTTGTGTTGACGACCGCGCCACCCCGCCCCCACACGCCCCGCGGCGGAACCTGGACCAGCGCGAGCCGGTTGCGGCACGCGAATGCCAGCGCAGCGGGATCGTCGTCCGGAAAGCGATCGCGCAGCGCGGCGCGCAGCTCGCCGCCCGTGCGGGGACGCTCGGCGAGGAGGGCACCGGCCGTCGACATGGCCGCATCGAGGTCGCTGCGGCGCAGTCGCGCACCGTGGTCGGGATGGCGGGCCATCTCGCGGTCGAGGACTGGTTGCGACAGCGGACGCAGGAGCAGGGCATCGTCGGCGGTGAGGAGATGCAGCGTCGATCGCATGGCGACGATCCGCACGACCTTCCGATCCACGAGCAGCTTCGCCAGCTCCTCGGGTTGGAACCCGCCGAGGCGGGCCCACAACCCGACATAGGGGTTGAGCGGAACCTGCGCCTGGAGGCCGACGAGCTGACCGACGGCCGTCAGGGCCGGCAGCGACGCTCGACGAAGCAGCAGCTGGCGCTCGAGCGTTGCCCGGTTGAGGGATCGGGGCGCCAGGACGTCGCCGCGGCTCATTTCAACAGGCCGGCGACGACGTTGATCGTGGTGGCAAGGATCACGGTGCCGAACAGGAACGAGAGCAGAGCGTGACGGAGGGCGGCGGCGCGCATCGTTTCGGAGGTGAGATCGGTGTCGGAGACCTGATAGGTCATCCCGATGGTGAACGCCATGTAGGCGAAGTCGAGATAGCGAGGATGCGGGTTCTGGTTGAAGTCGATGCCGCCGAGCGGAGGCGAGAAGTACAGGTGCGCATAGCGCAGCGTGAAGACAGTGTGCACGACGGACCATGAGAGCACCACGCTCCCGACCGCCAGAGCCGTGAGGAGGGGCTGGGCCATGCCGGTCATCCTGCCCGCCTTGAGCAGCGTCAGGACGACCGCGGCGAGGCTGCCTGCGCTTGCCCCAAGCAGCATCAGGTCGGCGGCCGCCCGGCTCTCGTCCTCCAGCGTGGCGAGGTGGGCGGTCGCGGCGGAGTCCTTGCCCGCGATCGACGACCAGACCCAGACCATGTAGGCGGCAGCCGCGGTGTCCCAGGCGATGAGCAGATCCGCCTGCCAGGGCACGACGAATGCGGCCGCGCCCGCCGCGGCCAATCCCGTGGCTGCAGAGACGACGACGCGCCTGCGCGCCAAGCCGTGGCCCTCGCGCTCGGAGGCCGGACTCTCCGTGGCCATGGGTCTGTGTACCACGCCGGCGCGGACGGAGATCGCCCCTCCGTCGCAGCCACCCGCGTCGAACGAGAGCGCAACGTCTTGTCCTAGTTGTCATGTTTACTGGTATTAGGTACTATGCGTAGCCCAAGGTGACTAGTCCCGCAGGGCCCCGGAGCAAGCCGCCTCGGAGCACCTTCATCGATCACAGGAGGTCGTCTGATGCTCAACAGGGTCGTCGCGCCCATGCTCGCCGCGGTCGTCGGAACCGCCGCGCTGCCCGTCGTCGCAATTGCCGCCACCTGCACGCAGGAAGGAGTAGGCAACATCCAGGTGTGTCTCGGTCTCGGAGACGGCAGTGGAGACGGGGACAACCCGCTGGGGAGCCCTTTGGCTCCCGGTCCGGGGCTCTCCGCCCCGTCGCTGCCCTCGGCTCCGAGCCTCCCGGCTCTGTCGCTACCCACCGCCCCCCTGCCGGCCCCGCAGGCGCCGGAGGTGCCGAGCCTTCCGGCCCCGGCGGTGCCGGAGGTCCCCAGCGTGCCCACGCCGGGCGCCGGCCTGTCCCTGCTCGGCGGCGTTCTCGCTGCCCTCGGTTCCGTCAACCTGCCCACCGCACCCTCGCTGCCCACCGCCCCGGGCCTGCCCGAGGCCCCCGGCCTCGAGGCTCCGTCGCTACCCTCGGGCCCGGGCCTCCCGGGACCGTCGGTGCCGGAGGTGCCCGGGCCGGCCCTGTCGGTGCCCACCGCGCCAAGCCTGCCGCCGCTCTCGGTTCCTGAGGTGCCGAGCCTCCCGGCACCATCGGTGCCGGAGGTGCCCAGCGTGCCCACGGTGCCCACGCCGGGGGCCGGCCTGTCCCTGCTCGGCGGCGTTCTCGGTGCCCTCGGTTCCGTCAACCTGCCCACCGCACCCTCGCTGCCCGCCGCCCCGGGCCTGCCCGAGGCCCCCGGCCTCGAGGCTCCGTCGCTGCCCTCGGGCCCCGGCCTTCCGGCACCGTCGGTGCCCGAGGTACCCGGGGTGCCGGCCCTGTCGGTGCCCACCGCGCCAAACCTGCCGCCGCTCTCGGTTCCTGAGATGCCGAGCCTCCCGGCACCGAGCCAGCCCGGCGCGTCGCTGCTCGGCGGACTCCTCGGTGCTCTCGGCGGGGTGGCGCTGCCCGGTGCGCCGTCGCTTCCCGCTCCGTCGCTTCCCGCTCCGTCGCTGCCCTCGGCTCCCAGCATTCCGGTCCCGCAGGCGCCGGCTCCGGGCCTGCCGGGAGGTTCGGCCGCCGAGGTGGACGCGTCGCTGCAGCTCCAGGCGAAGGTCGGTCCTTGACACGGAGCCAGCCTGCCGGGGAAGGGGCCCTTCGGGGCCCTTCCCGCGTTCTGGGCTCGGTGATGCTCGACCCCGGGAGGCTCAGCCGCTCTCGGAGATGGGGAGCCCTTCCTCGTCGAGATCCGGGTGCGGGTACTCGACGTCCAACAACGGCGAGCTGATCAGGAAATCCGCCGACGCCCGGTTGCACGCGACCGGGATGTTGTAGAGCGTCGCCACGCGCAGCAGGGCCTTCACGTCCACGTCGTGGGGGTGCGGCTGGAGCGGGTCCCAGAAGAAGATGAGGAGGTCGACGCGGCCTTCAGCAATCGCCGCTCCCACTTGCTGGTCGCCGCCGAGCGGGCCGCTGCGGAACTGGGCGACGGGGACGCCGAGCTCCTGCTCGACCAGTCCCCCCGTCGTCCCGGTCGCAAGAAGGCGGTGACGGGCCAGTACCTCCCGGTTCCACACCGCCCACTCGAGCATGTCGATCTTGCGATTGTCGTGCGCGACGAGCGCGATGTTCTTGGTGATGGTCATCTCGAGGTCCTTAGAAACTGAGCCGAGCACAGGGACGGCTTCCAAGCCGAGTCCCGCCAATACCGAGGCGCGACGGTTGGAGGGATCGCCTGGGGGTCCTTCGAGACCGGCACGCTCCAGTGCCGCCGTCTCCGTCCTCGGGGTTGGGCATCGGGGGCAGCAGGAATATGTCCGGGCAGGGCCGCGGGCCGTGCCGGCGGCGGCCCGCCACAAGCCAGCAGGGGCTCCCACCGGTCGGCTCGCGGTCGCGCATCGGGCTACCGACCCCGGTGCGCGAGCGAGGAGCGTGACGGACTGTCCGGCTGAGTGCCGATCCCGTCCGGGCCGCCAGCAGCACCACCACGATCACTTGAGTCCGAGCTCGGGGACGCTTCGGCGCGCGGCGGCGGAGGCGGCGATGCGCGCGAGCGCCCCCAGGCGATGAAGCTCTTGGGATCGAAAGCGCGGCCCGCCGCGGCGAGCGGCCACGATTGCCGAGCTGGTGCCGAGCAGCGGAGCTGCGGCGACTTCGTAGATCCCGAGACCGAGCCGGGCTCCCCAAAGCGTCCTCCAGCTGCGCGGCATCCAATCCCCGAGCGGGAGCCGGCTAGCGAACTCGATCGGAAGCCACGGGGTCTTGACCTCGTTGAGCGGGGGCGTGCCCGGCGACACCGCGAGGAGCTCTGTGCTCACGTCGACCGACTGCAGCGCGGCTGCCCAGGTGACGTGCAGCGTCAGCGGAAGCCGGTCCACCAGGAACGAGATGGCATCCTCGGCATCGGTCTCGGAGAGGTTGGCTGCGAGCTCCATGGCGTTCGTGGTCGTCGAGGGCCCCAGCGTGAAAGACAGCTCCTCGACCACCACCCCGGGCAAGTCCTCGAGCGCCTCACGGAGCAGCTCCTCCGATCCCGCCGGCGCCTCGACGCAGAGCTGGTCGACCGCAGCCGTGCCGTCGGACTCCAGGACGTCGAGACTCAGGATGTTGGCCCCGCTGCCTCCCAGCGCCGCCGCAACGGCTCCGAGACCGCCCGGCTGGTCGGGCAGGGAGATACGTATGTTGAGCAGCATCGGCCCGTCCTCCTGCTGTCGATTCCCGCTTGCCCATGCTCGCACGGCCGTGTGACGTGCAGATGACGCGTCTGTTAAGGCTGCGCCTCGATGACATCCCGTCGATCGGGCTTGTTCCCGCCGCTATCCCGCCGCCCGCAGGCGTTTGGCCAGCACGGTTCGGATCCAGGGCACGAGTTCTTGGATGAAGCTCGGGTCGACGGAGTGGGGAATGGGGAACTGGCGGTAGAGCACCTCGCCCCCGGCCCCTTCCAGCAAATCACGGGCCTTCCGGCCGAACTCGACCCGGATCACAGTGTCCATTATTCCGTGGCCGATCGCAACCGGGGGGAGAGGCCGGTCGAGATCGAGCTCGAAGCCCTCGACGACCGGGACGAAGCCGCTCAGCGCGATCAGAGCCGCGGGACGTGGCCGCCTCGGGGCGAGGCCGGTGGCGTAGCTCATCACGGCCCCCTGCGAGAACCCGCCGATCACCGTCCGTTCGGCCGGGATCCCGGACTCGTCCGCGAGGGCATCGAGCCACCGGCTGAGCAGAGCATGGGTCGAGAGGAACGTCTCGCGGTCGGGATAACCGACCTGCCGAACGACGTACCAGTGAGCGCCAAACGGGGGCAGCGAGAGCGGAGCCCGCGGGGTCACCCCGAGCAGGCGCCGCTCGGGGTCGAGCAGGTCGAGCAGTGGGAAGAGATCGCGCTCGTGTGCTCCGCGCCCGTGCAGCAGGACGAGCGCCCCCTCCGGGTCGCCGGCGGGGTCACGGACCACATGCTGCAGCGCGTCGAAGTCGCTCGTCATGACCCCTCCCCGGTTGCGGACGGTGCCGTGCGGGCGGCCCATGGGTCGGGCAGCGGCGTCAGGATCGTCTCGAGCCGGTCGCGCAGGTGCTCGAAGGCCGGCGGGAGCGAAAGCCGTTCCCCGAGGTGCGCGAGGTCCTCGTCGGCGGCGAACCCCGGCCCGATTGTGGCGATCTCGAACAGGACGCCGCTGGGCTCGCGGAAATAGATCGAGCGGAAGTAGAAGCGGTCGATGACGGGGGTCGGAGATCCTCCGCCGTCCGCGACCCGCTGGCGCCACGCCGCGTGCTCGTCTATCGGCGACGCCCATGCGATGTGATGCACCGTCCCGGCCCCCTGCATGCCGCGGCGCCCGGTCTGGTCGTAGACAAACTGCGAGCCGCGCGCCGCACCCCGAAGCTCGAAGCCGTCGCCCCCGAGTCCCCGGAACCCGAGCGTCACCTCGAGAAAAGAGCGGCTCCGCTCCGGGAGGGCGGAATAGGCGCGCGCCCCGTCGAACCCTTGCAGAGCGAGCTCGGCGGGCACTTCGGGGTGATCGGCGAGCAGAGGTGGGTCGGCCGTCTTGTTCACGGCGAGCTCGAGGTCGAGGCCCTCGGGATCGGTGAAGCGCAGCCGGTCGCCGACGCGTTCGTTGTCGACGCCATGCCGACGGAGGCGCTTCTGCCAGAAATCCAGCGCCAAGGTCGAGGCAACGCGCCAGGTGATGCGGTACACCATGCCCGCGCCGGCCTCACCCCGGTGCACGCCGGGGTATTCGAAAAACGTCAGATCCGCGCCGGGGCTCCCTCGCTCGTCCGCATAGAAGAGATGGTAGACGGTGGGGTCGTCCTGGTTCACAGTCTTCTTGACCAGCCGCAGGCCCAGCACCCCCGCGTAGAACTCCAGGTTGGCGGGCGCATCGCCGGTGATGGCCGTGATGTGGTGGATCCCTTCGAGTCGCATGGGCTTCCCCTCGTCGATCGTTTGTGGGCAACTCCCTCCACCCATTGTTCCCCCCGGCGTCAGGGACGACCACCGACGCTCAGGGTTTCAACGCTACGGTTGTGGAGGTGACGGCATTCCACGCGGTCGGGGAAAGGTGATGCGATGAGCAGGACGACCAGACGCGCGTCGAAGGGGAGCCCGGTCCCCATCTACCTCGAGGTGGGAAGCAAGCGCGTCTTCGCAGGTGCCCTGGAGTGGCCTGGCTGGGCGCGGGCAGGGCGCGGCGAGGACGCTGCGCTGGCGGCGCTGCTCGCGTACGGATCGCGCTACGTCTCCGTTCTGCCGAAAGAGCTCCGGTTCGATGTCCCAGCCGACCCCTCTGCGCTCGAGGTCGCCGAACGGCTCGAAGGCAACGCCACCACGGATTTCGGGGCTCCCGGCATCGTGCCGGCGGCCGACGAGCGGCGGCCGGCGCAGGGCGGCGAGCTCCAGCGTCTCACCGCGGTGCTGGAGGCGTCGTGGGCGGCATTCGACGCCGCCGTCCGGGGAGCGTCGGGGGCGGTGCTGCGGAAGGGCCCCCGCGGGGGAGGGCGGGAGCTGGACAAGATCGTCTCGCACGTGATCGAGGCAGATCAGGCCTACCTGAGCAGACTGGGCGGGGCCGTCAAGGGGGCCGAGGACGATGATCCCGCCCGCCAACTCGACGGCCTCCGCTCCGCAATCCTGGGGACCATCGACGCACGCGCCCACGGCGACCCGGGCCGGCGAGGGAGGCGCTCCTCACAGCCTTGGCCCCCGCGGTACTTCGTCCGCCGCTCTGCCTGGCACGCGCTCGACCATGCCTGGGAGATCGAGGACCGGGCCGCTCCTTTCGAGGAGTGAACGCACCGCTCCCGCGCGGCGGGTGTAGTGGAGATCGGTCGCTTACGGCTTGGCAGCCAGCCCCTGGATCGGCTGGGCAAGCTTCAGGCCCCCGGTCGAGCCGAGGAAGGATGCGTCGCCGAAGGCGAACACCCCGCCGTCACCAGCGACCATCCAGTAACCCTGGCCGGAGGGGGACCGGGCGATGCCGACGATCGGCTTTTCCAGTTTGAGCCCGCCGGTCGAGCCGAAGAACCCGGCGTCGCCGAAGGCGAACACCCCGCCGTCGCCCGCCACCATCCAGTAGCCCTGGCCGGAGGGGGTGGGGGCGATGCCGACGATCGGCTTTTCCAGTTTGAGCCCGCCGGTCGAGCCGAAGAACCCGGCGTCGCCGAAGGCGAACACCCCGCCGTCGCCCGCCACCATCCAGTAGCCCTGGCCGGACGGCGTCGGGGCGATGGCGCGAATGGGCTGAGCGAGCTTGAGGCCGCCGGTCGAGCCGAAGAATGACGCGGCACCGAATGCGAAGACCCCGCCGTCGGCGGCCACCATCCAGTAGCCGCGGTCGGTCTGCTGCCCGAGGACCTGATCGGGCGGCGGGGTCGTACCGGGCGGTGGGGGTGGGGGTGGGCCGGTCGAGGGCCGCGGAGCGTTCGGGTCGGTGAATCGGGCGAAGCCCTCCACCGAGACCCGGATCTGGGTGAAGTCGCCACCGACGAACAGGTACGGCGAGGACGCGAGGAGCGTCCAGACCCCGAGTGGGCTGTTCACCTGGGGGATCCAGTTCAGCCCGTTGCCGGTCAGGTCGGTGGCGGTGAGCTTCTTCTGCTGGTCGAACGGGTCTCCCTGGGCATCGGTGAACGCGATCTTCCCCCCGCCGGTGCCGCCGCCGGGCCCGTAATGGCCGCCCCAGTAGAGGATACCGGCCATCAGGACGACGGCCTGGAAGTTGCCGTTGCCGCGGACCGTCCACCCGTATGGAGCCTTCGACCTGCCTATCGAGTCGAATGCAACTCCACGCCCCCCTCCACCGCCCATGGCGACGTAGACCACGTCTGCGGTGGGGAGGATGTCGTAGGTTGTCTCGCCCTGGTCGGGATTGAAGTCCGCGACGAGGGCGCCGGTCGCGGCGTCGACCGCGGCGAGATCCGGCCGCGCGGCGCCGTCGACGTGTGTGAACGAACCGCCGAAGTAGACCCGCCTAGTGTCGGTCGAGCCTGCAATCACGAACACCCGGGTCAGGCACCTTGCCACCCGCGACCCCGTGCACGAACTCGGATCCGTGGAGTTCACTACGTTCGGGTCCCAGCCGTCGATCGGAGCGCCGGTGTTTGCATCAAGCGCGGCGAGGTATTGGCGGGCGACCTCGCCGAACGGGCCCCGCACCGCGGTGAAGGCGCCGCCGATGTACACCCGGGATCCGACGACAGCGATCGCGTCGACGCGGCCGTTGGTCTCGGTGGTCCAGCCCGGGATCGCCAGGCCCGTCGCCGGGTCGACGGCCGCGAGGTTCCTGCGAACCGACCTCCCAACGCTGTTGAACGCCCCGCCGAGGAACACCTTCGAGCCGTCGGCGGCCGCGGCGATGGCGATGACCTCGTCGTCCGCGGCCGGGTCCCAGGGGTCGACCGCGCCGGTGTCGGCGTTGAACGCCGCGGCGTGGAGGCGCGGGATCAGATCACCGGTGGGCGACCACACCTCGGTGAAGTTGCCGCCGATGTACACCCGGTCGCCGAGCTGGGCGATCTTTCGGACGCGCCGGGACGCCTCGTCGATGCCGTGCGAACCTCCCCACGGCCGGTCGGGAAGCTCCGAGGGAAGGGCAAACGCGGGCAGGCTCTGGATGGCGACGATCGAGAGGGCAAGCGCGGCGGCGATGCCGGCTCGCATGGCATTCGGAACACGCCGAGACCGCACCTTCGCATCACGTCGACGCCATAGTCGCTGGATTTCCTTCACCGGTGGCACCTCGCTCTATCCCGGCGGCGATCGCGGGCAGACCACGCGGGTGGGGCGGCCGCCGCTCGCCCCCACGCCTCGTGGCGATCGCTTCGCTCTCGTCGCGAGCCCGTCTTCCCCCCAGATTTCGCGTGCTCGTGCAGGCTCAACGTACCGGCAGGAACGGCGGTGCTGCTTCATCCATTCGTCGTAACTTGCGCCCTGCCTCCGGACGAAAACGAAACGTCGAGATTGCTGGAGCCGGTCGAAATGGTGATGGTCGGCTGGGCGCGGCGTTCGTTAGTCGGCCGCGTCGTCGTCCAGGATGCGATCTGCCTCGTCAGGGGCCACGCCCTTCTGGGTGACGAGCCACTGCTTCATGAAGGCTCGTGCCTCGTCCTCGCTCGGTTCGCGGGCACCGAAGTGCTGAGAGAGCGCGCCGAGAAACCGCATCAAGTCCTCGCGCACCCCCTCGAGCTCGGGGTCGAGCGGCGGAGGGGTGGGGTCGGCGACGGAGCCCGGACCCTCTCCTGCGGCAGCGATGGGTAGGCCGTGCCGTTCCCACGACACCATCCCCCCTTCGAGGCTGGCCACCTCGAACCCGCGGGCGCGAAGCACCTCGGCTGCTCGTGCGCTGCGGTCCCCGGTGCGGCAGACCGCGACCACCGGGCGGCCGTGATCGACCTCGTCGAGCCGGTCCTCGAGCTCGTCGACCGGGATGTGGAGAGCACCCTCGATGTGGCCCGCCTCCCATTCGTGCGGCCAGCGGACGTCGAGGATCTGCACCTCCCCGCTGCGGGCGCGCAGCGTCTCCGGATCCATGTCTGCTCCTCGCTGTAAGGGGTGTAGGAACGATACCGGAGCGAGATCGCCGGCCCGAATCGGTGTCCTGGTGGGGGCCAGAGCTCGTCGGTACGGACAAACATCCCCCCGCTTCCGCGGAGGGGTCCGCGCACGAACGAAGCCAGGCGTGCCTGTACCCGCGCGAAGAGACCGGGCAGCACGATTGGAGCCGCAGTCCAAGCGGCGTAGCGTCAACCCTGCCCTCATCCGTGGGAGGGAGGGTGGAAGGAGGATCGATGAAGACGGAAACGAACTCGACCGGCCAACCGCCACCCGCGATCGAGCGCCGCGGCTGGGGATGGCAGAAGGCGCAGGCGTTCGGGGCGTTCGGAGTACTGGTGACGATGGTCATCGTCTCGGTGTTGTTCGGCGGGTTCGACCCATTCATGGCCATCCTCGTCGGCCCGTTCGTCGTTGGCCTCCTGCTGCGCCTCCGGTTCCGGCGCGTCGGTACCGTGTTCCTCGGCGTCGCAGCGGTGGCACTCACGCTGATGAACCTGCCGTTTCTCCTCCCGTCCCTCCGACAGCCGGCCGCGGGGGTGGACTTCGTCCTCCCTGTCGTGCTGGTGATGTCGATGCTCACGGTAGTCGTCACCACCGTCCCCGCCTACCGTGAAGTGAAGCGCGGCGTCAGGGGATCGACAGGTCCAAAGGTCGTGCCGGCGGTGGCGACGCTGCTCGTCGTGGCGCTGTCGGCCTGGGGCCTGATCGCCTACGCCACCTACCCCGAGGGCACTGCCCGGCCGGGCGACGTAAACCTGACGACGAAGGACCACGCATTCAAGCCTGAGCAGATCGAGGCCGGCGGAGGCCAGGTGGCGGTGTACATCCGCAACGAGGACGACACCCTGCACACCT
Organism: Actinomycetota bacterium; assembly: GCA_050693875.1. GTDB lineage: Bacteria > Actinomycetota > CADDZG01 > JAHWKV01 > JBOGWP01 > JBOGWP01. The sequence continues at coordinate 14,243 of JBOGWP010000168.1, forward strand.
TCACGATCGACAAGCTCGGGGTCGACGTCTACATCCCGGCGCACAAGACGGCTCGAGTCTCATTCCCCGCCGGCGAGGGGAGCTACCGGTTCTATTGCCGGCCGCATGCACCGGACATGGAGGGGAAGCTGGTGGTCGGCTGAGACGACCTCCGCCGGGAAATCCAGGCCCCGAAGGAGTGGCTCGATTGCCGGGCCCCCGGCAATCG
>JBOGWP010000169.1:0-18597 GCA_050693875.1 Actinomycetota bacterium
AGCCAACAACGCGGCCGCGGCCGCCGGCGACGAGGCGGCTGCAGGCGAGGGGGCCGTCGCAGAGCTGCACGCCCGGCGCGGCGAGACGGCCCGCACGCTGGAGGAGCTCCGCGGGCGGGCCCGCGAGGAGGACTTGGAGCGCACCGAGCTGCGGGTACGGGGCCGCATCCTCGAGGAGCGACTGCGGGAGGAGTGGCAGGCGGAGCCGGGCGATGCCGTGGACAGGTGGGGGCACCGTTGGGAGGTCGAGGACCCTTCGCGCCTCTCCGACCCGGTCGAGCGCACCGCCGCGACCGACGACGAGACCCTGGCGCGCCGCCGCACCAAGCTCGAGCGCGACCTGGCGGCGATGGGGCGCTTCAATCCGCTGGCGGCCCAAGAGCTCGACGACCTGTGCGAACGAGAGGACTACCTGTCGGGCCAGCTCGGGGATCTCCGGGCGAGCCGGCGCGACCTGTTCAAGGTGGTGGCCTCGGTCGACGAGGAGATCCGCACCGTCTTCGGGGCGGCCTTTGCCGAGGTCGCGCGGGAGTACGAGGCTCTCTTCACGGTGCTGTTCCCCGGCGGGCAGGGTCGCCTTCGGCTGACCGAGCCCGCCGAGCTGCTCGCCACAGGCGTCGAGGTCGAGGCACGCCCGGGAGGAAAGAACCTGAAGCGGCTCTCGCTGCTGTCCGGGGGCGAGCGGGCCCTGGCCGCCCTGTCCTTCCTGTTCGCGATCTTCCGGGCCCGCCCGTCGCCCTTCTACGTGCTGGACGAGGTGGAGGCGGCGCTCGACGACATCAACCTCCAGCGCTTCCTGCGTCTGCTCTACGCCTTCCGCGACACCTCCCAGATGCTCGTGGTCACGCATCAGAAGCGGACGATGGAGGTGGCCGACGTCTTGTACGGCGTCTCGGTGCGGCCCGATGGCGCCTCCCGGGTGATCTCCCAGCGCCTGTCCGACGTGCCCGTGGCGCTGGACGGCGCGCGGGGCCAGGTGCCCACCGAAGGGTAGGCTGGTAGCTCATGAGTGAGCTTGCAGCAGGTCTGATCGTCGCCGCGGTCGTGCTGGTCGCGCTGGTGGCGTTCGTCGGCACGCGCGCCCGGCCGCGAGCGCGCCCGCCGGTTGCTCCGGCTCCGCCGGTCGCGGCCCCGCCGGCGCCGCCGACCCCCCCGCCTCCGGCTCCACCCGTCGGGGCACCCCCCGAGGCGCCCCCCGTCGAGGTCGTCCCGGAGGCTCCCCCGGAGGCCGAAGCCGCGCCCGTCGAGGCGCTCCCGGCCCCACCGTTCCCGCCCGAGGCGGCCCCCGCTCCCGAAGCCCCACCGCGGCCCAGCCTTGCCGCGCGGATGCGGGTCGGGCTCGCCCGCAGCCGCAGCTTCCTGGGCGAGCGCCTCGGCTCGGTGGTCGGAAGGGCGAAGCTCGACGAGGAGGCCTGGGAGGACATCGAGGAGGCTCTGATCCGCGCGGACGTCGGCGTGGCGGCCACCCAGCGCATCCTCGAACGGCTGCAGGAGCGACGGGTGGGGCCGGCCGAGCTCCGCCCCGCACTGCGGGAGGAGCTCGTCGCGATCCTGGGCAACTCGGACCGCGGCCTCCGGGTCCGGGATGCGAGGCCGAGCGTCTGGCTGGTCACCGGCGTGAACGGGACCGGCAAGACCACGACCATCGCCAAGCTGGCCAACCGGCTCCGGAACGAGGGGCGCACCGTAGTGCTCGCCGCCGCCGACACGTTCCGTGCCGCCGCCATCGACCAGCTCGGCACCTGGGCGGAGCGCCTCGGGATCCACATGGTCCGCCACGCCCCCGGCGCCGACCCCGGGGCGGTCACCTTCGATGCCATCGAATACGCCAAGGCGCGAGGCGTCGAGGTGGTGATCGTCGACACCGCCGGCCGCCTGCACACGAAGACGAACCTCATGGAGGAGCTCAAGAAGGTCGCCCGCGTGGCCACGCGCGCCGACCCCGAGGCGGTGACCGAGGTGCTCCTCGTGCTCGACGCCGCGGTTGGGCAGAACGGGATCGCCCAGGCACGGGCCTTCCGTGACGCGATCGATGTCACCGGGCTCGTCCTCACCAAGCTCGACGGGACCGCCAAGGGCGGCGTCGTGCTCGCCGTGCAGGAGGAGCTGGGGTTGCCGGTGAAGGCGGTCGGCATCGGAGAGAAGCCGGACGACCTCGAGCAGTTCGAGCCCGAGGCGTTCGTCGACGCCCTGATCGGCGACGGCGCGTAACGCGCCGGGCGGCGTCGCGGGCCAGTCCGGCCGAGGACCTGCTCCGGCGGCGGACCGCGGCCAACCTGCTCCATCGCCCGGGTCGCGGCGTCATGTCCACTCTCGTCCGCCACCTCGTCGGCGTGCCCGCCCAGGAGCTTCCGCGCTGCGAGCCCGGTCGGAAGGGCTCACCGTTCAAGCCGCCGACCACGCCCGGCTCGAGAAGCGCTCGGTCGTCTGGACCTGGGCGATGCGCGGCACCCTGCACCTGGTTGCGGCCGACGACGTCGGCTGGCTGACCGCGCTGCTCGCCCCGGCGATCCTCCCCGGGGCTCTGCGCCGCCTCGGCCAGCTCGGGGTCTCGGAGGTGGAAGCCTCTCGGGCCCTTCGGTTGATCGAGCGCCTGCTCACTCGGTCCGGACCGTCGACGCGCGGCGAGGTGGCCGATCGACTCGCGTCCGAGGGCATCGCCGCCGAGCCTCGGGCCGTCTATCACCAGCTGCGGCTCGCGGCATACGAGGGGATCGGCTGCTGGGGTCCGGACCGCAGCGGAGAGGCTGCCTTCGCCCTGCTCGAGCACTGGGCCGGGGCCGCCGTCGGGGCTGCGGCGGTAGGGCTCGACGAGCTCGCCCGACGGTACCTCGAGGCGTACGGGCCTGCCGGGCCGGAGGACTTCGCCAGATGGTCCGGGGTCGGGACGGCGACGGCGCGCCGAGCATGGGCGGCATCGAGGACGAGCTGGAGGCGATCGAGGTCGAGGGCCGGGAGCTGTGGCTCCTCCGGCGGCGTCGCCCGCTGCCGACGCCCGCGGGGGTGGTGCGACTCCTCGGCGCCTACGACCCGTACCTGCTCGGCTACGCGGGGCGGGACTTCGCGGTCGCACCCGATCATGCCGGACGCGTGCATCCGGCGGCGGGCTGCTCCAGCCGGCGGTCGTGGTCGACGGCGGGCCGAGGGAGTCTGGAGCAACCGGCCCGGTGGGGGCCGGGTCGCGTTGCGCATCGAAGCTTTCACCGCGCTTGAGCCCGTCGTCGAGGCGGCGCTGCGCACCGAGGCCGACGATCTCGGGAGGTTCCTCGGCCTCCCGGCGGCGGCGGAGCTCGTCCCCCTCAGCCCGACCTCACGGAGTCCTCCGCCGACAGGGGTCCCTCGCCGACGGCGTTGACCGCGGAGACCTTGTAGTAGTACCGGATGCCGGCGGTCGTGGTCTGGTCCTGGTACTTGAGCGTGTTGCCGCCGACGCTGGTGAGGAAGGTCTCCGTTCCCGTCGAGGTCGACCGGTAGATCTTGTAGCCGGTGATCGGGCTTCCCCCATCCGACGCGGGCAACGACCAGGTGAGCAGGATGCCGAAGCTCCGCCGCTTGGCATCGAGGTTCAGCGGGGACGTCGGGGCGGTCGCGGTCGACGTGGGCGGCGCCGCGGACTTTTCGGCCGACGGCAGTCCTTCGCCGACCCCATTCGTGGCGGTGACGGTGTAGTAGTAAGTGGTCCCGGCGACGACCGCCGTGTCGTCATACGTGGTCGTGCCGGCCCCCACGTTTGCGAGGAGGCCGCCGGTTCCGCTGGAGATGCCGCGGTACACGGTGTATTGCGTGATCGGCGATCCACCGTCGAACGGCGTCGACCACAGCAGATGCACCACCCCGCTACCGGGGTTGACCGTCAGGATCGGGGCCTCCGGCACCGTGGCCGCCAGCGGGGTGAGCGAGACCTCGTTCGACAGGGTCCCCTCCCCGACCGAGTTGGTCGCGGCGACCTTGTAGTAGTAGGTGGCTCCGTTCGTGAGCCCGGTGTCCTGGTAGCCTGTGGCGGTGGGGTCGTCGATCGCCGTCTGCAGCGTCTCGCCGCCGCTGCTCGTCCCGCGGTAGACGTTCCAGCCGTCGATGTTCGAGCCTCCGTCGAAGGGGGTGGTCCACGAGAGGTGCGCCACCTGGTCGCCCGGTGTGGCGGAACGGGGGCGCTGCTCGGAACGGTGGGGCCGGAGTTCGAGCCGATCGTGACGGTGTCCCAGACGGTGCCCTGGGCGCAGGTGACGTCCTCCGACGTCGTCGACGGGGCGCAGACGAACCCGACGGTGATCGACGTGGAGGTCACGTCGACCCGGAGATGGCCGAAGTGCCGGGCGCGACTCGCGATGCGGGGATCGGTGCTCGACCACGCCGCAAGGCTGCGACCCCCGGTTCCGGCGACGATGTGGATGACCCCGTGGATCGGCTCGAACCGCTCGTAGTCGTGGTTGTGGCCGGAGAGGTCGAGCACGTACTTGGAGTGACCGTCGGCGAGCCCGTCGAGGAAGCCGGCCAGGTTGACGTTCCCGCCGTGTGAGCCCGTCGAGTACGGGGCACGGTGTCCAAAGGTCACGATGAAGTTGACCGACGCGCTGCTCTGGGCGGCATCCATCACCACATCGGCTGCTGCCGCCCACTGACCGAGGGTCGACCCCGCGTACGGCTCGGGGTACGAGATGAAGCGCACGCCTCCGGCGTCGAACCACCCCCAGTCCTCCCCACAGCAGCCCTCACCGGGGGCCCCCGTGGAGGCCGAGTCGTTGGGGATGTCGAAGCGGCCCTTGTAGTTGGATAGGTCGTCGCCGGTCTCGTACTCGTGGTTGCCCCAGGCCGGCATGTAGGCCGCCGTGGTGCTCCAGGCCATGACATCGTTGAAGTGCTGGTCCACGTCGTCGGCGCCGTTGTTGTTCCCGTAGGTGAGATCGCCCAGGATCAGGCCGAAGGCAGGATCATGGCGGCCATCAGCGACTGGATCGTGGCGATTCGCGGGTAGGTTGCCGAGCTCCCGATGTCTCCCACCGACGTGAATCGGAAGCTCCCGGTCGGCGCCGCTGCGAACGTGCCGTCGGCACCGCCGCCGATGGAGTAGTGATAGGTCGCGCCGGCGGCAAGCCCGGTGATGGTCGCCTCCCACCAGGGACCGCTCGACGAGATCGGGGCCGGGTTGGGGGTGGTTCCGTACACCGTCGCGCCGTACGAGGCCGTCGTTCCGTACTGCAGGTCGTCGGCGCTTCCTCGCCAGTCGAACGTGACCGACGTCGGGCCGCTGAAGGTGTAATGGATCTCGTCGACGGATGCCAGCCCGCCCGCCGTGATGCTCGGGAGGAGCAGGGTGCCGGCTGCCAGCGCCACGAGGACCAGCAGGAGGGTGCCGGGGCCCGGACGGCGCCGCCGTCTTCGCCGTAACGGTAAACGGCGAAGACGTCGCGCGTTCGGCGCTGGCAGGATGTCCACGAGGCTCTCCTCCGGTCGAGCTCTGCTGGCTTCGAGCGGTGACAAGTCTGCCTCAGGGGGGAGCCATCCGGTAGAGGTAGGGCGGAGCACAATTTGTCGGGATCTAAGTGTGCGCGTCGGCTTCACGCTCATTTCCCCGGGCAATCGCGGAGAACCGAAAAAGGGCTCGAAAGGTATCCAGGGTTCGAACGACGTTGACACGGCTGAGGCAACGCCGATACTGCTGCGAGGGGGAAAGGTTGGGGCACAGGGGCGGTTTCCCAGGTGTGTCACGGGCTCCGAGCGGGTCGACCCCCCTCCGGATCTCGGGCCACGCCGTGGGCGGGTCCTGGGTGGGCGCACTGTCGTCTGCACCACGTCATTCCCAGGGAATCTTCGCGTGGCCCTCCTTCCTCGCGTCCGTTTCCAGGTGCGGTGTGAGAGGAGGAGCGTCTGATGTCCGAGGATGAGTCGAGCTCCCCTCGGGGCGGTTCGGATGAGGCCGGTCCGGCGATCCCCGAGGACCCTGCCGAGAAGACCCTGTCGCCGAGTCGCCGCAGCTTTCTAAAGGCTGCGGTCCTCGGGGCGGGGGCCGCCGCGATCCATCAGCTCTGGCCGTGGTCCGCCCTGGGGGACGACCTCAGCGGGCTCCAGTGCACCGCCAACGACGTGCGCATCCTAGGCGTCGGCCAGATCCTCAACGAGCCGTGCACCTGTACCGGGACGTTCAACGCCGTGGTTCAGTTCACCGTCAGGAACAACGCCGCGGCCGACCGCCAGTGCATCCGGCTCCACCTCTGCGCGGGAGGTGGCCTCGGACAGACGGACGTCACGCTGACCTCGCAACCGGACGGGAGCGGCGACACCTTCGTCCCGGGCAAGACCGATCAGGTCATGTACGGCATCATCCCGAATTACCCATGCGGCGCCGGGCTGGTCTGCTTCGGCGAGCCGCTCTCCTCGGACAACATCGACGCGAAAGGTGTTCAGTGCCCCTCCGGCAAGTGCTGCTCCACCATCACCTGGAACGTGGTCAAAAACGACCCGTGCCCGGACACCGGCAAGCAGATCCCCTCGAAATGCCGCCACCAGCAGATCTGCATCCAGGGGCGGGGCTCGAGCACGCTCGACTGCGACACCTCCACCGGCGGCGTCCAGGCCAGCTGCAGCGTTCCCTGCGGGGGCACGACCACCCTTCGCCTCTGCACGACCTCGGGCGACGACCTCGGGCCATTCACCTTCAAGCTCTACGACGTGACGGGGCAGACGGGCTGCGATCCCGCTGGCACCCCCAGCACCCTCGTCGCCACCCACGTGGGCACCTCGAAGACCGAGAAGTGCCACGACTTCAGCGTGGGGCCGTTGACCTCGACCAAGAAGTTCGTCGGAACGGTCACCGACAGCACGAGCACTCCCTGCTCGAAGGCATCGGCCTGCGTCACGCTCACGGTCACATCGCCGACCGCCACCCTTGCCGTCGACTCGTCGGCGTGCAACGGGGTGCTGACGTTCACGCCGAGCGTGTCGGGCTTCACCGGCTGCACCTTCGCCTACACGATCGACGGCCTGACGATCGCCGCCTTCCTGACGGGCAAGAGCGCCGACACCTACATCGCCAGGCTCAACGGAAACAACCTCGAGTTCCGTGCCCTCGACAACACCTGCCACACGATCGCGGTCACCGCGACCTGCGGTAGCTGCACGGCGACGGCCACCAAGACGGTCAAGCAGGCCTGCGTCGTCACGACGACGGGGTGCACCCCAACGTCGTAGCGGCATCGCCGGGGGAGCGGGCCTCCCAGGGGCCCCGATGGTGGGGTCCCTGGGAGGCTGAGGCCCGGAACAACAAGACTGCCGGGGAGTAAGCTGAGAACGGTCGAGGCGGGAAGGAAGGCCGATCGCATGGGGCGCTGAGGGGATCCTGTCCAGGCCGGTCCGGCCGTCCACGAGCACATCGCCGGCAAGTTTGGCGTGTGCGACGACGCCCCCTGCGCCGACCGCATCTTCCTGGCGCCCCTCAAGCGCTCCCGCGAGTTCCGCACCCTCCGCCCGAGGCTGGCGGGACGAGCCCCCCACCAGCCCTTCGACTCCTGGCGGGACGGCGACGGCTTCCACTTCTTCGTGTTCGCGCTCGTCTCCCCAATCGGGGCGCCGGGGAACGGGTCCACGAACGGCGCCTCGGCCGGCGAGGCCGAAGTGCCTGTTGCCGTCTTTGCCATGCACCCCGATGCTCTCGGGCCGGTTTCGGCGGTCGTCGTGATCCCCAGCGCCGACGGCAGGCAGGCGGAGGTCGCCTCCATCCTGGATGGGCGTACGCTGTACACGATGCCCTTCCCGCCCCAGCCGGACGTGTCGATGACGGTCGTCTCGGGCGGGGCGTGATCGGTTGCGAGCCGGACATGGGATGCTGATCGAGGGCGAGCCAAGGAGGGGATGACCGTGCCAGGGTTGCCGGAACTGCTCATCGTGGTCCTGCTGATCGTGCTGCTCTTCGGAGCCTCCCGTATCCCCCAGCTTGGACGATCGCTTGGCCGAGCCGGCAAGGAGTTCAAGGCCGGCCTCAAGGAGGGTGACGTCGTCGCCGGGCCCTGCCCATTCTGCTCGACCGATCTCACCGACGGCGCCAAGTTCTGTTCCGGCTGCGGCCGCCCCGCCGGCGAGATCGTGAGCGAGCGCATGAAACGGGGCTCCGCCCCGGCGTAACCCCGAGGCGCTCCGGCCGATCTCCGCAGGAGGGGACGATCGCCGCGTTCGTGGGGAGTGGCGGCGTTTAGGCCGCTCGCGTAGAAGGTAAGAATCCCGGTTGGGTCGCGCCCTCAAGGCTCCCGGCGGTCCGCCCGATAACCCCACAACAGAATCTACGAACGGGCAAACCCGCCGGGAGGCGGGGACGCAAAGCTCCGGGCCCAGATCGGGTGGCCGAGCTGCCGAATAGGCGCCAGACGCGGGAGCGTCCCACTCGTCAACGCGGGAGTCCGTTCGCCGACCGAACGGGAGAACCCCTATGTCGAGGGATGGCCGCCTCGTCCGCCTGCTCGCTTTTGTCTGCTTTTTACTCGCCTCGCTGGCTGCGCCCCTCCTCGCACAGGCGGCAGACCCTGCGACGATCTCGGGCGTAGCGTTTCAGGATTTGAACCGGGACGGCGCTCGCCAGGAGGGCGAACCCGCCATGGCCGACCACCTGATCTACATCTTCGACACCGGCGGGGAGTTCGTCACAAGCGCGATCACCGATGGCTTGGGTCGCTACGAGTTCGCCGGACTGAGCGACGGCGAATACCGGGTGCAGTATGCCTCAAGCTCGTGGTGGCACCTCCGCCGAGATTGGGTTCCCACGAGCACAGGGTCACTCCACCCCAGTGTCAGCGTTCAGCTCGTCGGGTCTGCCCAGGCGGATTTCGGCTGGAGGCCGATCACCCGGTCGACCGACCTCGCTGCCCCCCTCTCCTCCTTCGTCGCGCCCAGCGGATTGGAGGTGTTCAGCTACGACGACGTGGTAAGCGCCCCTGCGGTCCACGACGCGCTCCTGTCGGGGAGCCTGATCGGACCGGAGGCGGCGGCGACGACGATCTACTTCGACTTCGGCCCTACGAGCAGTTGCGTGACCTCTGTGGCAGGCTCGCCCGGCTCCTACAACGGCTTTGAGGCCGACGTCTGGATCGACTACCTGTCTTGGCTCGACAGCCACGACGTGGTCCTCTTCCACGAGTACGGACACGACTGGAGCCTCTACAACGCGTACATCGTCCAGCAGGATGAAAGCCTCTCCTCGTATCTGGAGGCCCGCGGTCTTCGGAGCGACCCTCGGATCGGGACGTCGAAGGCTTGGGACCCGAAGGAGATGATCGCCGAGGACTACCGCCAGCTCTTCGGCTCGGCGTCGGCCGCGGCTTATCCTCAGGCCAACACGGAGATTCCCCGAGCCGCCGACGTCCCCGGGCTCCGCGACTTTCTCCAGCACACGTTCACCGGGCCGGCGCCACCACCGGAGCCGCCGGCCCCGTCGACGCCGCCGACCCCTCCCGCGCTGGCGGTGACGGACCTGTCGGTGGCCCCGGACCCGGTCGTCAAGAGCGGGACCATCTCCTTCATGCTCTCCGTCTCCGCTGCCGTAAGGGTGGAGATCCGCGACGCGGCGGGAGCGCTCGTCCGCACGCTGCTCCAGGAGGCGAGCCGGCCGGCCGGGACGGTCGCCGTGGCCTGGGACCGCAGGAACGCCATGGGCCGCCGCGTCCGGGCCGGCACCTACCTTGCGGTCGTCCTGGCGACCACGGCCAGGGAGGCTCGGTCCGCCGCCCGCACCTTCGGGGTGACCTGAGTCCGGAGCACCGACGCGAGAAAGGGCCCCGTGAGAGCCCTTTCTCGACTGCGCTTCGGCCTGGAGGAGGCGGCGAGGCTACGGATCCACGATCACGACCGTGCACGTGTACGTGCCTGGCTTCAGGTTGGTGGCCGTGTACGCGCCATCGGTCTCCGCCGACGGGCCGTCTGGCGTGCAGCTGATTGTCGAGGTGGTCGCGTCGTTCCCGTTGGGAAGGTCGGCCAGCGCTGTGAATGTGACATCGATCTTCGAGAGCGGCGTGTTGCCGAATTGAATCGGATTCCCGCCGTCGTCAGTGGTGATGGACGTCTCACCCAGATCGACCGTGACGGTGTAGGAGCCGCCTGACGCTGGCTCGGTCTGCAACCACCCCGTTTTGGCGACCTCCACGATCGTGTAGGTGCCGGGGGCCACGTTCGTGAAGACGAAGTCGCCGGCAGGGGGATTACCCGTCCCACCGGCGGAGGAGGACACGGTCTGGACAGTGGTCGCTCCCTGCATCAGCTTGAACTGGAAGCCGCTCAGCGGCCCCTCCCCTGACTCCGGCCCGATCCCGTCGCCGTCGGCGTCCTTGTACTTCGACCCCGTGATCGACGCGAACGGGAAGTTCACCGAGCTCGTCTTGGTGCAGTTGCTCAGTGACGTCACGAAGGCCCCGCTCGCGAGCGAGACGTTGTTGGCTCCCGTGGTGGTCTTGGAGCTGTCGCCGTTGACGAACCACACCCAGTCGATGGTGTCCTTCTGGGTGAGGAAGTCGGCCTCGGTGCCCGACCAGGTGCCACCGCCAGCGTTCGAGAGCGTGATGTCGACCGGTTCCGTCTTGTCGCCGTCGCTCGGGTTGTCTCCGGGGCTCGGCGAGTCCGCGGCGTCGATCGTGTACCGGGCGGTGACGCTGGTGACGCCGGCGGGGACGTTGTTCACCTGGAAGGTTAGGTCGACGTAGCAGGTGTTGCCCAACCTGACCGGCTGCCCCGATTGCAGGAACGTCGTCCTCGAAGGAGACGTTGCCCTGCCCACGATGGGCCCGGGATCGGTGTTGTGGAATCCGGTCTTCTGGGTCTCGACGATCGTGTAGGTGCCGGCGGGAAGGTCGGGGCAGTCGATGAGGCCGGTCGTGTCGGTGGTCCCAGAGCAGACCACCGTGTCACCCACATCTTTCACCTGGAGGCTCCAGCCGCTGACCGCCGTCCCGCTGGTGATGTCCTCGCCCGCCTCGAGGATACCGTCGCCGTCATCGGCGTCCAGCTGGCCGTCCATGTCCCGGTCGATGTACTTGCCGACCTGAAGCGGGGGACACGTACGGAGGGTCCCGAGCGCGAAGTCGTGAAGGGTCGAGCCGGGCTCGTGCGAGGAGCGAGTGTTGGTGAGGAACCGGCTGAAGCACCCCCCCAGGCCCAGCGCGTCCAGGTTGATGCCCAGCTCGAAGAACTGCGGTGACACGAGATTTTCGTTGGGAGCCCAGGGCGGGTTGACCGGGCTGCTGTTGGCGATGGCGCAGACGTTGTCGACGACGTTCAAGGGATCGCCGCAGCTGATGCCCGTGGTTCCGGTCTCGTCCAGGAATCCCGCCGCACCGTTCCCTACCCACTCGAAAACGTCGACCTCGGCCTGGCTGCCACCCTGGACGAGGCGGGCGAGAACCAGGATGTCACCATCGGAGTGCGTACCCACGAATGTATCGGCCGCCCCGCCCGAATCCAGGCAGTTGACGGTCGAGTCCTGGAGGAGCCACACGCCGATGTTCGTGTCTCCGTTCTCCGAGGCGCGCTCGCCCCCGGCATAGACGATCAGGGCGCCGTCACCCGGAAGGGTGTCCGCATCGCCTCCGTCGGCGCGGTAGGCGACCGCGTAGGTGTTCTCGAGCTGGAACTTGTTCTGGGGGAGGTTTCGCGTCTTGCACTGCCAGACGCTGACGTCCTTGATGTCCTTGCTGTCGCCGCCCTGGAATGCGGTGGGATCTGGGTCGGCCAGGTCGTTCACGAAGCCGGAATCGACGAACCCAGGACGGCTGGCGTGCGGCAGGACCGGAGCCTTGGCTCCGCTCGCGTTGAAGAAGCTCTCCCAGTCGAAGTCCTCGGCGAGGGCAGCGTCGTCTGCAGTGTTGCCGTCGAGCTGGAATTCCTCGTCATGCACGGCAACCCCAATGTGTGAGAAGACCCCCACCAGAATCACGCTAAGAGCAATGGGCACCCACCGACGCAAGTGACGTCGTGCTGTGGGCGCTGGCGCAGCCGCAATCGTTGTTCCTAACACTTCCTTCTCCTTCTCTGTTCAGTCCGTGAACCCTGCCGTCACGGAGATCGATCGAAATGAGTTGCAATTCCTCCCTCTGTGGCCTCGGTGCGTCGGCACTGCCCGGAGTTCGGTTCCTACTACCGCATCAAGTACGCGGAGGCGACCCGCCACAAGCACAAGCGGGGCGTCGTCCTCACCGCCCGGAAGCTGGTGCGGCTGGTCGACACCATGCTGCGGAGCGGCCAGATGTACCGGCCTCCGGGGGCTCGAAAGGCGTCGTAGCCGATACCGAGCCGACATCTCTCCTCGACTTCGGTGCAATTCTTCCGAGGTCTGTTCGCTCACGGCCTACTCCTGCAAATCGGGACTTGACTTCTCCCCGCTGGTCTTTCTCAAGCACGCCTATCGGATCTCGCCCAAGACTCCTGATGACCTGCGGGTCCATGCCTTTCGCGAGCTCATTTGGCGAATCCTTTCGCGAGCTCAGTGGGCGAGCTCCAGCTGCCCACCGCGGTGTCGCTGTGCCCTTCTCCGGGCGGCCTGCGGCGGAGTTGGGTCCCCGATGACAGCCGGGCTCGACGGGGCGGAAAGGAGGAGAGGCGCGCCGAGACCGGCACGACCGATGCAGGCAAAGCCCCGAGACATCCCCCCGACCCCTGGTTTTGTGCTGCTGGACATTGTCCGGCACTTCCCGGTAGGCGACAAGGCCAATCCCGATGCATTTGGCTACGCCGTTCGCGGTGGCGGATTGTCCGACCCGGGCCGGCGCCTGCACGGTCGGGGACCCTGAGCGAGGCGGCCCCCATACAATGGGGCCCGATGTTCGACACGCTCGGCGACCGCCTCGAGGGCATCTTTCGAAAGCTCCGCAGCCGCGGCCGGCTGACCGAGAAGGACGTCGAGGAGGCCCTCCGCGAGATCCGGGTGGCCCTCCTCGAGGCCGACGTCGCCCTCCCCGCAGTCCGCGCCTTCCTCAAACGGGTGCGAGAGCGTGCGGTCGGCGAGGACGTCCTGAAGTCGCTCACCCCCGGCCAGCAGGTCGTGAAGATCGTCCACGAGCAGCTGGTTGAGATCCTCGGAGGAAAGGCCGCCCCGCTCGCCAGTGCTCCCAAGCCCCCGACGGTCATCATGCTCGCCGGCCTCCAGGGCTCCGGGAAGACCTCCACCGCCGCCAAGCTCGGGGCGCTGATCAAGCGACGGGGGCAGCGGCCGCTGCTCGTCGCCGCCGACCTCCAGCGTCCGGCCGCCATCATCCAGCTCGAGGTGCTGGGAAAGCAGGCGGGGGTCGCGGTGCACGCCGACCACGTCGCGAAGGACCCCGTGGCGGTGGCCCGGGCCGGGCTGAAGCGGGGCCGGCGCGAGGCGGACGTGGTCATCGTCGACACCGCCGGCCGGCTCCACGTCGACCCCGAGATGATGGATCAGGTCGCCCAGGTCCACGCCGAGGTCGCCCCGCACGAGGTGCTGTTCGTCCTCGACGCGATGACCGGGCAGGACGCGCTCTCGTCGGCCAAGGCCTTCGCCGAGACGATACCGCTCACCGGCATCGTGCTCACCAAGCTCGACGGCGACGCCCGCGGCGGGGCGGCGCTGTCGGCGGTCACCGTCACCGAGGTCCCGGTGAAGTTCGCCGGCATGGGCGAGAAGCTCGGCGACCTCGAGCCCTTCCACCCAGACCGCATCGCCTCCCGCATCCTCGGCATGGGCGACGTCCTCACGCTCATCGAGAAGGCCGAGCAGGCCATCTCGAAGGAGGAGGCGGCCAGGCAGGCCCAGAAGATCCTCGAGGCCCGGTTCACCCTCGACGACTTTCTCAACCAGATGCAACAGGTGAGGAAGATGGGCGGGATCGCCGACCTGCTCAAGATGATGCCGGGGATACCGGGGCTCGGGAAGCTGTCCGACCTCGAGGTCGACGACGGCGACATCGCGAAGATCGAGGCAATCATCCGCTCGATGACGCCCGAGGAGCGGGCCGATCCGAGGATCGTCTCCGGAAGCCGCCGGGCCCGCATCGCCCGGGGGTCCGGAAGTCAGGTCCGCGAGATCAACGACCTGCTGAAGCAGTTCGACGCCGCTCGCAAGATGATGCGCCAGATGACCCGGCAGGGGAAGAAGCGGGGGATGGGGTTCCCGCTCGGCCTGCGAGGCTGAGATACACTCGCTCGCGTCATGGTCAAGATTCGTCTTCGCCGCATCGGCAAGAAGCACCAGCCCAGCTACAGGGTGGTGGTGAGCGACGCCCGCGCGCCCCGGGAGGGCCGATTCATCGCCGCGATCGGCACCTACAACCCACGTAGCGAGCCGTCGACGATCCAGATCGACACGGAGCAGGCGGTGGAGTGGCTTCGCAAAGGGGCCCAGCCCACCGAGGCGGTGTCGAAGCTCTTCGAAATCACCGGCGTCGCCGATCGGTTCCGAACGCAGCGCCCCCGCTCCGCCTGAATGGGCTCGCGGGAGACCCTCGAGCACATCGTCTCCTATCTCGTCGACCACCCTGATGAGGTGACGGTCGAGGAGTCCGAGTCCGGAGGCAGCTTCTATTACGACCTGTTCGTGCACCCCGACGACATCGGCCGCGTGATCGGTCGCAGCGGGCGCACCGCTCGTGCGATCCGCACCGTCGTGAAGGCTGCGGCGGCGAGGGAGAGCCGGACTGTCTTCGTCGAGATCGTCGACTGACGGCTCGCTCCGCTCGCCGATTGAGGCATGGGGCCGTCTTCGGCGGCGCTCTTCGATGGTGGCGGCGGGCGCACTCCGTTCGGCGCCTGCCGGGTCGCGCTTGACATGCCTCCGTGCCGCTCTCGGCCAACCTCGGCATGTCGAGCGCCATTAGGCGCCCAGGCCCGGCCGCAGAGGGCCCCCTCGTGATGGTCGGCGAGATCCTCCGCCCGCATGGAGTGCGGGGCGAGGTGGCGATCAAGACCCACACCGAGAATCCCGAGCGCTTCGCGGTCGGCGCCCGCTTGCTGGTTGGCACCGATCCGGGGGAGGCGGCAGCGATGGAGGTGGCCTCGTCCCGCGGCGGGAGGCGGCCGATCGTTCGCTTTGCCGGCGTGGAGGATCGAAACGCCGCCGAGGGCCTGCGCGGCCGCCTCGTCTTCGTTGCGGCCGCAGAGATGCCGGCTCCGGGCCAGGACGCCTACTGGCCGCACCAGCTCGCCGGCCTGACGGTGGCAGATGCCGCCGGCCGGCCCCTCGGAACACTCACCGGCGTGGTTCCCGGGAGCGAGCACGACCTGTGGGAGGTCGACACCGGGCACGGCGTCGTCCGGGTGCCCGCGGTGCGCGAGATCGTGCGCTCGGTCGACCTGGAAGCCGGCGTCGTCACGGTCGAACCTCCCGTCGGCCTGTTCGAGGACACGAGCTAGGTTCGGTGCGCTTCGACGTTCTGACGGTGCTCCCGGAGGCGTTCGCCTCGCCGCTTTCGGTCGGGCTGCTCGGGAAGGCCATCTCGTCGGGTCTCGTCGAGGTGAGGGTTCACGACCTGCGCACCTGGACGCACGATCCGCACCGCACAGTCGACGATGCACCCTTCGGCGGAGGTCCCGGGATGGTGATGAAGGCAGAGCCGATCGTCGCCGCGGTCGAGGAGATCGGTCCTCGCGCTGCTCCCGTCCTGACCCTTGCCGCAGCCGGCCGGCCGTTCACCCATGCCCGAGCTGCCTCGCTGGCCGAGGCGGCGCACGTGGTGCTGATCTGCGGGCGTTACGAGGGGATCGACGACCGGGTCCGGGCCGTGGTGGGAGCCGAGGACGTCTCGGTCGGGGATTTCGTGCTAATCGGAGGGGAGATCGCAGCGCTGGCCGTGATCGAGGCGACGGCGCGCTTCGTGCCCGGCGTGCTGGGCAATGCCGCGTCGCTCGTCGAGGAGTCGTTCAGCTCGGGGCTGCTCGAGTATCCCCAGTACACCCGGCCCGCAGAATTCCGGGGGCTTGCCGTCCCCGAGGTGCTCCTCTCGGGCGATCACGCCCGCATCGCGCGGTGGCGGCGAGAGCAGGCCCTTCGTCGAACCTTCGAGCTGCGCCCCGCTCTGCTGGCGGTGGCCGATCTCTCCGCTGAGGAGCGTGCGCTCGTCGAGCAGTGGCGAAGGGAGGCCGGAGGATAACCGCGGGCAGCCCGCGCGAGTCCGTCCGGAATGGCTGGTATCATCGCTGGATCCCAGCCTGCGGCCCGCGCGGCCACATCCCGAAAAGGAGGACCCGTGGAGAAGACCGACGCCGCGCTGCGCCCGGTTCTTCGGGAGGACCTTCCCGACTTCCGGCCCGGCGACACGGTCAAGGTGCACGTGCGGGTGGTCGAGGGTGGCCGGGAGCGTGTGCAGGTCTTCCAGGGAATCGTGATCCGGCGGCAGGGGTCGGGGATCCGTGAGACCTTCACGGTCCGGAAGATCTCGTTCAACAACGTCGGGGTGGAGCGGACGTTTCCGGTGCACTCGCCGATGATCGCCAAGGTCGAAGTGGCGACTCGGGGAGATGTGCGGCGAGCGAAGCTGTACTACCTTCGCTCGAGGGTGGGGCGAGCGGCCAAGGTCAAAGAGAAGCGGGACTGAGCGTGTCGTCCGTCCCCCCGAGACCGGGAGGCCTGGGACCGAACGCTCCCGGACCCGGCGACCGCCAGGAGCACGGCTCTACCTGGGCCGTGGTCGACCGGGGGCCTCGTCCTCCCGACATCGTGGGCCGCCCCAAGCCTCCGGAGCCCGATCGCAAGGACGGGCTGCTCAGCTTCCTCAAGGAGCTGCCGGTCCTGATCATCGTGGCGTTCGCGATCGCCCTGGTGATCAAGACGTTTCTCGTGCAGGCCTTCTTCATCCCCTCCCGCTCGATGGAGCCGACGCTGCTGATCGGCGACCGGGTCCTCGTCGCCAAATTCCTCTACCGCTTCACCGACGCCAAGCACGGCGACGTGGTGGTGTTCCGATCCCCGCTCCCCGAGCCGCAGATCGCCGACGACGGCGGGATCGTTGGCAAGGTCGCCCGCTGGATCGGCGAGGGACTCGGGGTCCGGTCGAGCGAGCGCGACCTGATCAAACGGGTCGTGGCGAGCGAGTTCCAGACCATTCAGATCCGGGAGGGGAAGGCCTTCGTCGACGGCAAGCTGCTCGATGAGCGCTACCTCCGAAATGTAGCGCCGATGCCGGATTTCGGCCCCTATCGCGTGCCGGCCAACCACGTCTTCGTCATGGGCGACAATCGCGGGAACTCTCAGGATTCGCGGGTGTTCGGAGCGGTGGACGAGCGGGCCATCGTCGGACGGGCCTTCATCCTGATCTGGCCGCCCAACCGGATCAGCACGCTGTCGCACCGCGGCCCGTAGGGCCCCAGCGCGCCAGATTCGCCCGCACGATCCTCGCCGAGGTTCGGGCCAGCGGCGATAATCCGACCGATGGGCTACCGCGCCACCTATCGCACCCGCACCTACCACAACAAGGGGCGCCTCGCCCGCACCCGTCCCGTCCCCGGCACTGGCTTCGAGCGCGGCCTGCACGAGCAGGGAGCCGAGCTCGTCGGTGGTATCGACGAGGTGGGGGTCGGGGCCTGGGCCGGCCCGCTGGCAGTCGCCGCGGTGGTGCTGCCGCCGGGGCGGCGGATCTACAAGGTGCGGGATTCGAAACTGGTCGACCCCGCCCGGCGCGAGTGGCTTGCCGCGAGGGTCCGTGAGCGCTGCCTCGCTTGGTCGGTGGGGCTGGCCTGGCCGCGGGAGATCGACGACGTCGGGTTGTCCGAGGCGACTCGGCGCGCCGCCCGCCGGGCGGTGGACGGGCTGTCCGTCACGCCCGACGCCTTTCTAGTGGACGGGAAGTGGAACTTCCTCGGGGAGGGGGCGACGATGGTGGTCCGGGGCGATTGCGAGTCGCTCTCGATCGCGTCGGCCTCGGTGGTGGCGAAATGCCGGCGCGACCGGCTGATGCGCAACCTGTCGGAGCTGTGGCCGGCGTACCGGTTCGATGCCAACAAGGGGTACCCCTCACCGCAGCACAAGTGGGCGCTTGCCGCCTTCGGACCTTCGCCAATTCACCGTCGGTTGTACGCTCCTATCCAACGGCTCTTCGACGAGGGAGTCCCGGGCCGGCTGTTGCCGGCAGCGTCGAATGGCATCGAGGAGGAGGCATCATGAGCGCGGAAGATCTCGAACGCTTTGAAACCGATCAGGAGCTGGCGCTGTATCGGGAGTACCGGGACGTCCTCCCGATGTTCCGCTATGTCATCGAGACCGACCGCCGCTTCTACCTCTGCAACGAGTACAAGATCGAGCGACACGAGGGCGGGGGTGAGGTCTGGTTCGAGCTCAAGCTCAGCGACGCCTGGGTGTGGGACGTCTACCGTCCGAGCCGCTTTGTGTCCAACGTGCACGTGCACACGTTTCGTGACGTGAACATCGAGGAGCTCAAAGGGACCGACCGGCCCCTGCCCGAGCTCTAGCCCAGCTTGAGGTGCCCCAGCTTGAGGAGCCGAAGTTCGTGCGAATGAGTCAAGTTTGGGGAGAGAGCCCACCAGGGGCGCACCCAAGCGGGGCCCGGCAGGCACCGAAGCGAGGCCCTGCCGGCATTGAACGACGCCGCCGGAGGCTCGGCTCGCCGAGCGAGGCGAGGCGGGCCGACATTGAGGACCGCGGGAGGAGGCTCGGCT
>JBOGWP010000170.1:0-5553 GCA_050693875.1 Actinomycetota bacterium
GAGCGCGGGCGATCGTAGTGTCCGCGGACATGGACAAGCTCAGCGAGCGGTACGGGGATCTTCTGAGGGGCAGCTACGGCTCTTCAACGACCTCGGCATCGCCACAAACGCAAACCGAGCGGCATGACAACATCTTGTCGATAGGGCTTCCGCAAGCGTCTAGGAGCAGGCGCCGTCGCCGGAGTCGGGAGAAGCAAGTGCCGAAGACACTGCCGGCTGCGCCGCAGCGGCCGGCACTCCGGCGGCCGCGGGCTGCGCGGCCCGAGCGGCCATCGTGGCGACCTCTCCCGACACCTTGCCGTTTCCGGTCGCACCGTCGCCGCAGGTCGGGCAGGACGGGTCCCGGCGGAGACGAAGCTGGCCGAAGGTGGTGCCGTGGGCGTCGAAGGTGAGCAGCCTGCCGACAAGCGGCTCGCCGTAGCCGACCACGATCTTCAGCGCCTCGTTCGCCTGCAGCGCTCCGACCACTCCTGGGAGCACGCCCAGGACACCGGCCTCACTTCAGGTCGGGGCGAGGTGCGCGGGCGGGGCTTCGGGATAGAGGCATCGATAGCACGGGCCGCCCTCCGCCGGCCAGAAGACCGTGGCGAAGCCCTCGAAGCGAAAGATGGATCCGTAGACGTAGGCCTTCCCCTGCCGGACGGCGGTGTCGTTAAGGAGGTACCGGGTGGCGAAGTTGTCGGTGGCGTCGACGACGAGGTCGAAGCCCTCCATGATCCCGTCGACGTTCTCCGGCGTGAGCCGCTCCTCCCAGGTCCGGACGTGGACGTCGGGGTTGAGCGCCTCGATGGTCGCCTTCGCGCTGGCGGCCTTGTTCTCGCCGATTCGCGCGGTGGAATGGATGATCTGGCGCTGCAGGTTGTTCTCCTCGACGCGGTCGAAGTCCACGACGCCGAGCGTCCCTACTCCGGCGGCAGCGAGGTAGTAGAGCGCGGGGGATCCGAGGCCCCCGGCTCCGACGACCAGCACGCGGGCGTCGGCGATCCGGGCCTGACCCTCCTCGCCGACCTCAGGCAGGATGAAGTGGCGGGAGTAGCGATCGCGCTGCGCCGGGGTCCACTGCCTCGGCGTCACCACGCGGTAGCCGGCCTCTCGCCAACCCGAGAACCCTCGCCGCATGTGGCGGACGTTCGTATAGCCGAGGTCCTCGAGGGTGAGTGCGGCCATCGCCGAGCGGTTGCCTCCGGCGCAGTAAGTGACGATGGGAGCGTCCCTGTCGGGGAGCTTCTGGTCGACCTGCAGCTCCAGGTAGCCCCTGGGGATGTGCACGGCGCCGGGGAGATGCCCGGCCCTCCATTCGTCGCCCTCGCGGACGTCGACGAGGGTGAAGGTTTCCCCGTTCGCGAGCATCTGGTGAATGCGCTCGAGGTCGACGCCCTCCGATTTCTCGCGCGCCTGCCGCACGAGGTCCCGGCCGGTGATCCGCTCACTCATTGGAGGCTCCTGCTGGCTCGAACCCTTCGAGGTTAGGCTACCCTTACCCGGCAGTATACCTCCCGCTTTTCGAGCCCCCCGCCGGATCCGCGGAGACCGGAGGGCGTCCCACCCGAGGTACCCTGGGACATGGCGATCCTCACCGCGCCCGACCGCGAGGCAATCCGGCAGCGCCTCGACGAGGCGCTGGCCGGTGAGGTCTCCGTCACGCTCTTCACCGAGGCGTCCGGCGGCCTCTACGTCCCCGGCAGCCAGCGAGCCTGCGAGACCTGCGCAGATACCGAGATGCTTCTCGGCGAAGTCGCCGAGCTCGATCAGCGGATCCTGCTCGAGAAGGTCGACGTCGGTTCCAACCCTGCACGCGCGGCCGCCCAGGACGTGACGATGACCCCGACCATCGTCGTCGCTCCCCCTGGGGAGGAAGGGCGGGCGCGCTTCGTCGGGTTGCCGGCCGGATACGAGTTCGGCTCGCTCCTCGAGACCATCGTCTCAGCGGCGTCGTCCGACGGGCGGGGCCTGCGGCAGGAGTCGCTCGAGCGCCTTGCCGAGCTCGAGAGCGACCTCGAGATCAAGACCTTCGTCACCCCCACCTGACCGCATTGCCCCCGCGCCGTCGTGACGTCGCACCGGATGGCGCTCGTGTCGCGGCGCGTCCGCTCCACATCCATCGAGGCGCAGGAGTTCCGCGAGCTGTCGCAGCAGTACGCGGTATCGTCGGTTCCGAAGATCGTCGTCAACGATCGCTATCAGCTGACGGGAGCACTTCCCGAACCGGTGTTCGTGGATGCGCTGGTGGGCGCGGTCGCCGGCGGGGCCGGCAGCTGAGGAAATTTGCCCACTTTTCTTCTTCCCCGCGACATCTCGGATGGCCGTACCCGCGGGGCGGGTGTCCACGCTGCGAACGGCGCTGGACCGAGCTACCCGGCCAACTGGAGGTGACATGAGAAGGGTTTCCGCGGCAATCATCCTGCTTGCGCTCCTCGCACTCGCGGCGCTTGCCGTCGCATCAGAAGGGGGCACCGATGTCGCCGCCGTCGCCACCGCGGGCCCGCACGACCCGGACCAGGGGGCAAAGGTTTCCGAAGCGGCCAAGGAGATGAAGTCCGGGCAGTCCCAGAAACCCGAGAATCCCGGCGAGGACGCACGCGAGGCCGCTGAGCAGAAGAAGGAGACATCCGAGGAGTCCGGCGAGCGCGCGAAGAACCACGGCTTCTACGTCAGCCAGGCAGCCCGGTGCATCGACGTCCACCTCTCCGGCGTGGCGCTCCCCAGCCCGTGTGAGGGCCGGGCCAAGGGTGAGTACGTCTCGAGCGTGGCTCGCTCGGATCTCGGGAAGCCCTTCGCAACCGAGGGACAGCAGGGTTCCGCACCCGCTACCCCGGGCGCCAAGGGCAAGGGGCCGCAGGACCGCTGACCTCGGGCTGCCGCCCCCCGACCACTGCGGTCAGGACAGCCGGGCGGCGAGCTTTCTGGCGTTGAGGTGCGAGAGCGCCTCGATCGAGATCATGGGGTTGACCCCTGGTGCGGTCGGGAACGTCGACCCGTCGCACACCACGAGGCCGCGCACATCCCACGTCTCGCCGTCGGGGTTGCAGGCGGAGATGGCGGCCCGCCCGCCCATGCGCGCGGTCCCCATGATGTGGAACGAAGAGAAGTTGTACTGCCCCGGCCCCCAACCCGCCGCATCGGCTCGGGCGAGCAGGGCCTCGACCCGCTCCCCGCGACAAGGCTCATAGGCGACCCACCGGGCATGGGTGGTGAACACCGTCGCCGCGCCTGCGGCCTCGAGGATGCGGGCACCCCCCTCGACCCCCGCCCGCATGTGGGCCGTGTCGTAGGGGGAGAGCCGGTACGTGACGATGGGGTTCCCGGCGCGGTCCACCTTCACCTCACCGGCGTCGCGGTCCCGCACCAGCAGCACGATCACGTCGATGTTCCGGAGCCTGTCCATCAGGTCGCGGTGCTGCTTCGCCGAGCGCCACGGAGCGAACAGCGCCGCGATGCTGGGGTGGAGCGCAACCGACTCGTACTTGAGCCCGTAGCCGCGGTCGAGGTCGCGATGCTGATCCGAATACAGCGCCTGCATCGTGCCCTCCCACGGCCGGACCTCCTCGTCGAAGATCCCGGCGATACCGGTCGCCGGATGCAGCCGCAGGTGCCGGCCGATCGCATCGTTTCGAAGCCCCGATCGGCGGAGCAGGGCGGTGGTCTCGATCGCCCCGGCGGCGACCACGACCGCACGGGACCGGACGCGCACCTCGTGGCCGTCGAGCGTGCGAGCCTCCACGCCTCGTGCCCCGCCACCCGCGACCGTCACCCGCTCGGCCTTGGTGCTTACGAGGATGCGCGCCCCGGCTGCGTGGGCGTCGGCCAGCCAGGTCTTGACGGTCGACTGCTTCGCCCCGAGCTGACAGCCGAAGCCGCAATAGCCGCACACGGTTCCCTGGTCGCAGCCTCGGACGTTGCGGGGCATCGTTCCGACGTGCCAGCCGAGAGCCTCCAGCCCCCGGTGGAACACCTGCTCCCGGCGTGAGGGGCGACTCTGCGAGGTGGTGACGCCGAGCCGGTCGGTGACGGCGTCCAGGCTCTGGGTGAACTCCCGCGACGATAGATCCGGCAGGCCGTATCCTGCCCACTCCTCCCGCACCTGGTCGGGCGTTCGAAAGGAGGTGCTGAAGTTGACGACGGTGCCTCCTCCGAGACAGGCCCCCGCAAAGAGGATCACGCCCTGGTCGGCCGTCGTGGCCGCGGCCTGCCGGTAGTAGAGGCGCCCGAGCCCGTCCAGCTCGGAGCCGTCGAAGTCGGCGTCGTCGTAATAGGCGCCCGCCTCGAGCACGACCACGTCGAGGCCGGCTGCGGCCAGGACCCCGGCTGCAGCTCCCCCACCGGCCCCCGAACCCACCACGCATACGTCGCAGTCCAGCACGGCATCGGCAGTTACCGTGAGCGGCGTGATCGCCGGTGGCGGTGGGTTCGCCGGCGCGCCGAGGGGGCCTGGGTACCCCATCGATCCCCAGGCAGGATTGGTCCCATTGGGGGTCGCCACGTACGAGAGGACGAGGGCGGCCCGTCGAAGGCCTTGGAACGCGGCCCGCCGCCGCCCCAGCCTGCTGTCGCACCATGAGCGCAGCACGCGCTCGCGCTCGGACTGCGAAAGCTCTCCGAACTTCCGGGGCCCGGCGCCGCCGAGCGCAGTCAGCGCGCGGCTGTCCCAGACGGCCAGCAGGGCGGCAATCTGCCTCCGCTCGGCGGCCCGCGGGTTCTGCGCGAGCAGCCGCTCGATGAGAAGGGGGACGCCCAGCTCGCTGGCCGACGCACGACCGTCCCCGCCGGGTGCGAACGTGTCGCATATCGACGCCAGCGCCCGCTGCTGTCGAGTCATCCGCTAGACGCTTGCGGAAGACGCTTGCGGAAGCCCTATCGACAAAATGTTGTTATGCGGCTCGGTTTGCGTTTGTGGCGATGCCGAGGTCGTTGAAGAGCCGTAGCTGCCCCCCAGAAGATCCCCGTACCGCTCGCTGAGCTTGTCCGTGTCCGCGGACACTACGATCGCCCGCGCTCAGAACTCCAGTGCTGCAACGAAGGGGCGTCCGGTTCCGAGCGAAGCCTCGGGACCGGGGTAGCCCAGCTTGAGGTGCCGAAGTTGGCGCGAATGAGTCAGGTTTGGGGACGAGAGCCCACCGGGGGCGCACCCAAGCTGGGCCCGGCAGGCACCGAGCGAAGCGAGGCCCAGCCGGCAATGAACGACGCCGCCGGAGGCACGGCACACCGAGCAAAGCGAGGCCCGGCCGGCATTGAACGAAGCGAGGCCCTGCCGGCATTGAACGACGCCGCCGGAGGCGGCCCCATGCTGGCCGACATTGAGGACCGCGGCCGGAGGCCGCCCCTCGCCTTTCCAGCCTGTACCGGGGAGCGAAGCGACCCGCTAGCCCGAAGTTACGTCCGCAGAGACGAGCGAACCCCCTTCTGACCAGGGGGTTCGTGGTTTGGGGGCCCTGGCGTTCTGACTACATCACCGCAGGGCCAAGGGGATGGTGGTGCCGATGAGCTCGAACGCCCTGCGCTGGGTGGGGGTCGGGGTGGCGAGCTTGTCGATGCCGACGCCGCCCTCGAAGACGA
>JBOGWP010000171.1:0-13447 GCA_050693875.1 Actinomycetota bacterium
CCCCAGGCTCGCGGTGATAGGCAACGCCCCAGGCTCGCGGTGATAGGCAACGCCCCAGGCTCGGGGTGATAGGCAACGCCCCAGGCTCGGGGTGATAGGCAACGCCCCAGGCTCGCGGTGATAGGCAACGCCCCAGGCTCGGGGTGATAAGAAGCGCCCCAGGCTCGGGGTGATAGGCAACGCCCCAGGCTCCGCCCGAACCCTCCTTCGTCAGAACGTCCCGTCGTTCAGGTTGGCTTGGAGCGCCTTGGTGGTGCCGGACTGCCACACACCGTCCTGATCGGTCCCCAGGGTGGCGCTGCAGAGCCCCGACCGTCTGCTTGCCGATCCGGCCGTCGATGGCAACCGGGCTGCGACGTGGTTGAGGCGAGCCTGCAGCGCGCGCCGGCTCTTTGCTCCGAAATCTCCATCCACCGCCAGGGTGGGGCTCGCGCCGGTGTTGTCGAGCGACCATTGCAAGGCCTTCCGTCTGCGGGCCGAAGTCTCCATCGACCTCCAGCATGGTGTGCGAGTTCCCGTCGAGACCATGTACGCCGGGAGCCGGAGGCGCGGTTGCAGGCGGCGGGGGAGCGCCGTAGTCGATCCCGGGCACCTCGATGCAACCCGCGTTCCAGAACGAACTCGGCCGCCGTCGGCGCGCCACCGCCCCGCCATTGCGGTCGTCGGCGGCGGATGTGTTGCCCTCGATGCTGTCCAGGAGACTCCCGGGGAGCAGGGACTCGAGGAGGCCGATATGGCCCTGAGTTGCGCTGTAGAGCCTGCAGGCCATTTGCCTGGCCTCGAGTCCGCCCTCCAGAGCCCCTCCCGCTTCGCCCACGCAACTGCGGAGGCGACGGCGGCAAACGGAAGCCTCCGTCCCGACCTCGGCGCACGCCCAGGACTGGAACATCGCGCACCAGGGCGGACCGTCGAAGCCGTACCAGGCGCCGAAGACGTTCCTGTTGCCTTCGGGCGGAGCCTCGTGATACCCGATCTGGGAGCGCTCGACGTCGAGCAGCTCCGATGCCTTGGTCATCCCGTGATGGCTCCTTCCTGCGCCGGCTGGAAGGTTGCGTCCTGCGGCAGTTGTGGGGTCTGAGCCTCGTCGGCCAGACCTTGCTCTGTTTGCGCGAGGAGCGCTACTGGCCTTCGTCGTCGAGGCCCCAAGTTCTTCCTCGGTCGGCTCGATCTCGAGCATCTCGAGCTCCCTTCGTCGTCTCGGATGCCGCCCCAGATCAGCTCAACGCCACCGGCGGATCGGCGTGCGGAGGTGAGGACGGGATCGCGGTGGAGGTCGAGGCGCTCGCCGATGAGGTGATGGACGCCAGCCCGTTCGCGGCATCTCCGCTCGCCGGGGACACCTCGTCGTGTCCCGGGCGGTGCCCGATCGAATGCACCCGGTGCACCTCGCCGCGCTTGGCGTCCCGGTACAGCCACTCGTGACCCCGAAACTCCCGGACGTGGAAGAGGTTCGTCTCGCCCTTGAAGGCCTCGATCAGGCCGGTTGCAGCAGCCCGCCCGGCCTGCGGGCCCTCCAGCCCGACCGCCCGAGCCAACTGCGACACGAAGCTCTCGTCGTCGCGCAGCCGCTTGTACGCCCGCTCCAACTCGGTGGCGGTCCGGATCCCCATCTGCTTCAGCTGGGCCAGCGCCGACTTCGCGCCGGCCTTCTTCGACGGCCGGGGAAGGTGGAGTCGCAGGCACGCCTGGTCGATCCAGTCGGTCATCCTGGTCACGGGAACCCTGGTGCTGAGCAGGAGGTCGACGAGGTTCGCGGATACGAGGTTCTGCATGTCCTCGATCCCCTCCTCGGACAGACGTGCCTCGTACCAGATGTTCAGTCCCTCCAGCTCGTGAAGGGGATGTTTGACCCGAAAGCTCGGAATCACGCGTCCAAGGGGTCTTGCCACGAGCTCTCGAAGAGCCTGGAGGCCGCTCAGGGGGAAGAAGCCCACGAGGAAGGCGAAGGCCGCCTCCTGCGACGAACCCGTCTCGGAGGCCCAGACTTGATGCAACGCGAACACGAGGAGGGCCACGACGACGATCCGCACGGCTGCGGAGACGTAGGCGCCGGCCTTCAGGTCTGCGCGGAAGTATCGGCGGATCAGGTCCTGCAGGATGAAGGAGTAGGCCCCGAGGAAGCCGAAGATGAGGATCTCGTTCGGGATCCTGGGCCGACCCGACAATTGCAACCCGGGGAACAGGTTGACCGCGGCCACCAGCTCGGGCTGCAGGATCAGCGCCCACCCGAGGGCCAGCACCACCGTGGCCAGCAGGACGGGTGAGAACGCGTCTGTGCGCTCCCAGAAGCTCGGCCGTTCCCGTCCTTCCTCCTCGTGGATCACGCTGTAGGTGCTGACCGCGGCACGTCCGAAGACGATCTCGAACTTCTTGCGGTAGAGGTTGTCCTTCGTGGAGCTGCCCGTCTCTCTCTTGAGATCCTCGTGGTCGCCCTGCCACTGCGGGAAGTAGGTGGTGTGCTTGGGGGGCATCGGCAGGTTGCGGAACTCGTCGATGTGGAGGCGGAAGAGGTTGAGGACGTACTCGTCGTAGAGGCTCGGGGCGCGGTGGCGTACGAACTGGAGGTAGAGCCACCCGGGAAGGAACGAGAGCAGCACGAACGCCGCCATCTTCACGAGAAACATCCGCGCCTCGTCCTTGACCACGACGGTGGGGACGATGACGGCCCCCACGACGGCGAGCAGGGTGAGTGACAGTGCGATGCTGCGCAACCGGTCGCGCGCAGGAGAGCTGCCCGCCGTCGCCGCCTTGCTCACCCCTTTCGCTTTGCGGTCCGATCCCGGGGCCGTCGCCTCCGCCGTCGCAGCCATTGCCGTCCTCCTCGCCCACTGACTCCCGAACGGTACGATCGGAACGCGCCGCGAAACAAGGTGGCTACCCTGCCTGCGTCGAGGTGGTGCTGGCACCCGCGCGACTCCCGCGGGCCCCCCTCAGCGGGCGCCGAGCTGCCTCAGCGGAGCGCCGAGGTGGACTCCGAGCCGCTCTCCTGTGGGGGGAGATCGACGGAGGAGATCGCCTGGCGCAGGCGAACGACCTCCCCGATGACGATGGTGGCGGGGGAGCGCACCCGGGCTTCCGCGACCCGGTCGGCAAGCGCGCGAAGCGGTGAGACGATTACGCGCTGCTCGGGGAGCGTGGCGCGCTCGATCACCGCCGCGGGAGTGGAGGGCGACATGCCGGCGGCGACGAGCCGTTCGGCGATCTCGCGAAGGCGTCCCAGCCCCATCAGCACGACGAGGGTGTCGACGCTGCGAGCCAACCCCTCCCAGTCGACCTCGCCGGTGACGCAATGCCCCGTCACGACGGCGAGCGAGGACGCGTGGCGGCGGTCGGTCACCGGGATTCCGGCGGCGCCGGCGGCGGCCACCGCCGACGAGGGGGCCGGGACGACCTCGAAGGGGATGCCGGCGCCGGCCAGCGCTTCGGCCTCCTCCGCGCCGCGGCCGAATACGAACGGGTCGCCTCCCTTCAACCGGACCACTCGCTTGCCGCTCACGGCGAGGTTCACCAGGAGCATGTTGATGTCCTCTTGCGACGGCGAGTGCTTACCCGGCTCCTTGCCGACGGAGATCGCCTCCTTGCCGCGGATGAGATCGGCATGCACCAGCCGGTCGTGGACCACGACGTCGGCCGACTCGAGCAGCTGCTTGCCGCGGAGCGTGATCAGCTGCGGGTCGCCCGGGCCGGCTCCGACGATGGCGACGCGCCCCCGTCGCTCGCCCTCGCCCTCGAGGCACCGGCGCACGAGCTCACCCGCCCGCTCGAGCTCTCCCGCCTGCACCATTCGCAAGAGGTCGTGGTCGAGCGCATGTTGCCACCGCTCAGCCCAGACTTCGAAGCTGACCTGGCGCGACGGGAGGGCCTCCTCGCGAACGCGTCCGAGAAGCTCGACGAGCACGCCCCACTCCGAACCGAACTCGGCCGAGAGCCGGCGGCGGAGGCGTTTCGCCAGCGCCGGCGCCTTCCCTCCCGTGGAGATCGAGATCGTCAGGTCTCCCCTGCGGACGATCGAGGGGGCCGCGAAGTGGCACCGCTCGATGTCGTCGACCGCGTTGAGCAGGACGCGCCGCTCCTCGGCCTCCCGGAGGATCTCCGCGTTCACAGCGGGGTCGTCGGTCGCAGCAATGGCCAAGAAGGCCCCCGCGAGATCGCCGGGGGCGTAGGAGCGCCGCGTAAGCGACACCGCACCGCGCCGCTCGAGCTCCTCCAATCCGGCAGAGGGATTGTCCGTCACCACGGTTACATCGGCCCCGGCAGCCAGCAGCCCGCGGGCCTTGTGCTCGCCGACACCGCCTCCGCCGATCACGACGCACCGGCGCCCTCGAAGCTCGAGCATGACGGGGTAGCCAAACGCCATCGCTACCCCCCGTCCCCGGCACGCGAGGCCGGATCCTGCGGGCTCGCCTCCCCTCCGGGCCGACCGGGGCCAAGCCCGAGGAACCGGAGGTCCCAGCGCCGGTCGCACGACCGGCAGTGGTACCCGGTCTCCGCCGCCGGGACGAAGTCCTCCTCGCCGCAGTAGGGACAGTAGAAGGGCTGGCTCCTGCCACCCGAGCCGGCGTCCGCGCTCACGGCATCGGTCCGATCAGTAGGGATCGGGCGGGTGCGTCAGAGACGGCTCGTACGTGTGCAGGCCGCACTCGAGCTTCTTGCCCTCCCACCGTCCGTCCCGGCTGGTGCCGGGCTGTGTGCAGGGCCAGCATCCGATCGACTCGTATCCTCGCTCGCGCAAGGGATTGATCACGACATCGTTGTCCTCGACGTAGGCGGAGACCTCGTCGTCGCTCCAACCCACGATCGGGTTGATCTTGACGATGCGCCTGCGGGGATCCCACTCGACCTCCTGGGCGATCTTCCGTGTGAGCGAATCGGCCCGCCTGACCCCCGACACCCACGCCCGCTTCGTCACGAGATACCGCTCGAGAGGGAGCACCTTCCGAGCGTGGCAGCACGCCTCGTACCCGTCGATCTCGTACATCGCGGGATTCTCGACTGGTTTCAGCTCGACCAGGTTCGGGGCGTAGCGCTCACGCAGCCGGCGGGCGGTCTCGAGCGTCTCCGGGAAGTGGAAGCCCGTCTCGAGGAAGAACACCTCGATCCTCGGCTCGATCTTCACCGCAAGATCCACGACGACGGCGTCCTGCATCGAGCAGGCGACGGCGATGTCGGGGAAGTACTCCTCGACCGCCCAGGCGAGGATGTCCTCGGCTCGGGCGCCGTCGAAGTCGGGGAGCGGTGGAGCGTCGCGAGGCGAGCGCGAGCCGTCGGCAGGGACCGGCTCGATGAGCCCGATGGTCTGATTGACGATGGGCAGCGATCTCATCGCAACCAATCATCCCGGGCCCGGACGGCCCAGTTGTGAAAGCGCTCGTCGGAGGCGCGAGTCGCGAGATACCTGCGGAGCAGGCGCTCGACGTAGTCGGCGAGCTCGGCGGCGGGGACCTTCACTCCCTTCACCTTTCGGCCGAAGCGGCGCTCATCGCCGAGATGGCCCCCGAGGTGAACCTGGTAGCCGTCGACTCTCGTTCCGTCGCTCTTGCCCACCAGCGATCCCATGAGCCCGATGTCGGCAACCTGGAAGCGGGCGCATGAGTTCGGGCAGCCGTTGAGATTGATGCGAATGGGCTCGTCGAAGTCCGGAAGGCGTTCCTCCAGCTCGCGGTAGAGCCAGTCGGCGCGCTGCTTCGTCTCGGCGAGGGCGAGCTTGCAGAACTCGATCCCCGTGCAGGCCATCGTGTTGCGTCGAAATACGCTGGGGTGGACCCGAAGATCGTGGTCCTCGAGCGCCGCCACGATCTCGTCGACCCGCTCGGGGGGGACGTCGAGGATCGCGAGCTTCTGCTGCGTGGTGGTGCGGATGCGCCCCGACCCGAACCGATCGGCGAGATCCGCGACGTGACGGAGCTGATGACCGAAGATGCGCCCGGCCCGCGGTGCGAATCCCACGTAGAGATTGCCGTCCTTCTGCTCGTGAATGCCCACGTGGTCGCGTTGGGCCGTCGTCGACGCCGGCGGCTCGGGGCCGTCGGGAAGCGCCTGACCGAGGTACTCCTTCTCCATGACCTGCCGAAAGCGATCGGGCCCCCAGTCGGCCATGAGGAACTTCAGGCGGGCGTGGTTGCGCGCCCGACGATAGCCGTAGTCGCGGAACACCCCAGTCACGGCCGCCCAGACCTGCGGGACGAGCTCCGGGAAGACGAAGGTCCCGAGACGCTGGCCGAACTTGGGGTTCGGCCCCAGCCCGCCACCGACCCACAGGTCGAACCCCACGTCGCCGTCGTTTCGGACCCCGACGAAGGCAACGTCGTTGATCTCGTGCTGCGCACACTGCTGAGGGCAGCCGGACATCGACGTCTTGTACTTGCGTGGGAGGTTCGAGAACGCGTGGTCACCCACGTAGGCGCGGTGGGTGGCGTCGATCCAGTGGGTTGCGTCGATGATCTCGTCCCGGTCGACTCCGGCCAGCGGGCAGCCGATCATGTTGCGGGGGGTGTCGCCGCACGACTCGCAGGTGGTCAGGCCGGTCGCCTCGACGGCCTCCCAGATCCTCGGGATGTCCTCGATGCGGATCCAGTGAAGCTGGACGTTCTGGCGGTCGGTGATGTCGGCCACGTCCCGGCCGAAGCGCTCGGAGCACCACGCGATCGCCCGAAGCTGCTCGCTGGTGAGCTGGCCGCCCGCAATGCGGATGCGCAGCATGAAGAACTCGTCCTCGAGCTCATGGGGCTCGGCGGTCGCCGTCGCACCCCCAGGAACGCCCTGGCGCCGCTGGGTGTAGAGCCCCCACCAGCGGAACCGACTGCGGAGGTCGTCGGGCCAGATGGACTTGAAACCCTCCTTGGCGTAGATGTCGAGGATGCGTTTCCGGACGTTCAGCCCGTCGTCGTCGCGCTTCACGCGCTCCGCACGGTTGAGGGGCTCGCTGTAGCCAAGCGCCCACTGCCCTTCACCAAACCGTCTGGTCATCGCGGTCCCTTAGCTACCGACCGAACGGAAAGTCCTCGGACGGCTCGGGGCGCGAGTCGGGCGAACCGGGGTGAAAGGGGTGCGCGGCCAAGGAGCGGTCGGCCCGGAACACCGTTTGGGGCTGCTTCGGCGCAGGAACGGAGCACGCGTCCACGTTTCCTCTTCTCCCGACTACGGTTGTTTTGTACCGTGCAAAATAGAAAATGTCAAGACGGGCCGGCGTTTCCCGACCCGGCCAGGGGGTAATCCGGAGGTGGGTCTGCGGGCACCTGCGGTGTGGACGCGCACCAAAGGCCGGCCGGGTGGTCGTGGTCCTCCACCAGTCTGGTCTGGTCGCAGCGCCGCTGCCCCGGCCACCGAGCGAAGGAGACAGATCGTCATGAGGATTGCTGAGATCGCGCCCGCCTCGCTCACGGTCCCGCCGGAAGGGTACGGGGGAATCGAGCTCGTCGTGTCGTTGCTGTCGGATGGGCTCGTCGATCGTGGGCACGAGGTGACGCTGTTCGCGAGCGGCGGGAAGCAAGGCCGGGGTGGTCTCACCGCTCGAGGAGCCGCCCGGGACCGACGGGATCGAGCCGTTCCTCGAGGTCTCGCACGCCCTCGTCGCCTACGAGCAGGCCTCCGAGTTCGACATCATCCACGACCACACCGGCATCGGGCCCGCCATCGGCGGCGTTCTGGACCAGGCCCCACCCGTGGTGCACACGCTGCACGGCCCCCTGGACGGATGCCGCCCGCCGCTACTACTTGCCGCTGCATCAGCGCGTGCGCCTGGTGGCGATCAGTGAGGCCCAGGGCCTCGAACCCAGACATCTCCTACGCCGGTCTCGTCTGCAACGGGATCGACCTCGACTCCTGCCCGTACCGGTCGGAGAAGGAGGACTTTCTGGCGTTCCTTGGGCGATCCAGCCCCGAGAAGGGCCCGGAGCTCGCCGTCGACATCGCGAAGAAGGCGGGGGATGCATCTGAAGCTCCTGGTCAAGATCGCGGAGCTGCCCGAGCGTGAGCACTGGGAGCAGGTCGTCTCCCCCCGCCTCACCGGCGACGAGGAGGTCATCGAGTCCGCACCGCACGACGTCAAGGTCGACATCCTCGGCCGCGCCGCCCTTGTGTTCCCCATCCAGTGTCACGAGCACTTCGGGCTCGTGATGATCGAGTCGATGGCCTGCGGCACCCCGGTCATCGCGCGGCCTCAGGGTGCGTCGACCGAGGTAGTCCACGACGGCGTCACCGGCTTCGATGCCGACGAGGTCGAGGGGATGGCCCAACGCATCGACGACCTCGACCGCATCCACCCCGAGCTATGCCGCCGACGCGTGGCTGCGCCATTCTCCGCGGAGGCGATGTTGTCCGGCTACGAGCGGATCTTCGAGGCGGAGGCAGTCGCGGCCGAAGCCACCTCGCTTCGCCTCTCCGGGATCTGAGTCACCACGCACGTGCGGCGCCCCAGCACCGCCGACCGCTCGGCCGCAGGGCGGGGGACCATGAACCTCGTCGAGGGATCCCTGTTCGTGATCTCCGACGGGGCCGGGGACCTGCTCACGGGATCGATGCACGGGGTCTTCGACGACGACACGCGCTTCCTCTCGCAGCTCGAGGTGCTCACGGATGGCCAGCATCCGGAGCTGCTCACCGGCAAGGCGGTCGATCCCTCTTGCGCTCGGTTCGTCCTCCGGCTTCATGGGCGGGGCCGGGGGAGTCGCCGCTCACGATGGTGCGAACCCGCGTGCTCGACGCGGGCCTCGAGGAGCGGCTCGAGCTCACCAACTTCGCACCCGAACCGGTCACGCTCACCATCGACGTCCGGCTGCGGGCCGACTTCGCAGACGTGTTCGATGTGCGCAGCGTCGAGCCCCACCGGGCCGCCGCTCCCCGGGTGCGCGTCCGCCCACGAGAGGGGGTCCTTCACATCATGAGGCCGAGGGAGGCTGGGGCCGCAGCACCGCCATCCGGTTCGACCCCTCCCCGACGAGATGTCCCCCGCCGGCGGGCGGTACACCATCACGCTCGAGCCCAGATCGATCTGGACGGCGACGATCGCCGTCTCGTTGCACCCCTCACGAGCTCCGTCGAGGGCCCGGGCCAGCGGCGTCGCCTCGCTGAGCGAGCGGCGGGCCTCCTGGCTTCAGGCGTTTCCCACCCTGCACTCCACCTGGCGCGAGCTGGACCTCGTTTACCGTCAGGCCCTCACCGACCTCGCCTCGCTGGTGATCGTGGACGAGGCCGTCCCCGACAACCTCGTCATCGGCGGCGGCCTGCCCTGGTTCATGACGCTCTTCGGGCGGCGACGCGCTGCTGACGGCCCTCATGCTCCTGCCATTCGACCGGACGATCGCACGCGGCGTCCTCCATACGCTGGCCCGCCATCAAGGGACGAAGGACGATCCGCCTCCGAGGAGCAGCCGGGCAAGATCCCGCACGAGCTCCGGGCCGGAACGGCCGGCCGCACACCGGGGACGCAGCGTCTACTACGGGACCATCGATGCAACGCCGCTGTTCGTGATCCTCGCCGGCGAGGCTCGCCGCTGGGGGCTTCCATGGCACGAAATAGAGGCCCTGAACCCAACCATTCGGGCGGCGGTCGGATGGATGCAGGAGGGCGCCGATGCCGACGGCGACGGCTATCTCGAGTACGGAGAGAGCGCGCACGGATTGCGCAATCAGGGTTGGAAGGACTCGTGGAACGGCATACAGTACGCCGACGGCGGGTTGCCACGGGGGTCGATCGCGCTGGCCGAGGTGCAGGGATATGCCTACCGAGCCTGGCTCGAGTCAGCCATGCTCTTCGATGAGGCGGGTGAGCACGACGAGGCGGAGACATCCCGGGGCCGGGCGAATGCAATGGCCGAGCGTTTCCGTCGCGACTACTGGATGGAGGAGGCGGACTACCCGGCGACGGGCCTCGACGACGACAAGCGGCGGGTGGACTCCATCACCTCCAACGCCGGCCACCTCCTGTGGAGCGGCATCCTCGCCCCCGAGCAGGAGAAGGCGGTTCCCCGGCGCCTGCTCGAGCCGGATCTGTTCTCCGGCTGGGGAATCCGGACGATGGCCGAGTCGAGCCGCGGATACAACCCAGTCTCGTACCACGCCGGAAGCGTCTGGCCTCACGACACGGCGATCGCGGTCGCCGGCCTCGCCCGCCTGGGGCTCCGCGACAAGGCGGTCCTGGTGACCACCGGTCTGCTCGATGCGGCAGCGCACTTTTCGTACCACCTCCCGGAGCTGTTTGCCGGGTTTGCGCGGGACAAGGTCGCCTTCCCGGTGAGGTATCCCGCGGCCTCGACTCCCCAGGCATGGTCCGCCGGGTCTGCCCTCCTACTGCTCTCGACGTTGCTCGGGATGCGACCGGAGGCGGGTGGGGTGGCTCTGGATCCGATCGTTCCCGTCGAGGGCCTGCCGCTGCGGCTCGAGGGCCTTGCGGTGGGGGAGGAGCAGATCTCCTTTCACCCCCCGCAGGGGTAGGCACCAGCCCGGAGCAGCGGCGGGCGGCTCCCCGCTGCAGTATCGGTGCTGCATCACGATCGGCGATGCTCCATCCATCGCTTGACAGTTATATAGCCAGATGGTTATTTTCGTTCGCATGAGCCAGGCTGCCTTCGAGGCACTCGCCGAACCAAACCGGCGGCGCATCCTCGGGCTGCTGCTCGACGCCGAACGGCCCGTCGGCGAGTTGGTCGAGGCGCTGGGGGTGAGCCAGCCCGCAGTGTCCAAGCACCTGCGCCTGCTGAGGGAGGTCGGGCTCGTGGACGCCCGGCCCGAGGCGCAACGCCGCGTGTACCGGGTTCGTCCCGAGCCGTTGCGCGACATCGACCTCTGGCTCGAGCCATATCGGCGGCTGTGGTCGGCGAGGCTCGACAGCCTCGAGCGTCACCTCGATTCCATGCCCGACGACGCCTCGCGAAAGGAGGCATCTCGTGACCGAGAACGTGACCGACGTCGACGGTGAGCTCCAGCAGGTAGGTGGCCGGTGGCGGCTTCGTTTCACCCGGCGGCTGGGGCATCCCCCAGAGAAAGTCTGGCGGGCGCTCACCGAGCCGGAGCATCTCGCGGCCTGGTTCCCGCAGGTGATCGAGGGGGAGCGGAATCCCGGAGCCCGGCTGCGCTTCGTGCACCGCGGCAGGGAGGCACCACCCTTCGTCGGCGAGATGCTCGTCTACGATCGACCGCGGGTGTTGGCGTTTCGCTGGGGCGACGACACGCTTCGCTTCGAGCTGGCTCCCGAGGGGGCCGGCTGTGTGCTCACGCTGTTGGACACCTTCGATGAGCGGGGCAAGGCGGCACGCGACAGCGCCGGCTGGCACGAGTGCCTCGACCTCCTCGCCCATCACCTCGCGGGCGAGCGGCCGATCTGGCAACCGGGGGAGCGGTGGCAGCAGGTGCATCCGCTCTACGTGGAGCGTTTCGGGCCGGAGGCCGCAACGATCGGCCCTCCCGACTAGCCCCGCCGGCCTGGTGAGGTCAGGCCCAGAGGGCGCGGATCTCCTCGTTCGCGTCCCGGAGCCGCCGAGCCAACATCGTCGCCAGGTTCCGGTGGAGGGTCGCGACAAGACCCGGCACCCCGTTCTCGAGCCGCGCCAGGGCGTCTCGTGGGAGGACGTGACACACCGCGTCCTCTTCGACCGCGACGGTGGCGGAGCGCTCGCCGTCGTCGAAGATTGCCATCTCGCCGAAGCAACTACCCGGGCCAATCGTCGTGAGCCGCTGGGAGCGGCCGTCGACGTGGAGGCCCACGCTCACTCGTCCCGCGATGACGAAGTAAATCGCGTCTGCGGCATCGCCCTCGGTGAACACGACCGCTCCCGCCGGGTACCATTCCCGCCGGCCCGCGGCGGATACTGCTTCGGCCGCCTCGGGGCTCAGCCCGCGCAGCAGCTCTTGTTCGGACAGCTCCGACGTGGCCGCGGCCTCCCGAAACCCGAGCCGGCCGAGGATCTCGTCCTCGCACCATTCCAGCGCGGCATCGAGGGAGGCGAATCTGGTCCCCCCATCCGCCTCCAGCACCTCGGCAAAGAGGCCGACCCCGACAACCTGCGTGCTCCGGCGGGCCGCGGACTGCACGAGGGCATCGATCATGGGGAGGGCCCCGTCCTCGATCGAGGTCACGCGGTTCAGATCCAGCACGAGGTGCGTCGCGTCGCCGGCGTCACGTGCAACGATCCGGGTGAGCACCTCGGCGGAGCCGAAATGCAACGGGCCCTGGAGCTCGATCACCACCAGGTTGCGACCCGCCGCCCGCAGCGCGTCGATATGCTCGAGACAGCGCTGCTGCTTCGACCGAACCTGCGAGCCGTCGAAGACCCGGCGGACCACCGAAGGGGCCGAGGGCGCGTCGAAGACGTGGAGCCGGAACCGATAGGCGAGCCGCTCGCAAGCTCGGATGCCTCGCACGCTGTTGCCCCTCGCATCCAGCCTCGGCGAGAAGGAGGCGATCGCCATCACGCTCGGCAGCACCGCGACCACGCCTCCTGAGACACCGCTCTTGGCCGGCAGCCCGATCCGGTACAGCCATTCCCCGGCGTAGTCGTACATGCCGCAGGTCCCCATGACGCTCAAGACCCGAGCGACGTGCTCACTTGCGAGGGCGCGCTCGCCGGTGAGCGGGTTGACCCCCTGGTTGGCAAGCGTCGCCCCCATCAAGGCGAGGTCGCGCGCGTCGACCAGCACGGAGCACTGCCGAAAGTACGCCTCGAGGGCCCGGTCGACGTCCTCCCGAAGCATCCCGAAGGAACGCATGAGGTAGGCGATGGCGCGGTTGCGATCCCCCGTGCGGGACTCGGACTCGAACACCGCCTCGTCGACCTCCACGGTCCGGCCGGCGTAGCGGCTCAGCCCGTCGAGCATTCGCCGCTCGCGCTCCTCGACGTCGGCCCCCCGGAGCAGGCTGGCCGTCACGATGGCACCGGCGTTCACCATCGGGTTGTACGGCCGCCCGCTGGTCTCGTCGACGGTGATGGAGTTGAAGGCGTCTCCCGTGGGCTCCACCCCGACCCGTTCCATGACGCCGTCCGCCCCCATGTCGTCGAGGGCCAGGCCGAACACGAAAGGCTTGGAGACCGACTGGATCGTGAACCGCTGGCCCGCGTCACCCACCTCGTAGCGGTGACCATCGACGGTCGTGGCCGCGATCGCGAACCACTCGGGATCGGCCTTGGCGAGCGGCGGGATGTACGTGGCAAGCGATCCTGACCGGTCGCCGTGCAGCTCTCGATGAAGCGCGATGAGCTCGGCTTCCAACGGTAGCTCCCGAATCACGGGAGCGGGATCGGTGTTCACGCGACATTCCGCTTCGTGCGCACGGTTCCCCCCATAGCCGCCGAGCCCCCCAGGCCGGAGCGTTCGTACCATCCTGGGCGCTGCCGGTCAAGGCAATCGGAGCGCCCGCAGGAAGGGCGGAAGGGTGCGGAAACATTTGAGGAACAAGGCCCACCCGGCGCGGTTGGTCGGCTACGCCCCGTTCGACTCGGCGACCTCTCTTCTA
>JBOGWP010000172.1:0-7760 GCA_050693875.1 Actinomycetota bacterium
CCCAACCGGGCGTCCGCCACCCTCGCTCGCCAGATGGCGAGCACCACGAGGCCTGCGATTCCGACGACCACCGCCGTCACGAGCACCCCCAGCGCCGTCTCCATCCGAACCTCCTCCCTCGAAACCATCACACGTGTAGATACACCTAGCGGGTCGCTTCGCTCCCCGGTACGGGCCAGAAAGGCATGGGGCCGGCTTCGCCGGCAATCCTCTATGCCGGCAGGCCCTCGCTTCGCTCTGCCTGCCCGGCCTCGCTCGGCGAGCCGAGGCTTCGCCGGCAGTCCTCTATGCCGGCAGGCCCTCGCTTCGCTCTGCCTGCCGGGCCTCGCTCGGCGAGCCGAGCCTCCGGCCGCGGTCCTCAATGTCGGCCAGCATGGGGCCGCCTCCGGCGGCGTCGTTCAATGCCGGCAGGCCTCGCTTCGCTCGGTGCCTGCCGGGCCTCGCTCGGCGAGCCGAGGCTTCGCCGGCAGTCCTCTATCCCGGCAGGGCCTCACTCCGTTCGGCGCCTGCCGGGCCCAGCTTGAGGTGCGCCCCGGTCGGTCTCGTCCCAATTCTTGACTCATTCGCACCAACTTTGGCACCTCGAGCTGGGCAGGGGAAAGGGGATGGACAACTCAAGACCAAATCACGTGATCCTCGGGTCGAGGGCGCCTCAGCGCATCGCTGCCCGGACCAGGCTCTCCTGGAGCGCCGTGAGGTAGGCGAGCACCAGCATGGGGGCCTGCTCGGGGTTGCGTGGGTCGGGGGGTCGCTCGAGCGTCTCCTCGGTCACGCCGAGGCGGACGCCGAGGGCGAGCCGCAGATCGGTGAGGAGCACCAGCCAGGCGTCGCGCTCCTCGTCGGCCAGCGTCCCCTGCCGCCCTCCCTCTTCGCCGAGCGATGCGAGGGCCACCGCGGCGGTCCGGCGCTTGTGCCGATCGAGCTCGCTTCCGGCCATCTCCTGGTATTCGCGATCGACCTGGTCGTCCTCGAGGCTGGCACGAGGAAAGAGGCGAGCCCGAACCGGATTGGGGCCGTCGTCGGCGGCGTCGAGGAGCTGGAGGTACTCGCGGATGAGCCCCCGGAGCAACTCGGCCTCCTCGGCCGAGAGGTCGGCGCGGACCTCTCGCCGCCGCCGCCGGAACACTCAGGCGTCTTTGGTCATCGTCGCCCAGAGGCCATGGGCATGCAGCCGGTAGACGTCCATCTCCGCTCGCTCTCGGGGGCCGGACGAGACCACAGCCCGGCCCTTGTGGTGGACGTCGAGCATCAACTTGGTCGCCTTCTCCCGTGGGTACCCGAACAGCTTCTGGAAGACGTACACGACGTAGGACATCAGGTTGATGGGGTCGTTCCAGACGATGACCAGCCAGGGAAGGTCGGGCTCGGTGACCTGGTCCTGGTCCGGCCGATCGATCTTCTGTGGGGCCGTCGTCGCCATCGACAAGAGCCTACCCGCGCATTCTGGCGTGCGGAGCCCGGCGCCGGCCGGCGGAATTGTCGCCGCCCCGTCCTATCCTCTGGCCATGGATCGGAGGCACCTGCAGATGGCAGGGGAAGACGCCGCGTCGCGGCATCTCCGGCGGCGGGGGATGCGGATCCTCCACCGCAACTGGCGGATTGCGCGCGGTGAGCTCGACATCGTGGCGCGCGAAGGACGCACCCTCGTCTTCGTCGAGGTCAAGACCCGAGCCCGCGACGATTTCGTCGAGCCATTCGAAGGCGTCCACCACGCGAAGCGGCGCCGGCTTCGCCGTCTCGCCGAGGCTTACTGCGCGACCGAGGCTCCCCGGTTCGACCGCTGCCGCTTCGACGTGATCTCGGTGGTCGCCGACCGTGGCGCGTTGCGCGTCGAGCATCTCGTCGACGCCTTCTGATGTCGAGGCGGCGGTCGCCGGTGCTGTTGCTGGGCGGCCTCCTCGCCGTCCTGCTCTCGGCCGCGTTCCTCGTGGCGCTGTTGTCGGAAGGGCGGATCGAGGGCGCCGTGCCCGGGAGCGAGCCGGTGCTCGGCATCGCCGCGGTCCCCGGGGGGTTCGTCGTCGGGACCGCCGGCGGCGCGGTCACCAGTCCGGACGGGCGCCGCTGGCGGGAGACGTCGCTCCCGGGCGCGGAGCGCGGACGCGTCCTCGTGGCGGCGACCGGTGGCGGCGCCGTGGCGGTGGCGGCGGGCAGCCTGTACGAAGGCATGGGCATCGAGGACTTCCGGCGGCGTTCCGGCGCACCCCGCGATGCGACGGCGCTGGCCGTGTCCGGGGCGGGTGACGCCCTCATCGCCACCCGGTCGGGCCGTCTGCTGCGCATCCGAGGTGACGAAGCGGAGGATGTGCCGCTGGGACCGGGGGCGCCGCGCGAGATCCTGGCCCTGGCCGCCCGCGACGGCGCCCTCTACGCGGGCGGTCTCTCCTCCGGTCTCTGGGAGTCGGCCGACGGGGGCCGGCAATGGCAGCAGCTGCTGAAGACGCCGATCCGTGGCGTGCTCGCCACCCCCGCCGAGCCCGGCCGCCTCCTTCTCGCCACGCCGGCAGGCATCCTGGTCTCGACCGACGACGGCCGCAGCTGGCGCTTTACCGAGATGCGCGTTGCCACCGAGGGGCTGTCGGCGGCGGGCGGCGTCTTCTACGCCGTGACCTCGGAGCGGGTGGTGTACCGCTCTGCCGACGGGAGGCGCTCCTGGTCGCCGCTGGTCCCCACGAGGGGATAGGCGCGGCGGCGCTGTCACTACCCCCCGATACCCTTCGGAGGCATGGTCGCTCGCATCGCATCGGTTGCGCTCGTCGGCATGGAGGCCCTTCCTGTCGAGGTCGAGGTCGACCTCGCCCGCGGGCTGGAGGAGTTCCACATCGTGGGTCTTCCCAGCCGTGCGGTGCGCGAGGCGCGCCAGCGGGTGCGCAGCGCCATCGTCAACGCCGAACAGGTGTGGCCGAAGCTGAAGATCATCGTCAACCTCGCTCCGGGCGATCTGCGGAAGGAGGGCTCGCTCCTCGACCTTCCCGTCGCCGTGGGCGTCCTCGCCGCCCACGGCTCGATCCGCTTGGCTCCCGACCGCCGGTTCATCATGCTCGGCGAGCTGGCACTCGACGGGCGAGTCCGACCGGTGCGCGGGGCGCTCCCCGCGTCGCTTGCCGCTCGAGGCGCGGGCGCCGACGCGCTCGTCGTGCCCAGCGAGAACGCCCAGGAGGCCCGCCTCGTTCCCGGGGTTCGGGTGGT
Organism: Actinomycetota bacterium; assembly: GCA_050693875.1. Classification (GTDB taxonomy): domain Bacteria; phylum Actinomycetota; class CADDZG01; order JAHWKV01; family JBOGWP01; genus JBOGWP01. The sequence goes on from JBOGWP010000172.1 coordinate 3,187, forward strand.
GGGGGTGGGGAGCCTCGCCGAGGCCCTCGCCGTCGTCACCGGCCGCGCCGGCCTGCCCCCCGCCGTGGCGCCACCGCTGGAGCTGCTGCTCGCGGCCGGCCCAGCGGCGGGCGCGCCCGACCTGGCGGACGTCCGCGGCCAGGCTCTCGCGCGGCGCGGGCTCGAGATCGCGGCCGCCGGGGGGCACAACCTGCTCCTGGTGGGGCCTCCCGGGTGCGGCAAGACGATGCTGGCCCGCAGGCTCCCCGGCATCCTTCCGCCGATGACGCCCGACGAGGCGTTGGAGGTGACCCACGTGTGGTCGGTCGCAGGCCTGCTCGGCAGCGAGGGGTCCCTGGTGGTTCGCCGGCCCTTCCGCTCGCCGCACCATCACGCCAGTGCCGCCGCCGTGATCGGCGGGGGAAGCCCGGTGCCTCGCCCCGGGGAGGTGTCCCTCGCGAATCACGGCATCCTGTTCCTCGACGAGCTCCCCCTCTTCACGGCCGCGGTGCTCGAAGGGCTTCGGCAGCCGCTGGAGGAGGGTGTGGTCACGATCGCCCGGCAGGGCGCGACGGTCCGGTTCCCCGCGCGCACCCAGCTCGTCGCCGCGGCAAACCCCTGCCCGTGCGGGCGCCTCGGCGACCGTCGCAACCCGTGCGCCTGCCCGCCGGGCCGTCTCGAGAGCTATCGCAGCCGCCTCTCGGGCCCGCTGCTCGACCGCATCGACCTGCACGTCGAGGTCGCCATGCTCTCGGAGGCCGAGCTGACGAGCGTCGGCCCGTCGGAGCCTTCGGCCGAGGTGCGGCGGCGAGTGGCTGCGGCGCGCTCCCGCCAGCAGCAGAGGGCGGAGGAGCGAGCCGGATGCGAACGTCACCCTCCGCCGTTTGCCAGCCTCGATGCCGCGGCACGGCGGCTGCTCGAGCATGCTCTCGCCCGCAGCCCGACCTCGGCCCGCGGCTTCGAGAAGGTGCTTCGCGTTGCCCGGACCATCGCCGATCTCGAGGGGGTCGAGCTGGTCGGCGACGGCCATCTGGCCGAGGCGCTGCAGTTCAGGGAGTCGGCGTGGGCGATGTGATCGGCCTCCGCCGCCTCGTTCCGGGCGATGCCGAGTTCCCTCCGCTCCTGCGCGAGATCCCCGCTCCGCCCAGAATCCTCCACGTCGTCGGGCGTCATATCGAGCCCGCCCCGATGGTGGCGGTCGTCGGGACCAGGCGTCCGTCCCGCTACGGGCTCGAGGTCGGCCGGGCGATGGCGGCCGGGCTGGCAGCGGCGGGGGTGACGGTGGTGAGCGGTCTGGCGACCGGCATCGACGCCGCAGCACACCGAGGTGCCCTCGAGGCTGGGGGCATCACGATAGCGGTGCTCGGCAACGGCCTCGACGTCTGCTATCCATGGAGAAACGCCGCGCTCTACGACGAGATCCGCAAACGGGGCACGCTGCTGAGCGAATACCCGGAGGGGACCAGGCCCCTCCGGCATCACTTCCCCACTCGCAACCGGATCATAGCCGGGATGGCGCTCGGGGTCGTCATCGTCGAAGGGCGGGAGGAGGGGGGAGCGATGATCACCGCGCGCCTCGCCGGTGAGATGGGGAGGGAGGTGTTCGCCGTTCCCGGCCCTGTGCACGCGCCGGAGTCGGCGGGGCCCCTGGCGCTCATCCGAGACGGCGCACGAACCGTGACATCTCCCGAGGACGTGCTCGAGGACCTCGGGCTCCGGGCATCGAGCTCTCGGTCCCCGGAGACGAGCTACGAGCTCGGGCCGGACGAGCAGCGTGTGCTGGGAGCGCTGGCAGCCGAGCCCGCCGTTCTCGACGCGATCGCGAACGCGGTCGCGATGCCGGTATCGGCGGCTGCCGCGGTCCTGGCGAGACTCGAGCTTGCCGGTCTCGCCGGACGGCATCCCGGGGGCCGCTTTGCCCGGACGGTTGGCTCGGCAGGGTGCATCCTTTGAACGTGCGGGCGGCCGCGGTCGGTGTGCTCTCGCGTGGGACCGTGCTCTTCTCGCTGCTGCTGATCTCGTGCTCGACTCCCGCGCGGAACCCCGTTCCTCGCCAGCCGCCGTCGCCACCACCGAGCGCATCGGGGAAAAGGAGATTCCCCGCTCGTGCTCGATCCCACCCGCGCCCTGCTGGTGCGCGAGGCCTTCCGCCTGTGGGACTACTCGCTCGCCGAGCTGCAGGCGGCGATGGCCGCCAAGGGGCTTAGCTCCCCGCATGCCCGGAAGCCGGGCGCCCCTCCGCCGGTCTCGCTGTTCGGGCGGATGCTCGCCAACCCCTTCTACGTCGGGATGGTGGAGTGGGGCGGGGTCCGTTATCCGGGCCGGCACAAGCCGCTGGTCTCCAAGGCCCTGTTCAACCGAGTGCAGGAGGTGCTCGCCGCCCCCAACACCGCCGGGGTCAGGAAGCGCCGACACGTCCATTACCTGAAGGGACTGCTCTACTGCGCCGAGTGCCGGCGGCGGCTCTCGCCCACCCTCGCCAAGGGGACCTACCTCTACCTCTACTGCCTCGGGCAGAAGAACGGGCAGCGCTCCAAGACGCGATGCAGCCAGCCCTACGTGATGGCGGTCGACGCCGAGGCCGCGCTCGAGGAGCTCTACCGCCGGGTGCAGCTGCCCGAGAAGTGGGTCAGGCGCCTGGAGACCGAGCTGGAAGAAGAGATCGTGGAGCGCCAGGCGGTCACCGGCGAGCTTCGGGTGGTGTTGACGCAGCGCCTCGCCGAGCTTGCCGAGGAGCGCCAGAAGCTGCTCCAGGCCTACTACGCCAACGCCATCCCCCTCGACCTTCTGAAGTCCGAGCATGATCGCATCACCGAGTCCGCGGAGAAGCCAAGGTGGAGCTGGCCGCGACCGAGGCCGACCTGACCCAGTGGCAGGAGGTGCTTCGCCTCGCCATCCAACTGACAGGCAACTGTCACGCCGCTTATACGAAGGCGGGGCCGAAGGTCCGGGCGCGCTTCAATCAGGCGGTGCTCGAGGCCGTCTACCTGCGAGACGGGAAGGTGGCACGGGCGGAGTTCACCGAGGTCTTCAAGGCTCTCTTCTCGCGCCCGAGTTCGAATAACGCTGTGAAGGTGCCCCCAAGGGGGTTCGGACAGCAAGGGTGACGGGACGAATTGGGATTTCGATCCCCAGCGTGACGACCACCGGGGAATTTCGGGTGGAGACCAGGAGTTCGGGGACGGGAGGCAGAAGCGACACGAGAGCGAGCTGATGCCACATCCTTCGAAGTGTCAACTCGCATTGGCCCCACCGTGACGCTTTGCAGTGGCCTCACCCCACGCCGAGCTTGGTTAAGGCCGGGAGGTCCCGAAAAACGGGGCCCTACGATCGACGGAGAGCCGCGAACGGAGGGCGGGTAGGGATCTGAGTACCGGGATATCAGCCCGCCTTGGACCTCACCCGCTTCCGCCGCTGGCGCTCCATGGTCTTCTTGAACCGCCAGGACTCGGTGCCCGTCTCGACGATGTGGGCATTGAAGGTGAGGCGGTCGACGATCGCCTTGCAGAGCCGGGGCTCGGGGAAGACCTTGGTCCATTCCCCAAAGGGCAGGTTGCTCGTGGTCACCACCGCGGAGAGGCTCCTGGGCGACGAGGGCCCATCCCCGGTCGGTCAAAAACCACCGCCGTTGCGCCCGGCCCACCCCGATCGGCTGGGCCGGGTCCTCGAAGCGCACCAGGCCCGCCTCGGCGAGGCGCTGCATCGAGGACTGGGTCCGGCGGGTGGAGGAGAAGAACAGCACCCGGATCCAGTCGGTGAGCAGGACCTCGTGATCGAAGAGGGCGCGCAGAACAGACCGCTCCCGGTGCGCTGCCTGTCAGGCTGACGTGAGACACGTGCTGTAGCCTCCGATCCCTTCACTTCAGGGCGAGACAGGAGACCCGAGACCGTGACCATGCCCACTGCGGCCCTGCTTGAACGCGCCCATCATGGCGACGTGAGCAACGATCCGGCGGCCCGGCCGCGCCGGCGGCAGTTCAGCGCCGAGTACAAGCTCGGCATCCTTGACGAGTACGACCGGCTTACCGATCCCGGTGCCAAGGGCGCGCTGCTCCGACGGGAGGGGCTGTACTCCTCCCACATCGTGGAGTGGCACCGGGCGCGGGAGGTCGGCGCCCTCCAAGAGGCTCGGCCTTGTAGCTGCCGATGAGGGCCTCGGCCATCGCGTTGAGCTCGGCCTTGTAGCCGATGAGGGCCTCGGCCATCGCGTTGTTGATGCTCCTATAGATCGTCAAGTCGATCTACGCGGGCCCGGGGATGCTCTGGGGCTCGAGGACCGGGAGGAGCCCGAACACTTCCCGCGCGAGGTAGCGCTTGAGGCAACGAATGATCTCCTTCTTGGACAGGCCCTCCTTTGTTCGCCTCGTCACATACGCGATGGTCGGCTCGTGCCAGCGCATGCGGACGATCACCGCCCGGTAGAGCGCGGCGTTCGCCTGGCGGTTGCCGCCGCGGTTGAGGCGGTGAAGTTGGTCTTGCCCGACGACGCAGGGATCGGGCAGGCACCACACAGCTTGGCGAAGGCTGCCTCCGACCGGACCCGGTCGGTGTTGTCGCCGGCGGTGACCAGCAGCTCGGCGGCCGTGTCGAATCCG
>JBOGWP010000173.1:0-2343 GCA_050693875.1 Actinomycetota bacterium
CGCGCCTACGGCTTCCATTCAGCGGCGGCGGCACTGGCGCTCGTCATGCTCGTCTGCGGGCCCGTCAACCTCCAGCTCCCGTACGAGAAGCTGCTCGCCTGATCCACATTCATGTCACAAGAGCCACTTTTCCGGCGTAGGTGCGCACCGTCCGTCTGGGTCCCGTCGGGGTTTCGGTAGATGTCCGCGCTTTCCCGTCGCTCGATGAGATCGGCCTTCGCCGGGTCGAAGGAGCGGGGCATCTGTCGCGGCTGCCTCTCCCATGGTCGAGCCTGCGGGGGAGGGCCGCGGCGCCGAGGATGATGGCGCCTCGGCCCCTGAGACGGTCAGCCGCTGTGCCAGCATGACCACCGCGACGACGAGTGCTTCCTCTTCCTGCTGCTCGCAATGCGCATCGAGCGCGGCGGCGAGCGTTGGTACCACTGGGCGGCGCTGGGGCTGATCGGTGGGCTCGGCTGGTGGACCACGCCACAGATCCTCTTCTTCGCAGTGCCGGCGCTGGTGTGGCTGGCCGTGCGGCGAAGGAAAGAGGTGGTAGGCGGTCTCGCGCTCACGGCGGTGCCGTTCCTGATCGGCGCGGCACCGTGGATCGTCTACAACGTCCGCGAGCCTCTCGCATCGCTGACCTCGTGCTCATCCAAGGCCGGCCTTGTCTGGGAACGACTCGTGGTGTTTTCGCCCGAGGGGTCGCCACCGGGCTCGGGCTCATCGCCGACCAGCGGTGGCTGGTTCCCGTGGCCGCCCAGGCGCTCTGCATCGCCGTGCTCGCGGTCGCCGTCTGGGGAGTGGTCCGACGTCCGAGGCCGGGTCTGCTGATCGGGCTGCTGGTCGCCTACCCGCTGATCTTCGCCGTCCTGCCCACCCTGCCCGACATCGGGGAGGGGCGCTACCTGCTGTTCCCTGTCACCCTTCCTGTGGCTGGCCATCGTCCGCGCCCTGATGAGGCGAGCACTGGCGCCGCTCCTGCTCGTCGCGATCCTCGCCCTCACGGCGGTGGGCCTCGCAATCGTGAAGGACGTCAATATCGCCAACGCCGGCGGGCGGAGGATGCCGAACGACGACCCGTGCTCTCGTCGCCTTCCTCAAGCGCCGGGGGGTCAGGTATCTCTCGGCCAACTACTGGATCGACTACCGGGTGAGCTTCGAGACCGACGAGCGGATCGTGGCAAGTCCGTTCAACCCCACCCAGGACCGATTTCCCCCGTTCGCCGAGGCGGTGAACAACATCTCGACCGCGCCTACGCCTTCGTCTGGGGCACCCACGACGAGGCCGAGTTCACGCGCCGATACGGGGACGTCCTCTACTGCTTCGAGCGCCACGTCCTGGGTGGCCATCCTTCGCGGTCAGAGGTCGGGCCACTGATCGTCGTCGAGGCGAGCGTCGCCCTCCGACGCCGTCCTTACTGCCGACGGTCTGGATCCCCTTGCCCACCTCGGCCTCGTCGCTCCGCCGCTGCTGTGGTCCGAGGCGACCTCGTCGCTTCGGAGGGCCACCTGGCGCGCCCTCGTGACCCGGGAGACCGTTCGGGAGGGACTGCGGCGGCTCGTGCGGGGTCCGATCGAACGCCGCCCCGGGGGCTGCACATCGGGCGAAACGCAGACTTGGCCGGAAGGGGATCATAAGCAGCGCCGCAGCGCTCGACCGAGGTCGAGAGTCCTTCGTTCGTCGGGCGTTGGGGGAAGCCTATGTCCAGCTGTCGGCAGCGGCCCTCCAGTCTCAGCTCGAGCTTGAGGATCTCGAACGCCTCGCCATGGCCGCCTATCTCGGGGGGCGACGCCGAGAGCGAAGAGATCTGGGTTCGCGCCCACCACGAGTCGCTTGCTCGATCAGACCGCGCACTTTGGCGGGGAGGGCGGCTTGTCGTCACGTGCTGGCAGGACGCGCTCCACAGCGAGTTGTCCGCGGTTCCGTGCGGCGCCGCCCCCACCTCGGGCTGCCCGATCTTGGTCCTCCGGGAGCACCGGGGCCTTATGCGTTCGCCGACGGCGACCGGCTCCCGCGGACTCTCACTGCAGCAAGATTCCAGGACGTCACCCTCGAGGCCGTCACCAGGTGTGAGCGTTCACGGATTTCCCCACGCTGAGGGGGGTCACGTTCAAAGAATTACCTAGGCCGGCGTTCACGGAATTCCCTAGGAGCCTGGTGCTTTTCTCAATAGGTGCTCGCGATCGGCTTTTCCATCCGGGAGAATGACACACAGGTAATTCACTTCCCCCGGAGGAGCGCCGATGACCCTGGGCACCGCGGAGCGCCAGCTCGACATCCTCGATCGGAACCGCTGGTTCTGCGAGAAGTTGGTTGGTGAAGCCTCCATCTACTCCCTGCTGCAACGCGAGCGCGAT
>JBOGWP010000174.1:0-7356 GCA_050693875.1 Actinomycetota bacterium
GCATTGAACGACGCCGCCGGAGGCTCGGCTCGCCGAGCGAGGCGAGGCGGGCCGACATTGAGGACCGCGGCCGGAGGCTCGGCTCGCCGAGCGAGGCGAGGCGGGCCGACATTGAGGACCGCGGGCGGAGGCTCGGCTCGCCGAGCGAGGCGAGGCGGGCCGACATTGAGGACCGCGGCCGGAGGCCGCCCCGTGCCTTTCTGCCCGTGCCGGGGAGCGAAGCGAACCGCTGGAGGTCCTCGCCACAGACCTCACTCGTATTCCAGCAGACCGACTCCAAGCGCGCCATGGCCAGGATCTCGCACTGCTCGCGTGGGTCGCCGGAGGTCTGAGCTGGTGCCCGGATTCGAACCGGGAACCTAGCGATTACAAATCGCTTGCGCTACCAGATTGCGCCACACCAGCGTGCCCCCATTGTAGGCGTGGCTCCGAAGGCCGCGGCCCGTCGCGCCGGACGATGTCGGCCATCACGATGGCGACCGCGACCGCGACGTTGAGGCTGGCGAGCGAGCCTCGCATCGGGATCTGAAGAACGACGTCGCATCGCTCTCGGACGAGACGGGACAGCCCGCGGCCCTCCGCCCCGGCCAGAAGGCAGATCCGCTCCGACCACTCGTGCTCGTGGTAGGCAGCGGACCCCGCCGGGTCCAGCCCCACCACCTCGAAGCCGGCGTCGCGTGCCCGTCGAGCGGTGTCTGCTGCCGATCCGCTGCGCCCGACCGGGATTCGCTCCACGGCGCCCGCGGCCACCTTGCGGACGGCTGGAGTCACGCCGACCGACCGGTGCCCGGGCACGACGACCGCGTCCCATCCGAAGGCGTCGGCGCTGCGCAGGATCGAACCGAGGTTGGCCGGATCGGTCACCTCGTCGAGCAGGACGATTCGGCGTGCCGATGCGAGCAGCGGCGCCACCGGCGCGTAGGCGTACGGCTCGACGACCGCGAGCACTCCCTGGTGGCCCTCGCCGCCGGACAGCCGGGTCAGCTCCCGGCGCGCCTCGACGGACGTCGGGATCCCGCGCTCGGCGGCAAGCCGTTCGATGGCGGCAAGTACGGGAGCAGGCTGCACACCCTCGGCCATCAGGAGCCGCCGCACCGGCGTGTTCGAGCGCAACACCTCCAGCACCGGGTTGCGGCCGATCACCAGGTCCGGGGACGGCGACGAGGAGGGGCCACGGCCGGCCGGCCTGGGCGATCCGGCGTGACCCCTGCCCGCCCGCGTCACGCGGTTACCGGCTCGATCAGCACCACTGCCATCGCGGCCATCCCCTCCTCCCGGCCGAGGAACCCCAGGCGGTCGGTGGTGGTGGCCTTGACGTTCACCGCCCCGGCCTCGAGGTCGAGTACGGAGGCCATTCGCGCCGCCATCGCCTCCCGGTACCGGGCAAGGCGGACGGCCTGTGCGATGACGGTCACGTCGACGTTGACGGGGCGGAATCCGGCCTCCGCGACCTTGCGAAGCGTCTCGGCGAGCAACTCGAGACTCGATGACCCCTCAGGCATCCGCTCCTCGGGAAAGTGCGCGCCGAGATCCCCGAGCCCCGCGGCACCGAGCAGGGCATCGGCAACCGCGTGGCAGGCCACGTCGGCATCCGACCAGCCGGCCAGCCCCGGCGCCTCGTCGATCGTCACACCGCCCAGCACGAGCGGACGCGGGGGATCGAAGGCGTGGACGTCGACGCCGAGACCGACTCTCACCGCGTGGCACGCTCCAGCCACGGGGCGGCGCCCCTCGACTCGATGATGCGCTCGCAGAGCGCGAGATCCTGCGGGCGGGTCACCTTGAGGTTCCACAGGTCACCCGGAACGACCCGGACCCGGTAGCCCACGCGGGTTGCAAGCTCGGAGCAGTCGTCGGCGACGACCCCCTCGGCATCGGCGCGCGCAAGCGCATCCTCGAGCACTTCGCGCACGAAGACCTGCGGCGTCTGGGCGCGCCAGAGCCCCGAGCGGGTACGGGCGCGGAGGATCTCCGAGGTCGACGACACCTCCTTCACGGCGTCCTCGACGGGAACTGCCGCCACCACCCCGTCCCAGTCCGGCAGCGCCGCCAGGGAGGCGCCGACCAGGTCGGGCGACACGAGCGGCCGCGCGGCATCGTGGACCACGACCACCTCGGTCTCCTCCGGCAGGCAGGCAAGGCCTTCTGCCAGCGAGGCCTGGCGTACCTGCCCTCCGGTCGTGACCGAGACCACCTTCGGCAGGGCGATGGCCTCGCGGATGAAGTCTGGAACCACGTCGGGAAGCACCAGCACGACCGAGGTGACTTCCGGGGTGGCCTCGAATACGAGCAGTGAGTGCACCAGCACCGGGCGGCCGGCGAGGTCGAGGAACTGCTTGGACGTGGCGGAGCCGGCCCGGGTGCCCTGCCCCCCGGCCAGCAGGACCGCGGTTACCGGTCCCATGCGACCGAGCGTGCCGGGAACGATCGAGGGCCGGTCACGCCCCGCTGCCGGAGCCCGATTCGGCCAGCTGAGCCGTCGAGAAGACCATCCGGCCGCCGGAGGTCTGCAGCACGCTCGTGACGACCGTCTCGACCTGGGTCCCGATGAGGCCGCGGGCACCCTCGACGACGACCATGGTCCCGTCCTCGAGGTAACCGACGCCCTGCCCGGACTGACGGCCCTCGCGCACGATCCGCACCGAGAGCTCCTCGCCCGGAAGGACGACGGGGCGAAGAGCATCGGCGAGCGCGTTGACGTTGAGGACCGGGACGCCCTGCACCTCGGCGGTTCGGTGCAGGTCGAAGTCGTTCGTCACGAGCACCCCGCCGACGCGCTTGGTGAACTCGACCAGCTTGCCGTCGACGTCGGCGACCTCCGCCACAGGATCGTCGGCGACCTCGAGGCGGATGCGCGGGTCCCCCTGGAGCCGGTCGAGCACGTCGAGCCCGCGCCGCCCGCGGGCCCGGCGCATCGCATCCGGCGAGTCGCTGATCGACTGAAGCTCGGCAAGCACGAAGCGCGGGCAGATCAGGTGGCCGGCGAGGAAACCGGATCGCGCAACGTCGACGATACGGCCGTCGATGATCACGCTCGTATCGAGCACGCGGGGGCCGGCGGCGGTTTGGGAGATGGGGGCCGAGAAGTTGCGGGATTGCGACAGGCCCATCATCGCCAGCAACTCGAAGCGTTTGCGAGCAGAAACCCGGTAGCCGGCGAAGGCCAGAACGACGAACACCAGAGCTGCCGCGGGGTAGGCAAGGAGGTGGAAGGGGATCAGCAGGACGATCGCCAGCGCCACGATCACCGCGCCGACCGCGCCGGTGAAGAACCCCGCGACACCCGCCACGAGCTCGGCGCCGCTGATGCGATCGGTCGAGCGCTCGACTGCCCCGACGACGGCGAGGAGCCGCCTCCCGATCGTCCCCCCGATCACATACCCGACCGCGGCACCGACGACGGTGGAGAGGAAGAGCGCCTGCTCGGGATAGGACGCCGCCGCCTCGAGTCGGTCCGGCAGGTGGGTTCCCAGCTGATAGCCCGCGGCGGTCAACGAGAGGACGACGATGAGCCGAATCAGCTCGACGAGGACCATGGTCTCGCCGACAGGCTACCGCAGGGACGAGCGGATCACGCCCCGTTTGGGCCCTGTTGCGTCGACGCGTCGCGTGGAGCTGACTGTGGCTTAGGCGAGAACCTCGTCGAGCATCTTGTCCGCTTCGGCCTCGTCGACGTCGGCGGCGAAGGTGAGCTCTGAGACCAGGATCTGGCGGGCCTTGGAGAGCATCCGCTTCTCGCCGGCGGAGAGCCCCTTCTCCTTCTCGCGACGAGCGAGGTTCCGCACGACCTCTGCCACCTGGTAGATGTCGCCCGAGCGAAGCTTCTCGACATGAGTCTTGAACCGGCGGCTCCAGTTGGTCGGCATCCGGCATTCCTTCGCGCGGAGCACTCGGAAGACCTTCTCGAGCTCCTCACGGCCGATGACGTCTCGGATGCCTACCTCTTCGGTGTTGTCGGCGGGGACCATCAGAGTGAGATCCCCGTAGGCAAGACGAAGGACGAAGTACTCCCGTTTCGTTCCTAGAACTTCGCGCTCTTCCAGACTCTTGATAATTGCTGCGCCATGGTGCGGGTAAACAACCTTGTCACCTACGCGGAACAATAGATCCCTCCTTCGGGGAAGGGCTATTCAAACGCCACCCCATATTTTGGCCCGCTGATAATGGGCAAGAGAGCTATATCGTACCAAGTTTGGGGGCCGCGAGGCAAAAGGCCGACTCAGCGGAGGAGCAGCTCGACGGCCTCGCGGACGTCACGCACTCGCTGCACGGGCATCGCCGTCGGGCCCGTTGCCGAGCGAGGAATGACCGCTCGCCGGAATCCTACCCGAGCCGCCTCAGCTAATCGGCGGTCGGTGCCCGGCACCGACCGCACCTCTCCGCCGAGCCCGACCTCGCCGATCGCAACGACCTCCGGCGGAATCGGTCGCTCCTTTAAGGACCCGGCGAGCGCCAGCGCGAGGGCGAGGTCGATCCCCGGCTCGGTCACGCGCAGCCCCCCGGCGACCGAGGCCCAGATGTCCTGCTGGGCGAAGGAGAGCTCGGCGCGCCTGGCAAGGACGGCGGCCATCACCCCGACCCGGGCGGTATCCAGCCCCGACGCGACCCGGCGGGCCGGCCCGTTCGCCTCGGCCACCAGCGTCTGAACCTCGACCGCCACGGGGCGGCGGCCCTCCATCACGCAGGCCACGCATGATCCGGGGATGCCGGCGATCCGATCGGCAAGGAAGAGTGCGGACGCGTCGGGGACCTCGGCCAGCCCCGTGGCGCGCATCTCGAAGACCCCGAGCTCGGCGGTGGCTCCAAACCGGTTCTTGGTTGCCCGCACGGTCCGGAGCGCGTGCCCGAGGTCGCCCTCGAAGGTCAGGACCGCGTCGACGAGGTGCTCGAGGGCTCGAGGCCCCGCGACCGACCCATCCTTCGTGGAATGCCCGACGAGCACAATCGCGCTCCCCGACGCCCTGGCATGGCGAGCCAGCGCCGCCGCGCATGCTCGCACCTGTGTCACCGAGCCGGCCTCGCCCGCCTGCTCCGGGTGGCGCATGGTCTGGATCGAGTCGACGATCACAACACCTGCCTCCGGGGCGCAGGCAAGCACCTGCTCGAGGTCCGTCGACGGTGTGGCCCTGGTGGCGACCAGCCCCCCGACGCGGGCGGCGCGCCCGGCGACCTGCTCCACCGACTCCTCGCCGCACACGAGCAGCACAGCCCTTCCGGACGCCTCGATGCCGGCCGCCGCCTGGAGCATCAGCGTCGACTTCCCGACTCCCGGCTCACCGGCGAGCAGCACGATGGAGCCGGGGACGAAACCGCCGCCGAGCACCCGGTCGAGCTCCCCCAGCCCGGTGGGCATCCGTGTTCGGTTCTCGAACTCGACCTGGGCGAGTGCGACGGGTGCGAGGTGAGTGCCCTCGTCGTCGCCCTCCGAAAGCGATTCCCACGTACCGCAGCGCGGACAGCGCCCGTGCCACCGGAAAGCCCGGTACCCGCACTCGGCACACGCGATCGCGGTCTTTGCCATGCCGTCACCGTAGCGGGGGGTGCCGACAAAACACGCCCCTCCGCGTCCGTTCCGCATCAAGGAGCGGAAACCGCACCGCGGATGCACCTCGAACTGCCGACGAGGCCCTCGGCTCAGGCTCCCCGCGTCGCCTGGTCCATCGCTTCGACGAGGCGCTCGAGCATCCTGGCGAGCACCTCGCGCTCCCGGGTGGTGAAGGCCGCCAGCACGCCGTCCATCAGCTCGCGCCGCAGCGCCACGGCCGCCCGGAGGCGTCTTCGCCCCTCGTCGGTGGCCTCGACCACCACCCCGCGCCGGTCGGCCTCGGCGGGGCTCCGGCGCGCCAGCCCAGCGGATGCCAGCCGGTCGACGGCACGCGTGGCGGTGGATGCGTCGACGCGCAGTGCCGAGGCGAGCTCGCTCATCCGCCAGGCCTCGCGCTCCATCAAGAGCTCGAGGATGTCGAGCTGGCCGGCGTCGAGCGGCTCGTCACCCGTCTCCGCAAGGTGCTCCCGAAAGCGCCGCCCGGCGCGTCGAAGCTCCCGGAAGGCGGCGGCGACACGGTGCTCCAGGGAATCCGCCGGTGGCGGCAGTGGGCTCTGAGAGGACGTAGATTCTTGCATGCTACAATCGATCCGTTTGCATCATACAACAATTGTCGGAGGCCCATCGTGGCGACGGAGATCGAAGCTGCCCCCTGACCCACCGTCAGATCCAGGTGATCTACGGAGGGCTCATGGTCGGGATCCTGCTCGCCGCACTGGATCACACCGTTGTGGCGACCGCCCTGCCGACCATCGTCGGCGACCTCGGCGGGCTCGAGCACCTCTCATGGGTCGTGACCGCGTACCTCCTCACCTCGACCGCCTCGGTGCCGCTCTACGGGAAGCTCAGCGACCTGTACGGGCGGCGGACGATGTTCCAGATCGCGATCGGCATCTTTCTGGCCGGCTCGGTGCTCTCGGGCCTGGCCGGTGGCATGACCCACCTGATCCTTGCCCGCGGCCTGCAGGGCGTCGGCGGTGGAGGGCTGATGGCGATGACGATGACGATCGTCGGCGACATCGTCGCCTCTCGTGGCGCGGCCGTACCAGGGCTACATCGGCGCGGTCTTCGTGTTTGCCAGCATCGTCGGGCCGCTCGTCGGAGGGTTCCTCACCGACAGCGTCTCGTGGCGATGGATCTTCTACATCAACCTTCCGGTCGGGATCGTCGCGCTGGTGGTCACCAGCGCGGTGCTGCGCCTCCCGTTCCGCCGGCACGCCCCTCCCATCGACTACCTTGGGGCCGCGCTCCTGGTCGCCGCGGTCACCTGCCTGCTGCTCGTCGCGGTCTGGGGAGGCGTCACCTATCCGTGGAGGTCGCCGCAGATCGTGGCGCTGGCGGCAGCGAGCGGGCTGCTCCTGGCGCTGTTCGTGTTGCGGGAGCGGGTCGCCCCGGAACCGATCCTCCCCCTCCGCCTTCTCGGCGATCCAATCGTCACGGTCGGCTCGACGCTCAGCGCCGTCGTCGGGGCGACGCTGTTCGGGACGGTCGTCTTCCTCCCGCTCTTCCTCCAGTCGGTCCTTGGCCTCAGCGCCACGAGCTCCGGGCTGCTCCTGCTGCCTCAGATCGCCGGGGTGGTCACGACCTCGGTCATCTCCGGACGCATGATCAGCCGGCGAGGACGCTACCGGGCCTGGCCCGTCGCCGGCATGGCCCTCGCCACCCTGGGGATCTACCTGCTCTCCCGCCGGGCAGCAGACGGCCGAGGTCCGCCTGAAGGCGGGCGGTGAAGATCGCTCCGAAGGCAGCCACCCCGAGGGTTCCGCCGATCGAGCGGAAGAAGCTGAGGGCAGAGGTCGCGGTTCCCAGGT
>JBOGWP010000175.1:0-12857 GCA_050693875.1 Actinomycetota bacterium
TGATCCCGGGTTGCAACAACCGCCGCAACCTAGAGATCGATCACACCGTCCCGCTCTCCGAGGGGGGCAGGACCTGTCTGGAGAACCTGAACCGGCAGTGTCCGACCCATCACTGGCTCAAGACCAATGCGCGTTGGCGTCTCTCCGGAGGGCCGGGGGCCTGGATGTGGGGGCCGCCGCGGGTGCCGGCGACTGATTGGCAGCCATCACCCGCCTGAGGTTCCCATCGGCGGGGCATCCTCGCCGTGGTCCGCCGGTCGATCTTTGACCGGAGGCGCCTCCGTTGGGCGCGGGGGCGGGGCCCCCCTGAGACGTACCAGCAGGAAGCCGCAGACGAGCACTGCGACCACGGCCGTGATCTGGCTTCCGGTGAGGTTCAGAATCCACCGCTTGTCGACTCGCAGGAAGTCGGTGACGATCCGGCCCGCGGCGTACAGCCCGGCCCAGCTGAGGAAGAGAAAGCCCCTGCGGCGGGGGGTGCGTTCCAGCAAGATCAGGAGGCCCAGGATCGCAAGCGACCAGAGCGCGTCGTAGATCGCCGTCTGGTGCACCGTGATGCCCGGTGCGATGCAGCCGTCGATCGTCGGGTAGACGGGCCGGCCAGCCGCGGTGAGGCAGGGCGGGGGGGAGATCAGCTCCCCGCCGCGGTAGGTCCACCCCCACCATCCCGCAGTCGGCTTGCCCAGGTGGTCGCCGATGGCGAGGTCGCCCGAGCGCCCGAGGAAGACCCCGAGAGCGAGCCCAGGTGCGCCGAGATCGGCGACCTGGAAGAAGTCCAGCCGGTGCCGCCGGATGTAGATCCATCCCGCCAGGATCCCACCGAGGAGCCCGCCGATGAGCGAGAGCCCTCCCTCCCAGATCTTCAGCCACTCGGCCGGGGTCGAGAATTCGCTCGCGTGCCCGAGCACGTAGGCAGCCCGAGCACCGATGATGGCGCCGACGACCCCGTAGGCGGCGATGTTCCAGGCGTCGTTCTCGTCGAGCCCCGCCGCTCGGGTTCGCCGGGCGAACAGGCGGGCGCCGGCGAGGTAGCCGAGCGCGATGCCGATCCCGTGCGGGGAGACCTTGAGCGGGCCGACGCCGATCCGGGGAATCACCTTCCAGCCGAGCACGACGCGTACCCTATTCGGCGGCCGCCTTGGCTGCTGTGGGTCTGGGTATGGGGGGACGATTACAATGTGCGAGACGAACTAGGAGGAAACGGAATGACGTACGTGATCTGCGAGCCTTGCATCGGGGTCAAGGACCGGTCCTGCGTTGACGAGTGTCCGGTCGACTGCATCTACGAGGGCGAGGACCAGCTCTACATCCACCCAGAGGAGTGCGTGGATTGTGACGCCTGCCTCCCGGCATGCCCCGTCGACGCGATCTTCCCCGGCGACAACGTCCCGTCGGAGTGGAAGGAGTACATCCAGAAGAACTCGCAGTTCTTTGTGGACCATGCCGACGCGTCGGGGGGTGCTTCCGAGAGTCCCTTCGCTCCGAGCGAGGAGCGTGGCAGCGAGTAGCCGCCTCGACGAGACGCACTTGGGGACCAAGGTCTCCCTGCTCTTTCGGATCGAGGGCGACCCCGAGCACCCCTTTAGTGAGGTCGTCGGACTTCTCCAGCGGATCGATGCCGATCCGGGCGGTGCGCGCCGTCTGGCGGTCCTGCGGCGCAACGGAGAGCTGGTCGAGGTGCGCGAGAGCGACGTCATCGGTTGGAAGGTGGTCCCCACGGGGTCAGCGCGACGAGGAGCGGGCGCCTCCTGACGAGCCCCGGCTGAGCGGGCGTTACGTGCGAGTCGGTGACGGCGTGGGCCGTGGGCTCGAGGTGGAGGCCGGCTTCGGAGGAATGCGCAGCTTCTGGCCGACGCGCACCGTGCTGCGGTCGGCGAGGCTATTCGCCTCGGCCAGGAATGTGGCCAACGTCGCGTCTCCGTAGAACTTCTTTGCGATCGACCAAAGGCTGTCGCCGGGCTTGACCGTGTAGGTCTGGTCGCCGGTAACGGCGGGAGTGGGCGTCGATCGCGCCGTCGGCGCCGCGGCGGGAGTGGAGCCGGCCGTGGTCGCCGGCGACGGGGTGGTCGTCGCCGCCGGCGCGGGAGTCGGACTTGCATTGATCCGGGTCTCGAGCCGCGTGATCGTGGCCTGCGCGGCAGCAAGCTCGTCCTTCACCGCGCTCAGCCGGCTCTCGGGAACTCCCTCCGGCGCGGTGACCCGGCCGATGATGAGCCCGAGGATGAGCGCGCCGACGAGGCCGACCACCCGGCCCCACTTCACGTTCATCTCCGGCTCGAGGTCACGCCGGCCGTTGTAATACGGCTCGTCGTAGGCTTCCACGGGCTCGTTCATGGCTCGTATGCGTACGGTTCTTGGGCGCACGTTCCCGCAAGCCTAACGCGAACCTCCCGGCTTCGGAAGTCCGAGTGTTTCTGGGCCCGAATCCCGCCCGGGGCGCTGGCCGGCGTCCGGCCTCAGCCGCGCGGCGAAGCTCGCCGGGTTTGAGAAGATAAGGCCATGACTCGATTTGGAAAGTCGCGCGGGGAGGACTTCAAGAAGCTGGAGAGATTCGCTGCGGCGCACGACGGCGTCGAGGGGTACATCGAGCCCCGCACCACGACCTACCCGCAGTCCCTGCTCCTCGTAGCACGCGACGGCGACTGGGCCCGCGCTCCTGCCCCCGACCGCGCCAGGGCGGCAGCCTTTTGCCGAAAGCTTGGGGTCCCCTTCTACGACGCCGCCGTGGTCGGCTACCCCGAGCGGATGCGCGGCGTGAGGGGAGAGCCGGCCCCCGACGTGCCGTCGGCGTCGGAACTGGAGGCGTGGTACTCGCAGAAGTCCGATCACGACGATCGGCGCTGAGGGCGAGTGAACGTTCTGGCCGGCACCTCCGACGGCCTCTATGCGCTGGGGGGGTCGGGCGCCACCGGGGGGATGGCCGAGGCGCAGCACCACGGCCACCGCGTCGCGTCGCTGGCTGCCGGCGGTTCCGAGGTCTGGGCTCTGCTGGACGATCGATCGGTCCTCCGACGCGATGCCCGGGGAGCGTGGGTGGCCCTGGCCGCGACCACCTCGGATCCCCTCACCTGCGTGAACCACACCCCTGCGGGATGGCTCGCCGGCACCGCCGGGGCGCACCTGCTCCAAGCCGACTCCATGACGGCGGTTTCCTCCTTCGACGCGGTCGAGGGGCGCGAGCGCTGGTTCACGCCATGGGGAGGGCCGCCCGACACGAGGTCGATCTCGGCCTCGGAGGAGGTGATCTATGTCAACGTCCACGTGGGCGGGATCCCCTGCTCGACCGACCGGGGACGGACCTGGCATCCGACGATCGACGTGGACGCAGACGTCCACCAGGCCCTGGCTCACGACGGGCTCGTCCTCGGCGCGGCAGCGGTGGGGCTGGCCGTGAGCGGGGATCAGGGGAGGTCCTGGACCGTTCGGGAGGAAGGACTGCACTCCACATATCTGCGTGCGGTTGCGGTGGCGGGGGACACCGTCCTCGTCTCCGCGTCCCGTGGTCCGGGAGGCCGGCAGTCGTCCATCTACCGGGGCGCACTGACCGGCGGAACCCTGGAGCGGTGCCGAGACGGCCTGCCGGAGTGGTTCTCCTCGAACATCGACACGGGTTGCCTCGCCGCGCACGAGGAGCTCGCCGTGTTCGGAACCGCGGAGGGTTCGGTCTTCGTCTCCGAGGACGCGGGACGCCGGTGGGAGCTGTTCGCCGAGGGTCTTCCGCCGGTGCTGTGCCTTGTGCTCGCCTGAGCGCCGGCGGTGAAGGGCTCTACGCGCCGTCGCCCTCGGGGAGTGGGATCGAGTGGAAGAGGAGGTAGCGCCACTCACCACCCTCCCGTCGCAACACGGTCGTTGTCGGGCACGAAACGTGAATGCGTTTCCCCTCGAGCGTGTAGTCCTGTTCGAGCCAGAAGGTGACGATGCCGATGTCGCCGTAGGCGGCCTCATGGACGTCGCCGATCTCGGACCGTACTTCCTCGACGAGGGAGGCGAGCTGCTTGAGATAGCCACCGACAGCCTCGATACCTCGATTCCACCGGCGAGAGATCTCGTCGATTCCCTGGATGTCGTCGGCGCCCAGCCGGATGAGGCCGTCGACGTCCCCGGCGTCGAGCGCCCCCAGCATCTGTCGCACCACCGCTTCCAGCTCTCTGGCCATCACTGCCTCCCTTACTCGGGGTGCCGCGACGATAGATGCTGGACCCGAGGGTGACAAGGGCGGGGCTCAGCCTCCCGCGCCTGGGGCGAGCCGCTCCGAGAGGTAGGCGACGGCCTTCGGGTAGCGGTATTCGATCCCGCCGTGCGCGCCGTCGAACAGCTCGAAGAAGTGCTCGACCCCGAGGCGGTCGAGCTCGTGCACGAACGAACGGGCCCCCAGATCCAGGAACCACTCGTCGCGGGTACCCGCATCGACGTACACCGCGTGCATCGATTTCAGCGCGTCGGCGTTGCGGGGCGCCATCCGCACGGGGTCCTTCTCGAGCCACCGCTGCCACACCTCGTCTACCAGGCGCCCCGTGGTGACGTCGTACGGAAGCCTCACCGTACCGTCCTCGTCGGCCGAGTAGCAGGCGGACATGCAGTAGTCGTTCAGCAGGGTGAAGTCGGATTCCTTGGAGAAGGCCGGGCGTGACCGGAAATCCTCCCAGAACCCGTCGAAGGACCCCTCGTAGTGCTGATGCAGAGCCCGGATGCTCTTCGGAAATCCGGGCAGGTAGCATAGCTCGAAGAGGGCGTCGCCAGCGTGAGTGGCGAGCCCCCCGAAGACGTCGGGGCGCAGCATCGGGACGACCATCGCGCCGTACCCGCCGCTCGACTTACCGGTGATCCCTCGATGGTCGCGGCTCGCCGCGGTGCGGTAGCGGGCATCGATGAAGGGCACGACTTCGTCGCAGAGGTAGTCGAGATAGCGGCCGGTCCCCGGGGAGTTCAGATACTGACTGCCGCCCAGGGAGGTCCAGGCGTCCAGGTAGACCACGACGGCGGGCTCGACCTCGGGATCCGAGAACAAGGTGTCGGTGAGCTCGGGGAAGGTGGACCGGAAGGCCGATCGGTTCCACCACATGTCGACCTGCCCGGTCAGCCCCTGGATCACGTAGATCGAGGCGTACCTCGGACGCGCATCGGGGTAGCCGGGCGGCGTGTAGACCCAGAGCGGGCGCTCGGAGGGATCGCCGAGCGCGTTGGTCTGGAGAGCCTCGCTCGTGATCGTGTGCTGCTCGAATCGACCCTGCGGCTCGCGTCCCCAGGGAGGTCCCGGAGCCGTCATGGCAGCGGCCCGCGGACGATGTCGGCTCGGAGGCCTCCGCGCCCGCGAAGCGCCGCCTGCATTCCGGGGCGAGTCAGCTCTTCGAGGTGCCCGCACGGATGGCACAGCCGCACGCCCCGCACGACCGCGTCGCCCACGCGCAGCTCTCGGCCCACGAGGTCGTCGAGCCGGACCCCGCGGGTCACGATGTTGCGGCGGGGGTCCCAGGCCTCGATCTCGAGACCGTGGTCGCGCCGTGTGGCCTCGATCGCTTCCTCCTCGATCAAGGTGACGTCCGTGCCGGATCGCCGGCCGTCGAAGGTCCCCTCGCCGGCGAAGTAGCGGTCGCCCTCGATCCCGCGGCCCTCGACGAGGGTGGCCTCGCGGAGCGGCGCCAAACGGCTCCCGGCGCTGCCGGTGACGCAGATCGCAACCACGAATCCTCCCTCCACCGGGCCAGCCTACCGCCGGGCGGCTACGATCTGGGTGGTATGCCGGGGCTAAAGCCGGGGTTCGGACGTCTCGCCACGCTCGGGGAGGTCGGCATCATCCTCGACGCCCGGCTCCCGTCGCTCTCGCCGGAGCGGGTCACGGTCCGAGCTGCGCTCCACCGCTCGCTTGCCGCCGAGGTCGTCGCTCCCATCGACGTGCCGCACTTCGCCAAGGCGGCGATGGATGGCTACGCGGTGGTTGCAGAGGACACCTTCGGCGCCGGCGACAATGCGTCGCGGGAGCTTCGGGTCGTCGGCTCGGTGTCGCCCGGGCAGATCCCCACCGGGACGGTCGAGCGCGGCACCTGCGTCGAGATCGGGACGGGCGCACCCCTGCCCGATGGAGCCGACGCGGTGGTGATGGTGGAGTACACGGAGCCAGCCGACCGTGACGCAGCGGTGCGGGTGCGGCGGGGGGTGGCTCCTCGCGAGAACGTGATCGAGCGCGGCTCCGACCTCTCCATCGGGCGCACTGTGCTCGAGCGGGGAACGCGACTGGAGCCCCGGCATCTCGGCGTCCTCGGGGCGCTCGGCTTGGAAGAGGTCGAGGTGCTGCGCCGCCCGCGGGTGGTCCTCGCGTCGACGGGGCCCGAGCTGTTGGAGGCGGGGGAGACGCTGGAGCCCGGGCGGATCTTCGACATCAACTGCCACACGCTCGGCGCCGCCCTCGCCCTCGACGGCTGCGAGGTCGTCGACTACGGGATCGTGCCCGACGAACGCGCCGCGCTCGAGGAGATGCTGCGCAAGGGACTGAGCGAAGGCGACCTCGTGCTGCTGTCGGGAGGTTCGAGCCTGGGTGGGGGAGACCTGGTCGGGGATGCCATCGCTGCGGTGGGCACCATGCTCCTGCACGGGGTAGCCGTGAAGCCCGGCAAGCCCGTGGTGCTCGGAGTCGCCGAGGCGCCGATCCCGGAAGGAGGGCAGGTCGAGAAGGTCGTCATCGGCCTCCCGGGCTACCCGCTCTCGGCGCTGTCGGACTACTACATCTTCGTCCAGCCGTTCCTCCGCCGGGCGCTCGGCGGAGCGCCCACTCCCGCCTACACCGAGGCGATCCTGGCCCGGAAGCATCCGTCGACCGTCGGGCGGTACGAGTTCCTTCCGGTCCGCCTGGAGGGAGAGCTCGCGCACCCCCTGACCAAGGGATCGTCGGCGATCAGTGCCATGGCCGGCGCCGACGGGTTCGTCGAGATCGATGAGAATGTCGAGGTGGTGGAGCGGGGCGAGCGCGTGCGGGTGCGCCTCTTCTGAGATGCTCCACCAGCTGTTCCACGTCGTTTTCCTCCTCGGCTTCCTGGCCGCGGTCGCCCTCGCCGCCCTTGCGATGATGGCCCCGCTGCTCTTCCCGGAGCGGGGCGAGCTCCGGCTCCCGCCCCGCCGGGCCGCACTCCTGCTGGCGGTCGCCGCCGCCGGGGCCCTCGCCGCCGACTGGCTGCTCCATCGGGTTTTCTGAGCCGCGGTCGTGCTTCCCCTGCAGTAGGGGGTATCCTTGTTGCGATCCTTCCTTCGGCACGAGCTCGAGGGTCGGGGCACGCACGTGCGCGAAGGGCCCGGGAGGCGGGGTCACTGAGGTAGGAGGAAGCCATGGAAACCGCTACGACGACGGAAGTGCAGCCTAAGGTCATCGACGTCACCGCATCGGCTTCGCAGAAGATCGGCGAGCTGTTGGAGAAGGAGGGCAACACCGAGTACTTCCTCCGGATGGCGGTACAGCCGGGCGGCTGCTCCGGCCTCCGGTACGCCCTCTACTTCGACGACCGGAGGCTCGATGGCGACCTCGAGACGATCTCCGACGGCGTAGCGGTTTGCGTCGATCGGATGTCGGCGCCGTACCTGCGGGGCGCCAAGCTCGACTGGGTGGAGGGGCTCGAGCAGTCCGGGTTCACCATCGACAACCCCAACGCCCACGGCAGCTGCGCCTGCGGTGACTCGTTCCACTGATTCGCACAGAGCTTGTCTCAACGGCCCGCTCTCCGAGCGGGCCGTTTCGCGATCCAGTGCTAGGCTCTGAGACCATCCGGACGGGCGCGCGGTCGGCGTGCCCGGGGAACATCTCGAAGGGGCAGGCATGGCGTTTTCGAACATCTCTGGCTTTCCGCGGATCGGCGCCCGGCGTGAGCTGAAGTTCGCCGTCGAGGGGTACTGGCGAGAAGAGGTCTCCCGCGATCAACTGACCGAGTCCGCCCGCACCATCCGCACCGCCAACCGCGACTTCATCCGGCAGGCGGGCATCGATCTCATCCCCAGCAACGACTTCTCGCTGTACGACCACGTGCTCGACACCATCGCCCTCGTTGGCGCGGTGCCGCCCCGGTACGGGCACCCGGGTGGCAAGGTTGATCTGGACACCTACTTCGCAATGGCCCGGGGCCTGCAGCGGGGCGACGTCGACGTCACCGCGATGGAGATGGTCAAGTGGTTCAACACGAACTACCACTACATCGTCCCCGAGCTTTCACCCGAGATGGAGTTCGCCCTCTCGGGTGACAAGCCGTTCACGGAGCACGAGGAGGACATGGAGGAGGCCGTGAACAGCGTGCCGGTTCTCCTCGGGCCCTTGTCGTTCCTGCTCCTGGCCAAGCCCGGGCCCGGCGTCGCGGACTTCGACCGCCTGAGCCTGCTGCCCAAGCTCGTCGCGGTCTACCAGGCAATGTTCGGGGAGTTCGCCAAGCAGGGGACCGAGTGGATCCAGTTCGACGAGCCGGTCCTGGCCGAGGACCGCTCCGAGGCGGAGCTCGAGGCCCTGCGGACCATCTACCGCCGGCTGGCCGGCCAGCCTCGGCGGCCGAAGATCGTGATCAAGACGTATTTCGATCACGTCGGCGAGTCCTACAAGGCGCTGGCGGCCCTCCCCGTCGAGGGGGTCGGGCTCGACTTCGTGTACGGGCCGCAGAACCTCGAATTCCTGCGCGCGGGAGGCAAGCTGAAGGAGAAGACGCTGTTCGCCGGGATCGTCGACGGCCGCAACGTCTGGGTCAACGACCTCGACCGGAGCCTCGAGCTCCTCACCGAGCTCGGGGGCTATGCGGAGCAGCTCGCGGTGAGCACCTCGTGCTCGCTCCTGCACGTCCCCATCGACGCCGACGACGAGCCGGGGCTCGACGAGGAGCTGCGGTCGTGGGTCGCCTTCGCCAAGCAAAAGGTGCGCGAGGTGGTCACGCTTACCAAGGGAATCAACGAGGGAAGCGACACGATCGCAGCCGAGCTCGAAGCCAACCGCGCGGCCCTCGAGCGCCGGCGGACGTCGCCGCGCACCGTCAACCCGGCGGTCCGGGGGCGCCTGGCCGCGGTCACCTCGGCCGACGCGGCGCGCTACGGCCAGTATCCGCACCGACGGCGCCTGCAGCACGGGCGGCTCGGGCTCCCCCTCCTCCCGACGACCACGATCGGGTCGTTCCCCCAGACCGCCGAGATCCGGCACGCCCGCGCGCAGTTCACGAAGGGCGAGCTCAGCAAGGACGGCTACCGCGAGGCGATGCGGGGTGAGATCGAGCGAGTGGTCCGGTTCCAGGAGGAGGCCGGCATGGATGTGCTCGTGCACGGCGAGCCGGAGCGCAACGACATGGTGCAGTACTTCGCCGAGCAACTCGACGGCTTCGCCTTCACCAAGAACGCGTGGGTCCAGTCGTATGGGAGCCGGTACGTGCGTCCGCCGATCATCTTCGGCGACGTCCGGCGGCGCGGCCCGATGACCGTCGAGTGGTTCAGCTACGCGCAGTCGCTCACCAACCGCCCGATGAAGGGCATGCTCACGGGGCCTGTGACCATGCTGATGTGGTCCTTCGTGCGCGACGACCAGCCTACATCCGATACCTGCAGGCAGCTGGCCCTGGCGATCCGCGACGAGGTCGCCGACCTCGAGAAGGCAGGCGCGCGGGTGATCCAGGTCGACGAGGCCGCGCTCCGCGAGGGCCTGCCGCTCCGCCGCGACCGGTGGCAGGTGTACCTCGACTGGGCCGTGACGTGCTTCAGGCTCGCCACCGCGGTGGCGGCCGACGAGACCCAGGTCCAGACGCATCTCTGCTATTCGGAGTTCGGCGACATCATCGACGCAGTGGATCGAATGGATGCCGACGTCACGCTGATCTGGTGTGCCCGCGCGGGCATGCGGCTCGTCGACGATCTCCAGTCCTACGGCTATGCGCGCGAGGTGGGGCCCGGCGTCTACGACATCCACTCGCCTCGGATCCCGACCGTCGAGGAGCTGGCCGAGGAGATCCGCCTCGCCACCAAGCGGCTCGAGATCGAGCAGATATGGATCAACCCGGACTGCGGCCTCAAGACGCGGGCGTGGGACGAGGCGGGCCCAAGCCTGAGGAACATGGCCGAGGCGGCGCGCCGGGTTCGCCGGGAGCTGTCCGGCGGCACGTAGTGCTCCCTCAGGCGATGTCGAAGATGCGATTGGCCCGACCAGGATCAGCAGGATAGCCACGATGTGGTCGTGCGGGCGCAGGTAAGCCAGGATCAGGATTCCGGGCGGCAGGGCGATCGGCGGTATGCTCCGCGCTGCAGGGGAGCCCGGGGACCGGGCTGAGAGGCCGGCTGCACCCGCCGGCGACCCTCGAACCTGATCCGGGTAATGCCGGCGGAGGGAGGCAATGCCCTCGATCAAGCAGGACGTCGAGGCGGCGCATTGGGGCATCGATCCGGTGCCCGACGCGGGCCGGCGGCTCTCCGGAATCGACATCGCCGTGCTGTGGGGAGACCTCGGCGTCGGGCTGCTCGTGATCATCACCGGCGCGCTGCTCGTCGCGCCGCCCAAGCAATTCGGCTTCGGGCTCGCGCTCACGCCGGCAATCGTGGCGATCGTGCTCGGGTCGATCCTGGGCTGCGTGCTGCTCGCCTTCGGCGGGCTGGCCGGCGCGCGGGAAGGCCGGCCGACCATGACCCTGCTCCGGCCGGTGCTCGGGAACCAGGGCTCGTGGATCCCCAGCGTCCTCAACGCCGCGCAGCTTCTCGGCTGGACCGCCGTCGAGCTGTGGGCGATGGCGCTCGTCGGCGAGCACTTGGGGGCCGTCCTGTTCGGCTTCTCGTCGTTCGGCCTGTGGCTGGCGCTGTTCACGGCCCTCGTCCTGGCCCTGGTGTCGTGGGGACCGCTCGGCGTGGTCCGGGCCTGGATGGAGCGGTTCGGCATCTGGGTGCTCCTCGCGATCGGCGTCATCGTCTCCGGGTACGTGCTGCTCACCGTCGATCTCGCGGGGCTGTTTGCACGACCAGGGGCCGGCGGGGCGGCGCTGCTCGGGCCCCCCCTCGACCTGGTGATCGTGATGCCCGTCTCGTGGCTTCCGCTGGTCGCGGATTACAACCGCTTCTCGCGAGCGGGGCGCGGATCGTTTTGGGGGACCTTCGGGGGATACCTCGCCGCCAACATCTGGTTCTACGCGCTCGGCGCCCTGCTGGTTGCCGGGGTCAAGGGTGCCTCGCCCGACCCCGCCGGTCTGGCGATGGCGCTCGTCTCGCTCGGGGGCGCGGGCCTGACCGGCAGCCTCCTCTTGGCAGGGCTGCTCGTCGGGGAGACGGACGAGGCGTTCGCCGACGCCTACTCGGCCGCGGTGTCGCTGCGGAACATCGTGCCGGGGGCCGACGGGCGCGTGCTCGTGGTCGTGGTTACCCTGCTCGGCGCGGGGCTGGCCGGGCGGTTCTCGATGGGAACCTACGAGCTGTTCCTGTTCTTGCTCGGCAGCGTCTTTCTCCCGCTGTTCGGCGTGTGGTTCGCGGACTACTTCGTGCTGGGAAACCGGGTATCCGCCGGGGGAGTCCGTCTCCGCGCGGTGCTCGGATGGCTCGCAGGCTTCCTCGTCTACCACTGGATCGCCCCCACCCCGCTCGACTGGTGGACTGGCCTGACCGAGCGCCTCTTCGGCCAGCCTCTCTCGGTGCGCTTTCCCTGGCTCGGGGCGTCGCTCCCCTCGTTCTTGGTCGCCTTCGGGCTGCATCTGCTCGTAGGATCGAGGCGGCGGGAGCGCGCCCCAGCGCGACCGGGCAGCCCGAGGGGGTGAGCTGTGGCGTACTGGATCGTCGTCGGGAGCCCCGACAACTTCGAAGCGACGAAAGAGATGGGGTTTCGCTTGCAGGGGATGAAGAGCCGCCATCGCCGCAAGGCCGAGCGGATGGCCGAGGGCGACAAGCTCGTGTGGTACGTCACCGGGGACCAGGCATTCGCGGGCTACGCCACGATCACCGGCGCGTATTTCGAGGACCACGAACCGATCTGGTCGTCGGGCAAGAAGAAGGACGAGGACTATCCGTGGCGGGTTCCCATCCGCAAGGAGCGGGTGCTGGCTCGAGATGGATGGGTCCCGGCTGAGGGGCTGGCGCGCAAGATGGCCTACGTGTCGAAATGGCCTGCGGAGCACTGGCGGCTGGCCTTCCAGGGCAACGTCCGCGAGATCGGGGAGGGCGACTTCGGGTTGATCCGCTCGGCCATAGACAAGGCCTCCGCCGGCGAGGCGGCATGATGCCGGCGTCGAGCGCGGTGGCTCATAATCGAGCGATGCGGTCAGGAACGGCGACGTGAGGATCGAAGCGGCGTGCGGCAACTGCGGGCGACGGTTCCTGCTCACGCAGATCCTCCCCGAGCCGGAGGGCACCTCCGGACGGTGCCCCTTCTGCGGCATCCGGTTCGGCCGGCACTACCTGGCGATGCTGCCCGAGGCCATCGAGGCCGGGGAGGAGGCCGCGGACACCTTCATCGCGTCGATCAAGCGCCTGCTCGAGACCAATCCCGGATTCACCGTGGATGTCGCCGGGCTGCTGGCGCGCCTCCGCGACGAGATGAGCGGCGAGGGCGAGCGCACGTCGGCCTGAGCCGGGATTGGCGTCCGCGGATCCGGGCCGCACCCGGGTGCACGTACTGACCGACGACGAGCGGCTGCGCGAGGCGGCTGAGGCGCTGCGTGAAGACCGCTTCGACGTCGTGATCTCGTCCGACCCCGCCGGCACCGTCGCATCGATCCGCGGACGAGGAGACGAAGTCGCCGTCCTCGAGCTCCAGCTGGGAGCCTACGTCACAAACACCAGCACATCGTTCCGTGAGAGCGCGAAAGGTTTCCCTCAGCACATCGTTCCGGGGGGAGAGTCTCAGCCTTTGAGCCGGAGGGGCAGTTCCATGCGGAAGAGCTGCC
>JBOGWP010000176.1:0-2255 GCA_050693875.1 Actinomycetota bacterium
CGTGACCGCACGAGCATCTCCAAGGTGTTGCGATCCTCGGCGCTTACTTGCGGCAGATCGAGTGCGGCGTACACATGTGCACTCTAACTGCTCCAAGTCTATATGTCAAGGAACTTCTGAGGCACTAGACTAGATTCTCGCCCTTGGCGGCCCGGTGCGCAGCGCGGCTACGACTCCTCGATCTCCTGGCGCTCCAGCGCCCTCGTGGCAGGCCCCCTCGACGACCTCGCCCTCAGGCGTGAAGCGCGAACCGTGGCACGGGCAGTCCCAGGTCCGCTCGCGGCGGTTCCACACCACCGTGCCTCCCATGTGGGTGCATTTCGGGGAGAGCGCGCGGACGGTTCCGTGCTCGTCCCGGTACACCGCGAACCTTCGGCCCCCGGCCATCACCAGACCGCCCTCCCCAACTCGCAGGTCCCGGACGCCCACCGCCACCGTTCGCACTACGAGCAAGTCGGTGGGGGCGAAGTGGGTGACGCGGTCGGGTACCGACTCGAGGGTGCGCTTCCCCCCCGCGTTCATCCCCTGGTTGCCCACGACGATGAGGCCGAAGCCTTCCTTCTTGACGGTGTCGCAGATGCCGTCCACCGGCTGGCCCGGGACGATCCTCGTCTCGATGTGGCCGGCGCGGACGGCTTCGGGCGTCTTCTCGAATGCGGATCACCCGCGGCGTTCCTCTCCGACGAAGAGCAGTAGGGTCGGCTCCCGGCCGCTCGGCGATCTCCACCCCCCGCCGGACCGCCTCGGTCGCCGTCCGGGAGCCGTCGGTAGCGATCAGCATTCGTCGATACCGCTCGGCGACGAGCAGCGGCTTGTGCTGCACGCTGTTGACGAGGAGCAGGTCGCAGGGCGAGCGGTGCGAGACGTAGTTCGGGACGCTGGGAAGTCGCGCCCGGATCCGCCCAGGCATACCGACGTTGCCCACGACCAGCAGGTCGGCGCCCTCCTGATCGGCCACCTCGACCAGGACGTCGCCGGCCGAGCCCGCTCGCCCGATTGTCTCGACACGGCCCCCGGCCGCTCCAGCCCGGTCGCGGGCGTCGCTCGGGGATGCCGTCAGCTCCGTTGCGCGACGTGGGCTGATGGGCATGGACGATGAGAAGCGCGGCTCCGAAGGTGTTGGCCAGGCGGGCTGCCGTGACCTCGGCGATCTCGGCCGTCGGCGACCCGTCGGTGCCGATCGCGATCTTCTGGTAGCTCACCCGAACTCCCTCCGCTGCCCCTACAGGCGATCGCGCTCGTCGGTCCCCTCGAGCGTGGTCGAGCCATGATGGGCGACTAGCTCGGGCGGCTGGACCCGGGGGGTCTTCGCCGCGTTGGCGGTGGCGCCCGGCGCAGCGGCGACCTCGACGCCGAGGAGACTGCGAGCGCACGCACGCGAATTCTCTACCGGCGTGGCGCCCGGGGCAGCTTGGATCGAGCGCGGCGTCGGGAAAGCCGGAGAAGCGACGTGCCGCATCGTCGACTGCGACGATCCACGTCCAGCGCTCGAGCCCGTCGGTCGCCCGGGTGGCGATGTCGGTTGAGCCCTTGAGCCCCCGCCCCTGGACGTCGGCGGAGATGAGAAACACTCCGGGAAGGTTCGGCGAGGCCACCGCGGCTCCCCTTCGCACATGGGTGCTCTGCGTGAGACCGTGCGACAGGTTGTGCGAGCTCGTCCGAGATCGTGAGGCACCGGCTCGGGACCTCCTCGGCTCCCGGGGCCCGGGCGGTCGCTGCTGGACTCGTGGGGACGGCGGCCGCCGCGCCCGGCGGGGCCAGGGGCTCGGCCGCACGCGCAGCCGCCGCAGCCAGCTCCTTGGGAAGCTCCGGCCGGCTGCAGCAGAACGGCTTGAACATTTCAGCCAGAGCAGCACGACGGTTCCCCCGATGCCGACCACTGCCATGAGGACCACCGGCAGCGACGACAGCACCGATTCGAGATCCCCGGACTCCTCCTCACCCTCCGCCTGCAAGTCGTTGAGGGCGCTCCGCAGCCGCCGGAAAGCCGCCGGGCCAGAGGGAACATCGCCAGGGTCACCGCGACGAGCATGCCGAGCGACGCCCAGATCCATACCTTGTCCTACCAGCCGCCCATGAATCCGGCGATGACCCCCGCGGCTGTCAGCCCGAGACCTGCCCCAATGCCGAGTCCTCCCCTCAGGCGGGGGCGAGCACGTCGATGGTCTTCGAGACGGCAGCGGTACCGAGGCGGATGTCGTAGGCGCAGAGCGCTCCCAGGTCCCTCCCAAGGGAGATCGCGGTCGCCAGATGGA
>JBOGWP010000177.1:0-3505 GCA_050693875.1 Actinomycetota bacterium
CGAGGCGCTGCGGGGACTTGCCGATCCGGCCCCCTTCGCGGCCGTCCCCTGGGAAGGGGTCCCGGTCGGGCTTGCGGCACGAGCCGACCTGATCGTCAACGCCACCCCGGTGGGGCAGGCGGGGGAGGACGTCCCCATCGATCCCGAGGGGATCCGGCCGGGCGCCGTCGTGGCCGACGTGGTCTACCACCCCCCCGAGACCCGCCTGGTGCTCGAGGCTCGGGAGCGGGGAGCAAGCGCCTTCGGGGGCCTGGGGATGCTGGTCCGCCAGGCGGCGCTCTCGTTCGAGATCTGGACCCGCCGCCCGGCCCCGCTCGAGGCGATGTGGGCGGCGGCGAGGGGGGAGGAGGTTCTCGGGGGCTGAGCACCGCTGGTTGGCCCTTGTCCCGGCCGTGGCCCGATACCTGTCGGCGAGATCGTCAGGTTTTCCTGACTCGACGATCCTCCGGGTTTCCGGGGCCGTCCAAGCAGGGGGTAACGAGGTTCGTCGCGGTAAGCCGCTGAGACCGCCTGCGTTGGAGCCAGGAGTCCCGAACGTGCGTCGGATCGTGACCCGTTCGCTGCGGCCCCTCAGCCGAGCCCGGTGAGCGGTTGTTGTCGTCGATTGACGGAACCTCACGAAATGTCGCGCATTGGCAGCTCCCACTCACCCACCGTTTCCGCGGCGGGCTTCCTGAATGTCCTCAGGCTCGAGATCCAAAGAGCCTCGGAGGATGAGGGGTCCCGAGCGGGCGTGCCCAGGGCGTCCGACCGCGATCAGAGGGCCGGCGGCGCCACGAAATCTACAAGCCCCGCGCCCGCAGGTAGCCGTCGACCTTGCCGGCGAACACCTCCAGGTCGTCGACCCGGCCGAGGTGCTCCCAGAGCCGCTCGGGATCCACATCGAGGTACCCGTGGACCAGGATGTTGCGCAGCCCGGTCGCCCTGCGGAGCGCGGCGGCAAGATCCTCGTCGACGATGCCCATCCGCCGCAGGATCGCGAAGGCACCGGCGTAGCTGTCGGGCACCTCCGCGGTCTCCTCGGCGATCAGGTGGGTAGCGATGTCGAGTGCCACCTGGAGGGCGACTTGGAGGTGGCGCTCTGCTTGGGTCTGCAAGGCATCGTCGGCGAGGAATCCTTCCCTCCCGGCCCCCGCGATCGCCCGGAGCGTCGTGAGGCGGCGCTCCAGCTCCAGAAGGCGCCGCCCGATCGCCTCAGGGTCGACCAAACCGCCCCTCCTGGAGCCGATGTCGAAGGCCTTCCTCGATTCGCCGGCGTATCGGCTCCATGTCGAGGTACGTCTCGACCGTCCGACACCAGTGGTCGAGGCGCGCCCGCTCGTCCCGCACGACGATGGCCCGACCGTGCTTCAGCACGCGGTACGCCAGGGCCGCCGGGGCCTCGTTGAGGACCACGACGTCGGCCCGCTCCGAGCCCACCACCTCGGTGACGGCATCGATCAGCTCCAGGTGCCGGGTCCCGAAACTCGCGCCCTCGGCGAAGAGCACCGCCACGTCGACGTCGGACAGGGACCCCGATCGTCCGCGCGCCGCGGATCCGAAGAGGTACGCGACGAGGACGTCTCGCTCGGTGCGCAACCGGTCGGCGAGGCGGAAGGTGAGGATGTCCGACTCGGCTTGGCCGCTCACGTCGGGCAGTCTACGGGAGCGACGTGATCGGGGTCGGGCGCAGGGAATACTTCGGCCGGCGCGCGCCCTCGCCGACGCCCTCGCCGCCCGCGTCGACATCCCCGTCCGCCTCGTCGACGAGCGGCTGACCACCGCCGCGGCCGACCGGGCGCTCATCGGCCTGGGGCATCGGGCCCCCCGCCGCCGGCGGCTGGTCGATGCCAGCGCCGCGGCGCTGCTGCTCCAGTCGTTCCTCGACAGCCCCCAGGCCCGCTCGTGAGCAAGGCGCTCGTCGCCGTCGGGGTCGTCGCCGGCCTGCTCGTGGCGGGCGGGGCGGTGGTCATCCTCCTCTACCGGTCGGCCACCTCGGCCGGGCGCAGCGACGGGCGGGAGGTCAGCGTGATGGTCGAGCCCGGAACGTCCGGGCGCGACATCGCCCAGCAGCTCGAGCAGGAGGGCGTGGTCTCGTCGGCCCTGGCCTTCCGGATCTTCCTGCGCATGCGGGGGGTCGGCGCCGACCTCAAGGCGGGGGAGTACAAGCTTCGTGAGGAGATGCCCTTCCCCGACGTCGTCGCCGCGCTCGAGAAGGGGCCCCCGGTCGACTTCGCCAAGCTCACCATCCCCGAGGGGCTCAACGCCGAGCAGACTGCGGCGAAGGTGGGGTCCACCACGCACATCCCGGCCGACCAGTTCCTCCAGGCCGCCACCGCAGCGACGGTGCCGCCCTCGATCCTGCCTCCCGGCGGCCAGACCCTCGAGGGGTTCCTGTATCCGAGCACCTACCACGTGATCGAGCGCGAGACCGCGCCCGATCTCGTCAAGCGCATGGTCGCCGAGTTCGAGAAGCAGGTCGCACGGGCCCCGATGGGCAAGGCCGCCGCCCTCGGGCGCAGCCCCTACGAGATCCTCGTCGTGGCCTCGATGATCGAGGAGGAGGCGAAGGCGGACGAGGAGCGGCCGATGATCTCGGCGGTCATCCACAACCGCCTCGCCAGGGGGATGGAGCTCGGGATCGACGCCAGCGTGCAGTACGCGGTCCGCAAGTACGAGGGGCAGCCGCTGACCCAGAGCGACCTCGCGGTCGACTCCCCCTACAACACCCGGACGCGTCCCGGCCTGCCGCCGACCCCGATCGCCAGCCCGCGGCTCGGCTCGATCGTCGCCGCCCTCGAGCCGGCGCAGACTGGCGCACTCTGGTTCGTCCTCTCCGCGGACTGCGTCCACCACCGCTTCACCGCCAGCTACGACGAGTTCCTGCGCGCGAAGGCGCGGGGTTGCCGGACTCCCTGACCGCCCTCAGCGGCGCCACCCGAGTGGCGGGTCTGATCGGCTCGCCCACCCAGGTGCACTTCTCGCTGTCGCCGGCGATCCACAACGCCGCCTTCCGGGCCCTGGCGCTGGACTGGGTCTACGTGGGGTTCCCGGTCGAGGAAGGCGATGCGATCGAGGCCGTCCGCGGCCTGCGGTCGGCGGGCGCCTCCGGCCTCAACGTGACCACCCCGCACAAGGTCCCCGCCGCCTCGGCGGTGGACCGGCTCGAGGGGACCGCAGCGGCGGTGGGGGCGGTCAACACCGTCGAGATGCGGGAGGGGGAGCTGGTGGGATGGAACACCGACGGCGACGGGCTGGTCCGGTTCCTGGGGGAGGATGCCGGCGTCTCGCTTTCCGGCGCCGCCGCCCTGGTCCTGGGCGCCGGAGGCACCGCCCGGTCGATCGTGGCGGCGCTGGCCGCAGCCGGCGTGGCCTCGATCACCGCGGTGGCCCGAGACCCGCTGCGGGCCGAGGCGCTGCGGGGGCCTGCCGATCCGGTCCCCTTCGCGGCCCCTGGGACGGCGTCCCGGTCGGGCTTGCGGCACGAGCCGACCTGATCGTCAACGCCACCCCGGTGGGGCAGGCG
>JBOGWP010000178.1:0-26630 GCA_050693875.1 Actinomycetota bacterium
CGAGGCGCTGCGGGGACTTGCCGATCCGGCCCCCTTCGCGGCCGTCCCCTGGGAAGGGGTCCCGGTCGGGCTTGCGGCACGAGCCGACCTGATCGTCAACGCCACCCCGGTGGGGCAGGCGGGGGAGCCCATCGATCCCGAGGGGATCCGGCCGCGCCGTCTGGCCGACGTGGTCTACCACCCGCCGGAGACCCGCCTGGTGCTCGAGGCTCGGGGAGCGGGGAGCGAGCGCCTTCGGGGGGCTGGGGATGCTGGTCCGCCAGGCGGCGCTCTCGTTCGAGATATGGACCCGCCGCCCGGCCCCGCTCGAGGCAATGTGGGCGGCGGCGACGGGGAGGGATGCTCTCGGGGACTGAGACCCCCCGGGCCGGCGGGGTGCGGCGACGTCCGTCGCTTGGGCACCAGTCGATGGGCCGACGGAGCGAGGTAGCATGGGATAAGTACGTTATACTCACCCCATGAGTAAGCGCCGCCTTCAGATCCTGGTCTCGGACGAGGAGCTCGAGCAGCTGCGGGCAATTGCCGTCGGGGAGGGCATGACGCTGTCGGAGTGGGTGCGCCAGGTCCTGCGACGGGCGCGCGCCGAACGGCCCTCGGGTGAACCCAGGCGCAAGCTCACCGCCCTGCGGGAGGCAGTACGCCACGAGTTCCCAACCGGCGACATCGCGCAGTTGCTCGAGGAGATCGAGCGAGGGTACCTCGGAGGTTGATCCTCATCGACTCGAACATCCCGATGTACCTCGTGGGCGCGACCCATCCCAACAAGGTTCGAACCCAACGGTTGCTCGAGGACCTGATCACCGAGGAACAACGCCTCGTGACGGACGCCGAGGTGCTCCAGGAGATCCTGCATCGATACTCGGCCCTCGGCCGGCTCGACGCGATCCAGCCGGCGTTCGACGCGGTGCTCGACCTCGTTGACGAGGTGTACCCCGTCAGGCTGGAGGAAGCCGAGACGGCGAAGCGAATAGTGCTGGGCGCCTACGGCCTCTCAGCCCGCGATGCCGTCCACTTGGCGGTCATGCGGGCACACGGGGTCCGGCGCATCCTTTCGTTTGACGCGGAATTCGACCGTTTCCCGGGCATCGAACGCATCGCGTGAGGATTGTGCGCGCAAGGGGTCTGCCGTAGGGAGCCGCAGCTCCGCGTCCGGAATCCGGCAGTTCCGGGGCGCCTTGTCGGCGAACGCTTCGAACAGCCGCTCCACCTGCCGGTAGGGCGATGGCCTTCGACGCCTTCACCGCGCAGGCCTAGGGACGCCGTGGCCGAGGGGAACGGCGAGGGGTCGTCTGCGAATCTGCGAGATCCTGGAGGTCTCACAAATCCCGCTCGGACGGGGGCGGGAAAATGGACTCTTTCCCGAGGACATCAGCCCCGACTTCAAGGGACGAGGGGTGATGGCGGGCTCCGAAGAGAAGAACCCTGCCCAACCATCCACGGACTGTCATCGCCCCGAGAGTCTACTCAGCCGTCCCAGACGTGGATGTCGTCGGAGTTGGTCGAGTGACCAGGCGGGTTCGGATGGCACTCCGCCCCTGTGGAGGGCCCCCGGAGGAACCAATTCGGGCCATGATGTCCCGCGTGTTGGTCGGCAGCAGCCCAGCAGCGCATCGACGCGGTGAGAAGCCCTTGGGACCGCCAACAAAGGGCAATCGCTATCGTCACTACCACCCGATGACGTCACTGGGCCGGGCGGCCGGCGCAACCCGTGCACAGTTGGGGCCGTTCATTGGAGAGCCTCCATTACCTCGGGGTGGCCTACGGGGGAAGGGGCGCCGTCGTCAGGGTCCGTCATGACGCTCACCTACGGTCTCGCCTTCGTCGTTGCCCTGGCCGGGGCTCTCCTTGCCACGCCGGTCGCCCGACGGGTCGCCATCCGTTTCGGGGTGCTGGACCTGCCCTCCGCCCGCAAGCTTCACACCGACTCGGTCCCCTACCTCGGCGGCGTGGCGATCATTCTCTCCTTCCTGGTCTCGGTCTCGGCGGGGGCCTTGGTGCGCGACGTCGCAGGGTCCTACACCGGCATCGCCGCGGTCCTGGGGGGCTGCGCTGTGCTTGCCCTCGTCGGCCTCTGGGACGACCTGCACGTCGTCCGGGGCTGGGTCAAGGTTCCGATCGAGATCGCCCTGGCGGGCCTGCTCTACGCGGTCGGGATCCGCGTCCAGCTGTCCGGGATCTGGCCGGTCGATCTCGTGATCACGCTGGCCTGGGTGGTGGGGATCGTCAACGCGGTCAACTACATGGACAACATGGACGGGTTGACCGCGGGGGCCTCGGCGATCGCCTCGGCCTTCTTCTTCGGGCTCGCCGCCCTTTCCGGGCAGTTCCTGGTCGCCTCGCTGGCGGCGGCGCTCACCGGGTGCGCCATTGGGTTCTGGTGGTGGAACCGCTCCCCGGCCCGCATCTTCATGGGCCACCGGCAGCCTCTTCCTGGGGTTCTTGCTCGCGGCGCTCGGCCTCGACCTTCGCTTCGACAACATCGCTCGGGTGACCTTCTTCGTGCCGATCGCCGTGATGGCCGTGCCGATCCTCGACACGCTGATGGTCACCCTGTCGTAGCTGCGACGGGGGCTGTCACCGATCCAGCCTGGCAAGGACCACATCTCCCACCGGTTGGTTCGGATCGGGTTCCAGCCTCGGGCGGCCGTGGGCCTGATCCAGCTCGCCGCGGCGGCCTCGGGGTGGATGGGGGCGGTGATCGCCTATGCCCGCCCGGTGACGGCATACATGCTGATGGGCTGGATGGTTGTGATCGGGCTGGTCCTCGGGGCGATGCTGATGCGGGTCAGGGCCGACTGAGCCTGGCCCGTCCCAGGCACAGCGCTCGATCGTCGCTGCCGCCGTCGAGAAACCACAGGGCTATAGTTGACGGCTAATCGGTTCGATCTAGTAGCAAACGCGTCCTTCGGAGGGACATGACCCCGAAGAAGAAGGATCTGGGCGAGCTACTTCTCGAAAAAGGCCTCATCAGCGAGGATCAGCTCGACGAGGCGAAAGAGGAGCAGCAGCGAACCGGCCGGTCGCTCGGACGGATCCTGGTGGAGCGCGGTTGGGTCACCGAGTCGGGGCTGATCGCCCTGCTCGCCCGCCAGATCGGGCTCGAGTTCGTCGAGCTGACCGACATCTCGGTCGACACCACCGCCGCCGGGCTCATCCCGGAGAGCCTGGCGAAGCGCTACCGGGCGCTTCCGATCGGCTACGAGGACTCCAAGCTGATCGTGGCGATGAGCGACCCCTCCAACGTGCTCGCCATCGACGACATCCGCACTCTCACCGGCCGGGAGGTGAAGCCGGTGGTGGCGACCGCCACCGACATCCTGGCGGCGATCTCGAGGGTGCAGCGCCTCGACCGTACGGTTCAGAACATCGCCTCCCCGAAGCACGACGAGCGTCAGCAGCTCCCTGTCGAGGAGGAGGACATCGCCGAGACCGGAGACGACGCCCCCATCGTCCGGCTGGTGAACCTCCTCATCACCCAGGCGGTCGCCGAGCGGGCCTCGGACATCCACGTCGAGCCGCAGGAGAGGGACCTGCGCATCCGCTACCGCATCGACGGGGTCCTCCACGAGGTGATGCGCTCCCCGAAGACCATTCAGGGTGGCGTGGTCTCCCGGCTCAAGATCATGGGGGAGATGGACATCGCCGAGCGCCGGATCCCCCAGGACGGGCGCATCGGGCTGGTCGTCGGCGGCAAGGCGATCGACGTGCGGGTGGCCAGCCTGCCCACCGTCTACGGCGAGAAGGTGGTGCTGCGGATCCTGGACAAGTCCAGCGCGCTGATGAAGCTGGAGGATCTGGGGTTCCTCGAGACCAACTTCAAGCGCTTCGAGCGGGCCTTCCTGCGCCCCTACGGGATGATCCTTGCGACCGGCCCGACCGGTTCGGGCAAGTCCACCACGCTCTACGCCACCCTCAACATTCTCAACAAGACCGATCGCAACATCATCACGGTCGAGGATCCGGTGGAGTACCGGCTCGCCGGCGTGAACCAGATGCAGGTGAACACGAAGGCGGGCCTCACCTTCGCCAACGCCCTTCGGTCGATCCTGCGCGCCGACCCCGACATCGTGCTCATCGGGGAGATCCGAGACCGGGAGACCGCCCAGATCGGGATCGAGGCTGCCCTCACCGGGCACCTCGTGCTCACCACGATGCACACCAACGACGCCCCCAGCGCGGTGACGCGTCTCACCGAGATGGGGATCGAGCCCTTCCTGGTCTCCTCTGCGGTCGACGCCGTGGTCGCCCAGCGACTGGCCCGCCGACTGTGCGAGAAGTGCAAGGAGCCCTACCTGCCCACTCGGGAAGCCCTCCTCGAGAACCGCTTTCCAATCGGGGACGAGGAGGAGGTCCCTAAGATCTTCCGGGGCGTCGGGTGCGCCTACTGCTCCAGGACGGGCTACCGGGGCCGCCTCGCCCTGCACGAGGTGATGATCATGTCCGAAGACATCGAGCGGCTCGCCGTCGAGCGGCGCTCGTCGGAGGAGATCGCACGGGTTGCGGAGCAGCAGGGGATGATCACCCTTCGAATTGACGGTTTGGAGAAGGTGCGGATGGGCCTGACCTCCCTGGAGGAGATTCAGCGGGTCGTGGTGTGATCCGGACCCAAGTGTCCCCAAGGATTGACATCTCGCTACAGGGGAAGGGCCAAGATACCGATCGTGAATACGCGGGCGGCCCGGTCGCGCC
This sequence comes from Actinomycetota bacterium, assembly GCA_050693875.1. Classification (GTDB taxonomy): domain Bacteria; phylum Actinomycetota; class CADDZG01; order JAHWKV01; family JBOGWP01; genus JBOGWP01. The sequence goes on from JBOGWP010000178.1 coordinate 4,690, forward strand.
CGACGTTGTCGAGGAGGAGTTCGATGGAGCAGGCTGGAGGAGACGACTACCAGGGGCCCGAGCGCAGCACCTCCCGGGTGACTTATCCGAGCCCGATGCCCGAGGAGAACGGCCTTCTTCGGGAGGCCGCCGCCCATCGTGAGCAGGAGGCCCGGGCGGAGCCCGACACCGAGCTGCCCATCGGTGAGCTGCTCCGGATCGTGATCGCCCGGGGGGCGAGCGACCTTCACCTCACCATGGGGGCTCCTCCCGTGATCCGTCTCCACGGCCACCTCGTCCGCCTGGTCGAGTACCCGGTGCTCGAGGCAAGAATGCTGCGCCGAGGCCTGTACGGGATCCTCACCCAGCGCAACCGGGACCGCTTCGAGGAGAACTGGGAGCTCGACTTCTCCCACACCATGCCCGGCGAGGGCCGGTTCCGGGTGAACCTCTATCTGCAGCGCGACGCGGTCGGTGCCGCATTCCGCCTGATCCCTGGGGAGATCCCCAAGATCCGCGACCTCGGCCTGCCGGAGCAGATCGGCAGCTTCGCCAAGCTGAACCGGGGGCTGGTGCTGGTCACCGGGCCCACCGGATCGGGAAAGTCGACCACGCTCGCCGCCCTCGTCGACGTGATCAACCGCAGCCGAGACGTCCACGTCATGACCGTCGAGGACCCCATCGAGTTCGTCCACGAGCACAACCACTCCGTGATCAACCAGCGTGAGGTGGGGACGGACACCAAATCGTTCGCCTCCGCGCTCCGCCACGTGCTGCGCCAGGACCCCGACGTGATCCTCGTCGGCGAGATGCGCGATCTCGAGACCATCGCCACCGCCCTCACCGCCGCCGAGACCGGGCACCTCGTCTTCGCCACCCTCCACACCCAGGACGCCTCCCAGACCGTCGACCGCGTGATCGACGTCTTCCCACCCCACCAGCAGCAGCAGATCCGCATCCAGCTCGCCGCCAGCCTCCAGGGCATCGTCGTGCAGCAGCTGATGCCGGTCCGCCAGGGCGGAGGCCGGGTGGTGGCGACGGAGGTGCTGATGGCCACGCCGGCGATCCGCAACCTGATCCGGGAGGCAAAGACCCACCAGATCTACTCCGCCATCCAGGCGGGCGGGCAGTTTGGGATGCAGACCATGGACGCCTCCCTGGCCCGCCTGGTGAAGATGGACCGGGTGGATTACAACGTTGCGTCCGAGCGGGCGCAAAACCTGGACGACTTCAAGGAGCTGGTGCGCCGGGCTTAGGATTGCCCAAGGTTGGGCCCAGGCCGGACGTAGCATCGCGAGCCGAGGAGAGGGTGAGGATGGCGCAGACATTCGCATACCGGGTCCGGGACCGATCAGGCAACGTCGTCAGCGGGACTGCCGAGGGCGAGAGCCAGGCCGTCGTGGCCTCGCGCCTGCGGCAGCAGGGCCTCACCCCGCTGGAGATCACCGAGGGCCGGGCCGGAGGACTCCGGCGCGACGTCGCCATCCCCGGCCTGAGCAAGCTGGGCAAGCGCATCAAGCTGAAGGACGTGGCGATCCTCTCCCGCCAGTTCGCTACCATGATCGGCTCGGGGCTGTCGATCCTGCGAGCGCTGAACATCCTGACGGAGCAGACCCAGAACGCCGAGCTCGCCCGCATCGTCGGCGAGGTGCGCACCGACGTCGAGACCGGCTCGTCGCTCTCGTTGGCGCTCTCGAGGCACCCGAAGGCGTTTAACAAGCTCTACGTGGCGATGGTGCGGGCCGGCGAGACCGGCGGTGTGCTCGACTCGGTGCTCCTGCGCGTTGCCGACACCCTCGAGAAGCAGGTGGCGCTTCGCCAGAAGATCCGCTCGGCGATGACCTACCCGGTGGTGGTGGCGGTCTTCGTGACCCTGATCCTCATCGCCATGCTGGTGTTCGTCGTCCCGATGTTCAAGGAGCTCTACAGCGAGCTGGGCGGCATCCTGCCGCTTCCCACCCGGATCCTGCTCAGCGTGAGCAGCATCGTGGCGAAGTTCTGGTACATCGTGCTGGGGCTCGTGATCGCCGCCGCATATGCGCTTCGCCGCTACATCGCCACGGAGAAGGGTCGGTACCAATTCGACGTGTTCCTGCTCCGAGTACCGGTCTTCGGTCCCCTGTTCCACAAGGTCGCACTGGCCCGGTTCTCCCGCACGCTGGCAGTGCTCATGCGAAGCGGCGTCCCTATCCTGCAGGCGTTGGAAATCGTATCGGAGACCGTGGGCAACGAGGTGATCGGGCGAGCCATCCTCGACGTGCAGCAGAGCGTGAAGGAGGGCGAGGCGATCTCCAAACCCCTGCTCAGGCACAAGGTCTTTCCTCCGATGGTGGTCCAGATGATGGCGGTGGGGGAGGAGACCGGAGCCCTCGACACCATGCTCGAGAAGATCGCCGACTTCTACGACCAGGAGGTCGAGTCGACCGTGGCGGCGCTCACCTCGCTGATCGAGCCGATCCTGATCGCCGTGATGGGCGCCACCGTCGGTGGAATGGTGATCGCCCTGTACATGCCGATGTTCAACATCATCAACCTCATCAAGTAAGGGGAGTGGCGAGCTGCACTGATTTGGCCGTATGATCCTGCTTGGTCATATCGGACGGCCCAGCGAACCAGCACGGCGGTCTCCATGGGGGACCAGGAAGGGGATTGAGGTCCCAGTCAGTTGTGACTCCGGAACTCTCAAGCAGGGACGGCCCGGGGCCGATTAACCGGGAGAGCAAACCCGGACTCGGCACCAGGCAGCCCGCAGCGAGGTGGAGACGCAGAGGTGACAGGGCCTATCGGGCCCGGCTGCGATGTCCGGCTGCCACCCCTTCGTCGGGGCGCAGGCAGCTGGGGCGGGCCGGGGTTGCAGGAATCTCCGACGAAGGGAGGTGAACCAAAAATGATGCGATTCATTCGCAAGCGTCTCGAGAACCAAGAGGGCTTCACCCTCATCGAGCTCATGGTCGTGGTGCTCATCATTGCCATCCTCATCGCGATCGCGATCCCGACCTTCCTCGGTGCGAGGCGGCGGGCCCAGGACCGGCAGGCGCAGTCCAACCTGCGGAACGCCCTGACGGCGCAGAAGACCTACTACACGGACCCACAGGTCTATCTGTCTGACGACGTTCCGGCGGACGAAACGACTCTCGAGGGGATCGAGTCGAACCTCGACTGGAACAACCCGATCGCGCGGGAGCGCGGCGCGGATGTCACGTTCGTCGGCGCCGACGGGCAGACCTTGGTGATCCAGAGCGACAGTGCTTCTGGCCAGACGTTCTGTCTAGGAGACTCGGCTCAGACCGGAGCAGCCGGTGCAGCAGGGCCAATGGCCACAGCCGGGACGTTCTACCAGGTCATAGTCGGCGGAGGGGCTTGCCCCGACAACACGGATCTGGGTTGGATGGTCACAACGGACGGCTGGAATTACTAGACACTTCAGCAGCGGAGCGACCCGAAGAGAGGGCGGGCAACCGCCCTCTCTTCACAGCTGGCGGGCGAAACCGGACCGTTCAGAACCCACGTGCAGGGCCGATCTTGTCGGGGAGGCGAGCGAACTCAATGCTGGCAGCAAGTGGCACTGCCTTGAAAGGAGCTGGGCTTGCCGCTCATCGAACTGATGTTCGTGATGCTGATCGTCGCTCAGCTCATCGGCATACCGGCGATCCCCGCGTTCCTGGGTGCCGTCCGCCGCTCCCACGACAGCAGGCCGCGTCGCACCGGGGGCGGGCCTGGTGGTCGCCGAACGGCCCGAGGCCAGAGCCGGTCAGGGGGTTTCGGGTACCGATCCGGGCGGCTCCCTCGGACCAGGGGAGGCGCATCCTCAGGCTGGGTGTTGCCACGCTCTTGGCCGCGATGCACTCGGGCCCCGGGGCCGCCGGCGACAGACGAAGGACGCCATAATCCCCCGGGTGGCGGCCTCCCCCCGCGAGGGCCTGAGGCGTGCGATCGTCAGGAGCGGCGGGGCCAGGAGCACGAGGTAACCGGCGAACTGGTTGAGGCCTAGAAGGGGCCCGAGTGGGGCCGGGCAGCGTCACCCCTTCCCACCAGACGACGGTCGACCAGAGTGCGTGGGAGTCGATCACGGCGACAACGAGCGGAGGAGGAACATCCGCAACCCTGGTCGTCCTGCCGCGGTCAAGGCGGGAAGAGCCGTGGCCGCGAGCCAGATCCACTCGGACATCGCTGAGGCGCTCGCGTCCAAATCGCTCGAAGCCCGTTGAGGCCCCGCATGCCACTCCAACGGACCACTCCTGGGAGAACGAGCCCCGCAGAGGAAACAAAGAGCCGACGACGCTATGCATGGAGGACATCAGCGGCCAGCGAGGTGGGCCTGGGCGATCGCAGGCCAGCTGGACTCGGTTACACCGCTGAGGGGAGCCGCAGCACCGATACGGGCAACGGGGGCTAGGCCGACCAGGTCAAGGAGAGCAAAATGGATGCGTTTGTCGTCCACTGGGGCTAGCCTATAGGCGCTCTAGCCCCCGGATCGGGGGATCAAGGCGGGCAGCCAGGATGCCGATATGGGGCCGAGGGCCCTGGCGCCCGGGCCGAATCGTCGTGACGAGGACGGGTGGGTTTCCAGGGCCGGGGGAGTGAAATGCGCCGAATCGTGCCGGGAGGGAAGGTGCGGCCGGACCTCTCGAACGAGCGCGGCTTTACCTTGATCGAGGTAGCCGTGGTCCTCGGCATCATCACCATCCTTGCGGGGCTCGGTGCCTATGCTCTGATCTCCTACTGGCGTGCCCAAGCCCTCACCGGGGCCACCAACCAGATGCTCACCGACCTGCGGGACGCGCAGGCGCGGGCCAGAGCGGAGGCGACCATCCTCCGGGTCAAGTTCAAGCCGGCGGATGAGACCTACGAGATCGCCCGTTTCACCGGGCCGCTCGTGACCGACTACGAACTCCTCGAGCGAAAGGTCCTCGACGTCGGGATCGACCTGCAGAGTGCCTCCTTCGACGGGGGCTCGACCATCTACTTCCAGCCCCGCGGGGTGGCCACCGACGCCGCGGGAACGATCGTTGACGGGAGCGTGGTGATCCGCAGCATCCGTCTCGACCAGGACCGCCAGATAAGCGTCACGGGCCTCACCGCACGGGCCCAGGTGCAGTGATGCCCTTCCTGCTGAGGCGGGTACGAGGCGAGGAGGGGTTCACGCTCGTCGAGCTGGTCGCCGCGATGATGGTATTCGGCATCGCCGCCGTGGCAGTGCTGAGCGTCCTGGTGGCCGGGATACGGACCGCCGGGGCCGCACGAGACCGCACCCTGGCCAAGGATCTGGCGAGGGAGAAGCTGGAGGAGATGCGGCGCCTGCCCCTCTACCGCGCGTACGCGGCCCCCCTCACCAGGAAGGTCGATGTCCTCGACTTCTACTTCCCGAGCGCGAGCGGTCCGACCTACGACTCGGTGACGGACACCTACACGTGCGCCACGCAGGTCGGTCAGCTCGGCTGTGTCGGGGGGGCCGGCACGGTCGGGCGCTTCCGGTACCAGATGGACGTGGTCAGCCGGTTTGTGCACACCGATCGCTCGACCGCCGAGCCGGCGACCACCTACGTGTGGAACTCCGCGACGAACGACGCCCCCCCGACCAACCTGCTCGACGTCGAGATCGAGGTCCGCTTCGGGGCCAGCTTCGACCGCACCTTCACGCTGCGCTCTTTGGTGGGGGAGGCGCGCTTGAGCAACGTATTGTTCCAGGGGTCGGTCGACGGCAGCATGGTCGTGATCGAGACCGGGTTCTCCGACCGCTCCACGCTGTCGGTCCGGGGCGGGGTAGCCACCTCGGCGGTATTCGAGGGGGAAGGCTCGACTGCCCGCAACGACATGCTGGCAGCCTCGGCGCAGGTTACGCTCGAGGACGGCAGCGGCCCACTCCCTATCTTGGGGGCGCGAGGAGCGCTCACCGCTCCACCCGACGCCGGGCCGCTCGCTCCAATCTCCGGGATCGCTGGGAGCCTCGTCCACCCGTTCACCGGCGCCACGGTCGCAACGATCGGCTCGAGCGTGGTCGACGCAGTGACGGCGAAGGTTGTCTCCGTCCCCCAAGTCGCTTCCGGCAACTTCACCCTCGCCAACACCGGAGCGGACGATGTCGGCCTCGGCGGCCCCATCGGGCTCACGGCGACCAACGAGGTGGACGGGTTGGATCCCCGCGGCTTTGATACCGCCAAGCCCTTCGTCGCACTCCCCAAGTTCGCCGGGCGGGGCCTGTACCTCGAGACGAGTTGTGCCGACGCCGGCTCGGCGGTCACCTGTAGGGCGAGCGGGCCCGGTCTCGGCTCCGCCCTGCCGAGGCTCCGGGTGTTCCCGGTCACCTTTCTCAGCGGCGCCAGCCCCCCGACGAACGGCTACCTCGTGACGGTCGAGATCGAGACGATCTCGGTGGAGGCGATTACCGATCGCGCCGACGCCGGCGGCGCGGTGGCGAACGTCGGCGTCACGGGGGCAGTCCGGTACTGGACCTCGATCGACGGCTCCAGCTGGATCCAGAAAACCGTGCCGATCGGGGGAGCACTGCCTGCGCCGATCGACGTCCAGGTCGGGCCCACCCGCACGCTCGCCGACTACGTCCTCTCCTGGAGCGCCGTTCCGGAGATCACCACCTCGATCTCCGTCGACAGCCGGGAAGTTCAGGCGTCCCTCCAGAGTGCCTTCCGAATGGTGACGAAGCCCAGCAACCTGAGCTTCGAGAGCAGCGGTTTCATCGTGGCGGTCGGAGGGATCCGGGCGCAGGCGGTGGATCGGCGATGAAGCGGCTCACGCATGCGCCAAGGGGCGAGGGCGGCTTCACCCTCGTCGAGATCACAGTGGTCATGCTGATCCTGAGCCTGCTCCTGGGTATCTTCTATGCCTTCATCTTCTTCGCCGAAAGGACGGCCAGCAGGGGCAGGGACTGGCTCGAGGCGAACGAGGCGGCCCGGCTTGCCCTTGACCGCCTCAGCCGGGAACTGCGCGAGGCAGACTTCGTCAACGAGGTGACCGGCTCGACCGGGATCCGCTTCAGCGCCGACTACAACGACGACGGAGCGATCCTGGCGTCGCAGGCCGAGGAGCTCTCTTACGTGTACGACGCCCCCAGCGGCGAGCTCCGGGTGTCGATCGACGGGATCAACTTCGAGGTCCTGGCGAGGAGCCTCGCCGCGTTCTCATTCACGTACTTCGGCACCGATCCTGCTCTCGACGCCGATGGGGATGGAGTCGTCGAGGAAGCCGAGCTGGACACCGACGGGACCCCGGGCCTGAACAGCGCCGAGCGGAACCGGATCAGCTCGGCGGAGATCCGCGCCACGGTCCAGATCGAGAACCAGGGCCACTCCTACCGGACCGGCGTTGAGCTACGGAACGTGTTCGGGTAGGTGCCCTCAAGGGATCTCTCAGAGTCGCCGATTCATGAGAGTCGTGAAGGAGGGACTAGAGGCGTGTTGATCAGGATCGGTAGGAGGGCGACCGATGAGAGCGGGATCGCCCTCATCGTGGTGGTCCTGGCGATGGTTGTGGTGTCGGTTCTGGGTGTCTCGCTCACGATCAGCGCCACGCGCGACCTCGAGACCTCGACGAGCGTGCAGCGGGCCTCGTCGTCGCTGGCGGTGGCCGAGGCCGGGGTGCAGCATGCCCTGGCCGAGGTGAGAGAGAACCCCTTGCCGGGAAGCAACCTCACCGCGGTACGAAGCGACGACAGCCTGGACGCCACCGCGCCCAAGGTCGCCGGGCAGGGTTTTTGGATGGACCCCGCCGCCCCGAAGAACCCCCCCGCCGACCCGTTTCAGGGCAACGTGGGCCCCTCCGGCCGCTACACCGCCTACGTCAAGGTCATCGACGAGGTGGACGTCGACAATAAGATCCCCCCGGGGCGCTACCGGATCGTCTCGGCGGGGGTCGACCGTCGCGACAGCCCGACCCGGCCGGGGCTGACCACCGTCCAGCAGGATGTGCTCATCGCCGCGCTCGACATCCCCTTCAGCATGTTCTCGCTCTCGACGCTGAGCCAGAACGGCACCCCCACCCTGCGCAGCATCTCCGTATATGCGCAGGACAGCGTCTTCCACCGCAGCGCGGACCCACCCAAGCCGGTCTTCAGCCCTCCCAGCCCTCCTTACCCCGACAACTACCCGAATGAGTGCCCTTGGCCTGTCGGATGCGACATCTTCTACTCAGGGGTGGGCGGGGCCAAGCTGCCCGTGGCGATTCACACGCTGGGGACGACCTACAAGGGCGGGCTCACGAAGGTGAAGGACCAGATCCACCCGCCCGCTGAGACCTCCGGGTGCCAGCCGCCGTACGACCCGAAGGACCAGTTCCCGTTCGACCGCGACAACAAGGGGGGGCCGTACCCGAATCCCTGGCCCTGCCCAGCCGCGCTTGGACCGGCTCCCGCCTATCCGACGACGCCCTGGATTGGTCCGAAGTGCGAGGACCCCGCCCAGACAGAGAACGTCGGCTCCTGCCTGAAGGAGCTCCCTTTCGACCCGACCCTCCCCCTCCCCGACACCTACCGCCAGCTCCGGGCGATCGCCAAGAGGACGAACACATACTGCAAGCACGCCAGCCCCTCCGTGCTCCCGATCGCCGACCCGCCCCCCTCGAAGACCTGCGTCGATGACACCGGGAACACGGTTCAGATCTCCGACAATATCCAGGCGCTCAAGGCGGCCGGCCAGAAGTTCTTCGTGCTCTACATTGACTCGGCCCCTACGTCAGGCCCCCTTGACGTCAACCTCACCTGGGGGACCCAGGCGAACCCTCCGGAGAGCGCTCCCTGCGACGGCAGTATGGGGATCATCGTCGTCCGCAATGGCAACGTGAAGTGGAACAACGCCGGCAACTGGTGGGGGGCGATCTTTGTCCCCGAGGGCGACTTCAAGGGATCGGGCGCCGCCGGAACCGGCTGGATCATCGGGACCCTGAAGGCGGGCAAGATCTCCGACGCCGGGAACATCCGCATCCAGCTCAACCGGTGCTGGAAAAACGCCATTCCGGGCTTTGCCTTCAGCATCTCCCGGCTGCGCTGGCACGAGTCCGACCGGTAGCGGGCGCTGAGCGCTGAGACAGCATCCGGCGGCCTGATCCTCCTCCTAGCCGGCACGGTGTTCGGGAGCTTCGCCAACGTCGCCATCTACCGGCTCCCGCGGGGCCTCTCGATCGTCTCTCCGTGCTCGGCGTGCCCTCGATGCACCCGGCCCATCACCTGGTACGACAACCTGCCACTGTTCTCGTACCTTTTTCTCCGGGGCCGGTGTCGGCACTGCGGGGAGCGGATCTCGGGGCGCTACCCACTCGTCGAGGCGGCCGTCGGGGCGTTGTGGGTGCTGCTGTTCCTCCGCATCGGATGGCAGGCTGAGCTCCCCGCGTTTCTGGCCTTCGGCACGGTGCTGGTGATCCTCTCGGCGATCGACCTCGAGCATCGGCGGCTGCCCAACCGGGTGCTCGGCCCGGCGGCCGTTCTGGGGCTCGTCCTCCTGGTCGGCGCGGGCGGGCTGTCAGGCGACTGGTTCCGAATGCTGCAGAGCCTCCTGGGCGCTGCAGCCTACGGCGTGCCGATGTTCCTCATCGCGCTCGCAGTCCCCGCGGGGATGGGGGGCGGGGATGTGAAGTTCGCCCCGTATCTCGGGTTGCACCTCGGCTGGTTCGGCCTGTCGACCGTGTTCGTGGGAGCGTTTCTCGCGTTCCTCCTGGGCGGTATCTCCGGGATCGTGCTCATCCTGCTCAAGCGAAAGGGCCGCAAGGACGCCCTTCCCTTCGGGCCCTTCATGGCCCTTGGCGCCCTTACCGCGGTCCTCGTTGGCGGGAGCCTTGTCCGGCTTTGGCTGGGTTGACCTGTAGCCAGAGCTATCAAGGGTAAATTACAGCTCTGCAACTACTAAACCTGTCGGTAATTGCGTACGAAATATAGGCGTTGACAATAATTGTGCAGTCCTGTTAACTTGGGCGCTCCAACTTCCCGCAACGCTGAAATCGGAAAACCGGACGGCCGGAGGCTTCCCGCGTGGGGGCTCCGATGTTCCGCCCGACTCGGAGACGAGGGGTAGATGCCGGGCAGGAAGGGCTTCGTCGGTGACCGCCTCCTCACGGTGCGTGAGGTGGCGGCGATGATGCGGGTCTCGAACATGACCGTGTACCGGTTGATCAAGTCTGGGCAGCTGCCGGCGCTTCGAGTGGGGAAGAACTACCGGATCCGCGAGTCCGACATCGACCGCTACCTCTCGGACCGTTCCGTCCAGGCCCAGCCCTGATGGCTCGGATCCGCGAGGCGATCGGCCTCGACATCGGGACGAGCGGCGTCCGCGCTGCCCATGTCTCCTTCGCTCGCCGTCCCCCCACGCTCGAGAACTTCGGGCAGATCTCCCTCCCAGTGGGGGCCATCCGGGACGGCGAGATCGCCGACGACGAGACGGTCGCGCAGGCCATCTCCCAACTGTGGAAGCGGGGGGGCTTCTCCTCCAAGAAGGTCGGACTGGGCATCGCCAACCAGAAGGTGGTCATCCGCCAGGTCGACCTCCCGTTCATGGAGGAGGAGGAGCTGCGGGGCGCGATCCAGTATCAGGTGCAGGAGTACATCCCGATTCCGGTCGAAGATGCCGTGCTGGACTTCCAGATCCTCGACGCGTTCGTCACCGACACCAACGAGCGGATGATGCGGGTCCTGCTGGTCGCCGCCCAGAAGGACATGGTCACCAGATTCGTTCAGACCGTCCAGCGAGGCGGTCTGGATCCCGAGGCAGTCGATGTCATCCCCCTCGCCCTGATCCGCTCGCTGGGCGAGGAGGGAGGCTTCGACCGGGTCGCCGGTGAAGGGGAAGCGATCATCGACCTGGGCGCCGGCATCACCAACATCGTCGTGCACGAGCGAGGCATCCCCCGCTTCGTGCGGATCCTGCTGATCGGCGGCAACGCCCTCACCGAGGCCATCGGCGCCTCGCTGGGGCTGTCGTTCGAGGAGGCGGAGGGCACCAAGCAGGCCCTGGTCATGGAAGGCCCCGAGGCCGTGCCGTCCGGCCAGGCGGCCGCCAGGATCCTCGAGGAGCGGACCCATGCGTTCGTCGACGAGATCCGCGGCTCGCTCGACTACTACATGGCCCAGGCCGACGCCACGCGCATTGCACGTCTGATTCTCACCGGTGGTGGATCGAAGCTCTCCGACCTCCCCGCTCGACTGGCGAACGCGACCCGCCTCCCGGTCGAGCAGGCCGGCACGCTCGAGCGACTCCAGCTCGGCAGGCGCCTGAGGTTGACCGAGGACCAGCTCGCCGAGGCGGAGCCCCTGATGGCGGGGGCGGTAGGCCTCGCCCTGGGAGCGGCCGAGGAATGAGGCGGATCAACCTCCTCCCCCGTGAGGTTCAGGCACGGCGGCGTGCCCGGCAGCAGGGCGTCGGTCTCGCGGTCCTGTTCATCGTCTGGGTGCTGGTTCTCGTCGGCGTCTACCTCTTCCGGCAGACCGAGCTCCGGCGCGAGCGCGACCGGCTCGCCCAGGCGCAGGCCCGGGTCGCCACCCTGAATGCCCAGATCCGGGGCCTCCAGCAGTTCGCCAACCTCGAGCGCACCGTGAACGATAAGCAGGCCCGGCTCAAAACCGCGATGGCGGGCGACGTGCACTGGTCGCGCCTGCTGATCGAGCTGTCGATGATCATCCCGCAGGAGTCGTGGCTGACGACGTTCGGGGGAACCGCTGGAGCGCCGGCGGCCCCCGCCCCGGGACAGCCGGCTGCCCCGGCGAAGCTCGGAACGATCACCTTCTCGTCGACGACCTTCGACTTCCCCGGGGTGGCCAAGTGGATCACCCGGCTCCAGGATCTGAAGAGCCTCCAGAACGTCTGGGTTCCCAACGCCACCTCCGGAACCGTCGCGACCCGCGACGTCGTCAACTTCGGCAGCACCGCCGACCTCTCCACCCAGGCAGCGAGCGGCAGGTACCAATGAGACGCAACATCCTCTTCTTCGTCCTGGCCCTGATCGCGGTCACGGTCGCCTACTACTTCCTGGTCTTCAGCCCGCAATCGGGCCGGATCACGGACGCCTCCGAGCAGGCCGACCAGGCGGAGGCGCAGGTTCGCGCGAAGGAAGCCGAGCTGGGCCGGCTGCGGGCCCTCCAGCAGCAGGCACCTCAGCTCCGCCAGCGGGCCGCCCAGCTCGACACGGCCATGCCCAACGATCCGCAGCTGGCCCAGTTCATCCTCCAGGTGCAGGACGCCGCGAATACCTCCGGGGTCGACTGGGCTTCGGTCAGCCCCTCCCCGCCGGCGGCGGTCCAGGCCCAGCCCGGGCAGCCCGCCGGTGCCTATTCCGAGGTGAACGTCTCGATGAGCGTGAGCGGGGGCTACTTCCAGGTGCAGGACTTCCTCGCTCGCCTCGAGAACCTTTCGCGGGCGGTGAAGATCGGGGCGGTGAACCTGGGGGCCGGGCCGAAGGGCCTCCCGAGCCTCTCCGCGTCGTTGACCATGAAGATGTTCGTCTCGCCGGCCCCGGCCGTGACGCCTGCGGCGCCGGCCGCGACCCCGACCCCGACCCCGACCCCGGGAGGCTAGGAGGCTCGTGGGAACCGCCCCGGAACAGATCGGGCCCAGCCGCCGGGTAAACCCCGCGCTCCTCGTCGTGCTCGCCATCGTGGCGGTGGTCGCGGTAGGGGTGCTGGTGTTCCAGCTGTTCTCAGGCGGCCCCGAGGAGACGCCGTCGGTTTCCCCGCCTAGGACCACCACACCGACCACTCCCGCCCCACGTACGACCGCCACAGCCTCGCCGCCGCCGGAGACCTTCGAGGTCTTTGAATCCAAAGACCCCTTCCGCCCCCTAGTGGTCGCCGGTGGCGGCGGGGGGGCGGCCGCGGGCACCACCACCGGCACCACCGGGACGGCCACGGGCACCACGACCGGGACCACGAGCGTCGGGGCGGCGGGGGCATCGGCTCCCACCGGCGGGCAGCGCGTCTCGGTGCTCGACGTCTTCGACGATCAGGGGACGACCAAGGTCCAGGTGAAGGTGGGCGGCACGGTCTACACCGTGACGGCTGGGCAGACCTTCGCCAGCAACTACAAGCTGGTCTCGGTGAGCGGCAGCTGCGCCACCCTCTTGCGGGGCGACGACAAATTCACCCTGTGCGAGGGCGAAGAGGTCATCAAGTAGGCCGGGGTGCCCCGGGGGTGCAACTGGCATCTCTGGGCTTCGAGGCGACCCTCGGCACACCTCCCCGACGCTCTGAATCGGGGATCGATCCTATAGATATAGAGATTAGAGAAGAAGGCAGAAAGTAGAAGGCCTTTCCGCAACGATTGCTGGGAGAAGGTTCGACCTGGACGCGGCAGTCATCGAACGAGTCGTCGGCCGCGCCACTGCAGAACCGATTCGAGACCACTTCGTTGTCATCGCTGGGCGCCGCTTCCCGCCGAAGCAGATCCTCCCGCTGATAACCGGGCTTGATCGCGACGGACTTCACCACCGATCAGGCTCGCGCGGTCCTGCGCCGAGCTGGATTTCGAACCGGTCGTCTCGGCAAGGGGGCTGCGGTGGTCCCGGATCCCGACAAGGAGGAGCCGGAGATGGCGGGGCAGGCTGAGGAGCTGCGTCCATATCGGGGTCGCTGGGTTGCGGTGGCGGGGGAGAGAGTGGTCTTCGACGCCGACTCTCGAGAAGAGGTCGTGTCGTGGCTTCGGTGAGGCTTCGGAGGAACAACCGCCGGGCTGATGTGACGTCCGCGTCCCGGTGGATCCTACGGTCGACATCGGCGGCTTCGCGCCGTGAAGCTTGCGTTCCGTCCTCTTCCGGGCATTCACGATGCGACGCCGCGCCCGATTGTCGTCACCTTCGTCGCAGGACTGGAAGAGACGGGGGTGGCTTGTCTCCTCGATACCGGCTTGCTCCACAATCGATTTGCAGGATGGGTCGGGCGGGAGGCGGGCATCGATCTCGGCCTGGTGGCACCGGAGAGCCTCGGCGTGGGGGGTCGCCCGATCATCGGACGCACTGTCGTCGTCGACTTGCGGGTCGGCGACACCACCGCGGGGAGAGCCCGTGCGAGGGCAAGACGAATCGCATAGCCGGGCAGCCGTGGCCTACCTGGCGGGCCCCAGAATCTCCGCCTGAGCGCGCCTCCCGACCTCTTTCCAGTGCTGCTTCCTCCGAGAACTCGAATCCCAACTGCACCGCCTGCTCGAGCACGGTCTGGGTCGCCCTTTCGGACTGTCGGGCGGGTAGCCGTGCTTGCGAAGGATCCGCCGGACCATGCGTCGAAGGTTAACGCGGGCGGTCTCCTTTACTGGCGCCGTTCAGTCGATCGTCGCGTTGCGCCGGACAGTTTTCGGTCAGCACCCCGGGCAATCATCCGCAGCGTCTGTCCCCGAGAACCGCCACAGCCCTGTCGGTGAAACCGTCAAGAGTTCTCGACGGGGCCGGAATCTTGAAAATCGACGTCTCGCCGGTCTCGGGAACGTGGGAGCGACGCGGGGCTGCCCCCGTGATCTCGTCGCCAGACTCATGCACCGCATCTGTTGCGACGTTGAGCCCAGCGGCGAGCATCGGGTTCAACTCCCGGCCATGAGAGGGTTCTCCCAGCGGATCTCCGGAAATCGGGCGAAGTCGGAATCGGCAGAGCACACGGTAAGGCCGTGCTCGATCGCCATCGCGGCGAGGTGGGCATCGGAGACGAGGTTGCCGCGAAGCTGATGCGAGCGGATCAGGGACCCCAGCACCTCGGCATGGCGCTCGGTCGGTTCGGGGATCCACGAGGCCTCGGCCGAGAGCCACGTCTTGACGTGCGACCAAGCCTCGTCGGGAGAGAGAGGTCGGTCCGAGGCCCGGGGATGGGTGATGATCCGCAGGAAGGCGCCCAAGCAATGCCAAGGAAGCCCCACCCGGCGCGCACCGTTGAGCCGTTCGGTGAGCCACCTCGAAGCAGCCGGGTGAAGCCGGCTCGACCGATCGACGGCAAACAAGAGGATGTTCGCGTCCACAAGCATCAGCGGTGGTCCGGACCCTCCAACTGCTCAAGCGCCTCGGCCACATTGCTGACATCGATGCGCAGGCCGACCTTCCGTGAGCGCTGCCGGAACTCTCCGCGGCCCGCCCGGACGCGCAGGCCCGCCCGGATAAGCTCGTTCACCGCTTCGCTGAGCCCGAGTGCACGTTCCCGACGAAGCCGCTCGATCGCGGCCGCCACGTCATCGTCGAGGGTTACCGTGGTTCGCAACATTGGCAGAGTCTAGCATCGTGATGCGCACTTCTACGCATCATGATGCCGACGAGAAAGACAACGCCGGTCGTGCCGGCCCGGAAGATCCGTGCCCCCCGACTGGACAACTCGAGCCCAGATTCGGCTGATCCGACAGGTCGAGGGTGTGGGAACGCCCCGAAAAGCTACTCCTAAGCAGGCCCCAGGATCTCCCCGACGGCGATGGCGAGCCCGGGCAGGAGGGGCGACTCGAGGACGTCGCCGCGCCCGTAGAGGGCCGGCAGCCCGTAGCCCTGATCCCCGAGCCGGTACACCTCCAAACGGTCCGACTCGAGGTTGACGAACCAGTATTCGGGAACCCCGTTTGCCTCGTAGAGGCGGAGCTTGCCCCCCAACTCGATCTGGCGGGTCGACGGCGAGGAGACCTCGACCGTGATGTCCGGCGGACCGACGAGGCGCCGCTCCTCGATCCGTGCGACGTTTTCGGGACGAACGTAGATGACGTCGGGTTCCACCACGTCGGCCTCGGAGAAGTAGACGTCAAGGGGGGCGATGAGGACCTCCCCCCCGTTGATATCGCAGTGGAGGCTCAGCCGGAACCCGATCTTCATCACCACCTTCTGGTGGCGAACCGACGGCGATGGAGTCACGAGCAGCTCACCGCCGATGAGCTCGACGATGCGGTTGGTCTCCGGCATCGCCAGGAGGTCCTGGTAGGTGTGGATCCTGCTGGACTCGGTCGCCATTGCTCCCCTCCTGCGAGCATGCAGGGAGTTTAGGGAGAGGGTACGACAATCCTGAGGGCGCGGGACGCCCCGAAAAGCTACTCCTCAGCAGGCCCCAGGATCTCCCCGACGGCGATGGCGAGCCCGGGCAGGAGGGGCGACTCGAGGACGTCGCCGCGCCCGTAGAGGGCCGGCAGCCCGTAGCCCTGATCTCCCAGGCGGTGCACCTCGACCCGGTCGGCCTCGAGGTTGACGTACCAGTACTCGGGGACCCCGTTCGCCTCGTAGAGCCGGAGCTTGCGCGACACGTCGATCTGGCGCATCGACGGGGAAGAGACTTCGACCGCGACGTCGGGCGGACCGACGAGACGGCGTTCCTCGATCCTTCCGAGGTTTTCGGGGCGGACGTAGATGACGTCGGGTTCCACGACGTCGGTATCCGAGAAGTACACCGCGAAGGGAGCGTCCAGCATCTCCCCCCCGTAGGCCTCACAGAAATCGTCCAGCCGCCTGGCGATCTTGAAAGCGGCCTTCTGGTGTCGGTACGAGGCTGCGGCGGTCATGATCAGCTCACCGCCGATGAGCTCGACGATGCGGTTGGTCTCCGGCATCGCCAGGAGGTCCTGGTAGGTGTGGATCCTGCTGGACTCGGTCGCCATTGCTCCCCTCCTGCGAGCATGCAGGGAGTCTAGGGAGAGGGTACGACAACCTTCGGGCGCTGCAAGCCCGGAAGACCTTTACTCCCCGGCAGGCCCCACCATCTCCTCGCCCGAGATCGAGATGCCGGGCAGGAGCGGCGACTCGGGGACATCGCCCCGCCCGAACAGCGCCGGCAGCCCGTAGCCCCGAGCCCCGAGCCGGTACACCTCGACCCGGTCGGCATCGAGGTCCACCCACCAGTACTCGGGAACCCCGTTGGCCTCATAGAGCCGGCGCTTGCGCGCCACCTCAAGATGGCGCGTCGACGGCGAGGAGACTTCCACGACGAAGTCCGGTGCTCCGACGATTCGACGTTCCTCAAACCTAGGCAAGTTCGCCTCGCGGACGTAGAAGACGTCCGCCTCTACGACATCGGTGTCGGAGAAGAAGACCGCAAAGGGAGCGACGACAATCTTCCCCCCCGCCTGCCTCGCAAAGCGGGCCATATGCACGACCAGCCTGATCACGGTCTCCTGGTGAAGAAGAGACGGCGCGGGGCTCACGAGGAGCTCTCCGTTGATCACCGATAGGTGATTGCCCTCGGGTAGTTCGAGGAGATCCTGGTACGTGTAGCCCCTGGTGGACTCGGTGGCCATCGTTTCCCCCTCCCGTCATGGTCGGGAGTTGGAGAGAGGGTACGAGAATCACTCCGCTCCAGGCCCACGGGCCCGGCGGCCCGTACGATGGAGCCACCATGCTCAGGTTCCTCGACGCCGGAGAGTCGCACGGCCCCGCGCTGACCGTCATCGTCGAGGGCCTTCCCGCGGGCGTCCCGATCCGGCGCAAGGTCATCGCCGACGAGCTCGCCCGGCGTCGGCTGGGGTACGGCCGCGGCCCGCGCATGAAGATCGAGCGCGACGAGCTGGAGATCCTCTCGGGGGTGCGCTTCGGCCGGAGCCTGGGCAGCCCGATCTCGATCCTGATCCGCAACAGCGAGTGGTCGAAGTGGGAGCGGGTGATGTCGCTCGAGGGAGAGCCGTCGGGCAAGCAGCTCACCGAGCCCCGCCCCGGTCACGCCGACCTGGTCGGGATGCTGAAGTACGGCTTCGACGACGCCCGCAGCGTGCTCGAACGGGCGAGCGCCCGCGAGACCGCCGCACGCACCGCCGCCGGGGCGATCGCCAAGATGCTCCTCGCCGAGGTCGGGATGATGGTGGTCTCCCATGTGGTCGCCATCGGGCTGGCGGTCGCCGACCCGAAGCGCCGGCCCGGGCCGGGCGATCTCGAGGCGGTCGATGCCTCGCAGGTGCGGTGCTTCGATCCCGAGGCGGAGCGGGCGATGGTGGCCGAGATCGAGGCCGCCGGGGCAGAGGGCGACTCGCTCGGCGGGGTCTTCGAGGTGATCGCCTACGGGGTCCCGCTCGGGCTCGGCTCGCATGTGCACTGGGACCGCAAGATCGACGGCCGGCTCGCCGCGCAGCTGATGTCGATCCAGGCCATCAAGGGGGTCTGGATCGGCGACGGCGCGGAGGTGGCGGCGCTGCGCGGCTCGCAGGCGCACGACGAGATCTTCCTTGAGGACGGCGACCTCCGGCGCCGCACCGACCGGGCCGGCGGGACCGAAGGGGGCATGACGGTGGGCGGGACGCTGCGGGTGCGAGCGGCGATGAAGCCGCTCTCGACGCTCAAGCGGCCGCTGCGCACCGTGGACCTGGCCACCGGCGAGGCGGCGAGCGCCTTCAAGGAGCGCACCGACGTGTGCTCCGTCCCGGCCGCAGGCGTGGTCGGGGAGGCGGCGGTGGCGTGGGTCCTCGCCGACGCGGTCCTTGAGAAGTTCGGCGGCGACAGCCTCGAGGATCTGATCGCGTCGATGAAGGCCTACGAGCAGCGCATCGCCGACCGCCGCCCACGACCGAGGTCGTGAGCGCGATCGTTCTGATCGGGCCGATGGGATCGGGCAAGAGCGCCGTCGGGGCCGCCCTCGCGCAGCGCACCGGACGCCGTTTCGTCGATCTCGATGCCGAGGTCGAGCGTGCCGCGGCGATGCCCGTCGAGGAGATCTTTCGGCGTGAGGGGGAGGCGGGGTTCCGGATGCGGGAGGCCGAGGCGGTGCGGGGCCTGGTCGTCACCGGGGATGCGGTGGTCGCATGCGGCGGGGGGATCGTCCTCGATCCTGCCAACGTCGCCGCCCTCCGCGATGCCGGCACGGTGGTCTACCTGGAGGTGAGCCCCGCCGTCGCCGCCGCTCGCGTGGGAGCGGGGGAGGGACGGCCGCTGGCGCCGCGCCTCGCCGAGTTGATCGAGCAGCGGCGTCGCCTCTACGAGGCCGCCGCGCACCGCACGGTCGACGCCGACCGTCCCCTCGAGGAAGTGGTGGCTTCGATCCTCGAGACGGTCGCCGCATGAGGACGGTCCGGGTCGACCTCGGCCCCCGCTCCTACGACGTGCACGTCGGGGCCGGCGCACTCGCCGGGCTCGCCGGCTTGATCCCCGAGGCCCCCGACGCAGAGCGCGTGGTGATCATCTCCGACCGCAACGTCGACGTCCGATGGGGGTCGGCGGCGGAGCGCGGGCTCGCCGGGCGCGGGCGGGTGGAGCGCCTGGCGGTGCCGGCGGGGGAGGGGAGCAAGAGCCTCGGCGAGGCCGAGAACCTCCTCGCCGAGCTGGCCCGGCTGCAGGTGCGCCGCACTGACCTGATCGTGGCGCTCGGCGGTGGGATGGTGGGGGATCTCGCCGGCTTCGTGGCGTCGGTGTACCTGCGGGGCATCCCGCTGGTACAGGCGCCCACCACCCTTCTCGCCCAGGTGGACGCCGCGATCGGCGGGAAGACCGCGGTTAACCTTCCCGAGGGCAAGAACCTGGTCGGCACCTTCTCCCAGCCGCTGGCGGTCGTGGCCGACCCGGCGACGCTGGCGACGCTGCCCGAGCGGGAGTACCGGTCCGGTCTCGCCGAGGTGGTCAAGTACGGGCTCTGCTTCGAGCCGGGCATCCTCGAGCTGCTCGAGGAGCGCGCCGGCGGGGTGGAGGGTCGCGACGAGGAGCTGCTCGAGGAGATCGTTGCCCGCTGCGCGGCGATCAAGGCCGCGGTGGTTTCGGAGGACGAATACGACGTCGCCGACCGCCGAGCGATCCTCAACTACGGGCACACCCTCGCCCACGCCCTCGAGGCCCACGGCGGCTACCGGCAGTGGCTGCACGGCGAGGCGGTGGCCGTCGGGATGGTGTTCGCCGCGGCGCTCGCCGCCGAGCTGGGCATGATCGGCGACGACGAGGTCGCGCACCACCTCCGGCTTCTCGACCGGCTGGGGCTGCCGACCTCGGCGCCGGCGATCGACGTGGATGAGGCGGCACGGCTGTGGTCGGTCGACAAGAAGTACCGGATGGGGCAACGATGGGTGCTCTTGAAGGCGATCGGATCTCCCGTCATCACCGCCGCCGTCGACCCGGCTTCGGTCGCGCGAGCCGCCAAGCGGGTGCTTCCCGGATGAGCCCAGGATGAGGGTCTTCGTCCTCAACGGCCCCAACCTCGACTTGCTCGGCCGGCGCGAGCCGGAGATGTACGGACGCGCCACGCTCGCCGACGTCGAGAAGCTCTGCCGGGAGCGCGCCATCGAGCTCGGAATGGAGATCGAGTTCCGCCAGACCAACGACGAGGCGGAGATGATCGGCTGGCTGCACGAAGCGATCGAGCGCGCCGACGCCATCGTGATCAACCCCGCCGCCTGGACCCACTACTCGCTGGCGCTGCGCGAGGCGCTGGCGGCGGCGAACGTTCCGGTGGTCGAGGTCCACATCACCAACATCTACGCCCGCGAGGAGTGGCGGGCGAAGTCCGTGGTCTCGGGCGTCGCGCGAGCGGTGATCAGCGGTCTCGGGATCCGCGGGTATGCCGCCGCCCTCGACGGGGTGTCCGACATGCTCAACGCCGACTGATGGATCACGCCGGCCGGTTCGCACGGCTTCGGCGCCGGCTGGAAGCGGAGGAGCTCGACGCCCTCCACGTCACCCATCTCCCGAACGTCCGCTACCTCTGCGGCTTCACCGGGTCGAGCGGCTCGCTGCTCGTTGGGCGGGAGGCAGCCTGGTTCTTCACCGACGGGCGCTACCGGACGCAGTCGTCCGAGGAGGTCGCCGACGCCGAGGTGGGCGTCTACACCCAGCCGCAGGAGCTCACCGACCTGCTGCAGCGGGCGGGTGGCGAGGCCGGGCGCAGCATCGGCGTGGAGGCAGGGCACGTCACGATCTCGGGCCTCGACCGGCTCACCGACCAGCTCGAGGGGTGGGAGCTGATCTCCACGAGCGGCTGGGTCGAGGACCTGCGGAGGGTGAAGGAGCCGGAGGAGCTGGCCCTGATGCAAACCGCCGCCGAGATGGCCGACGCCGGGCTGGCCTTCATTCTCGAGCGCGTCGAGCCCGGCCGGACCGAGCGAGAGCTCGCCCTCGACCTCGAGTTCCAGATGCGCCGCGCCGGGGCGGACGACGTCGCGTTCGGTCCCATCGTCGCCGCCGGCGAGCGCTCGGCCCTGCCCCATGCCCACCCCACCGACCGGGTGGTCGAGAAGGGTGAGTTCCTGCTCTTCGACCTCGGCTGCGTCTACCACGGCTACTGCTCGGACCTCACCCGCACCGTCATGGTCGGGCCGCCCTCGGAGCGCCAGCGCGAGGTCTACGAGGCCGTCGCCGAGGCCCAGCGGCGCGGCGTCGACTCGGTGCGGGCGGGCAGGCCGGCCGCCGAGGTCGACCGGGCAGCGAGGGAGGTGCTGTCGGAGGCGGGGCTGGGCGAGGCGTTCGCCCACGGGGTGGGGCACGGGGTCGGCCTCGAGATCCACGAGTCCCCCACGCTGCGCGCCGCAAGCGACGACGTGCTCCGCGCCGGGGAGGTCGTGACGGTCGAGCCCGGTGCCTACCTGGCGGGCTGGGGCGGCGTCAGGATCGAGGACCTGTTGGCCGTGACGGAGGAGGGGGCCGAGGTCCTCTCACAATCCCCGAAGGAGCTGCTCGTCCTCTAGCAACCGTACTGTTTGTCAAGAACATTCTCGGGCGCGTTCAAGAAGACCCTGTTGGAGGGCAGCTTGAAGAATGCTCGGGAACTCTACCGAGCACCGGCGGCCCTCCCTGGCGGCAACACGCTGACATACGCGACCTCGCCTGTTGGCGGGTCAGGCAACCACGTTCGCGCTCGCCTGGTGGGAAGGGTCCGGTGTCCTGCTAGACCGAAGTTACGTCCCCAGAGACGAGCGAACCCCCTTCTGACCAGGGGGTTCGTGGTTTGGGGGCCCTGGCGTTCTGACTACATCATCGCAGGGCCAAGGGGATGGTGGTGCCAATGAGCTCGAACGCCCTGCGCTGGGTGGGGGTCGGCGTGGCGAGCTTGTCGATGCCGACGCCGCCCTCGAAGACGACCCTGTTGCGGGTGAGCGTCGCCAGGTGGCCGAGCAGCGTGGCGAAGTTGT
>JBOGWP010000179.1:0-7191 GCA_050693875.1 Actinomycetota bacterium
GGCCTGCCGCGCGGCGGCGGTGGCGGCCGGCTCGCCGCCGGGGCCCGTGCACCTCAACTTCGCCTTCCGGGAGCCGCTCCTGCCCGGGCCCGACGCTCCGACCTTCCCCTTCGGGTTGGGAGGACGCGCAGGCGGCCTTCCCTGGACCGAGACCGTGCGGGCGCCGAGGCATCTGCCCGAGGAGGAGCTCGAGCGGCTCGGCGCGGCGATCACATCGGCGGAGCGCGGACTGATCCTCGCCGGCGACGCGCCGGTCGACGCCGACGCGGTCCACGCACTGGCGCGTGCGTCGGGGTGGCCGGTGATCGCCGACCCCCTCTCCGGGGCGCGGTGCGGGGAGCTTGCGATCTCGATGGCGGAGGCCCTTCTGCGTCACCCGGGATTCGTCGAAGCGCACCAGCCGGACCTCGTGCTGCGCCTGGGCCGCAGCGCCTCGTCGCGCACCCTCGCGGCATTCCTCGATCCTGCCGTCCCCCAGGTGGTGATCGATCCCGACGGTCCGTGGGCCGATCCGGAGCGCGCGGCGAGGCGGGTCGTGGTCGCGGACCCCAGCGCGGCGTGCGAGGCCCTGGCGAAGGCGGTCGCGGGACGAGCGGGATCGCCGTGGCTCCGAGCTTGGCTCGATGCCGAGGCGGCGGCGAGGGAGGCGGTCGACGAGCTGCTCGACGGGTGGGACGACCCGTCGGAGCCGAGAGCGGCCCGAGACCTCTGCCGCGCGCTTCCCGACGGCGCGGCGCTCGTGGTCGCCTCATCGATGCCGGTACGGGAGGTCGACTGGTTCATGCGCCCGCGCCGTGGGCTGCGCGTGATCGGCAACCGGGGGGCAAGCGGCATCGACGGCTTCGTGTCGACGGCGCTGGGCGTTGCGCTGGCGCACGATGGACCGACCGCAGGCCTCGCCGGGGACCTCTCGCTGATCCACGACCAGAACGGGCTCCAGCTCGCACGCCGGGGGCCGGTCGCATGCGTGTTCGTGGTCCTCAACAACGACGGCGGCGCGATCTTCTCCTTCCTTCCCTATGCCGGTCTGCCCGAGTTCGAGCGGCTGTTCGGAACGCCGCACGGGATCGCGCCGGCCGACATCGCAAAGACCTTCGGATGCGGGCACTCGCGGGTGGAGCGAATGCCCGACTTGAGCGCAGCGATCCAGGCGGCGTTCGACGCAGGCGGCGTGCACCTCGTCGAGCTTCGTACCGATCGCACCGCCAACGTGGAGCACCACCGCAGGCTGTGGGCGGTGGTGGCAACGCGACTGGACGCGATCGGCCCGTAGGCTCCCACCGCGCCGTCCTGGCCACGCCTACCGGACGTCGATCCCCTCGCCGGTGAGCGTCAGCGACTCGATCGCCACGTCGTTGCCGGTGGCGTCGAGCGAGGGGCCCCGGGCACCTCTTCGGCCACGCATTCATGAGACGCCACAGATCGCGCCCGGGAACGCAGCCCCGGAGTGAGTAGGTAATTACGGGGCGTCCTGGCCTCGCCTCTTTTTTGACGGGTCGAACTGGCGGAACAGGCGGAGCACCAGAGCAAGCGACCCGGGGCTCAGGAGCGCGAGAGGTACCAGGAGGGCGACGACGATGACCACCGCGCCCGGCGTCCCCGAGATCTTGTCGAGCAGGACGCTGGTCGGCGCGCTCAACGCGACGAGCAAAATCACTGCGGCGGCGGCGTGGGTGACCCAGCGGGGCATGTGGTTCACGTGGGGCAGGGTAGGCCCGGGGTGACAGACTTCATCCCGATTTGCCTCGGGGCCTCCCACGGCATGGGGCGGGACGCACGAACGGCGTCGCATCCTTGGTACCGGGGAGCACAGAGGTCGGCCGGGGGGATGGGCGGCCGCCTGGCCAGGCAGCCCGATGTCAACGTCTAGACTCGGGGCGTGCGGGAGGTGATGGTGGCGCACCTGCAGGAGCAGTCGCTCGGCGTCACCCGGTGCGCGTCATGCATGTCGACCTCGCCTCGCCCGGCAGGGGAGTTCGTGCTCCCGAGCGGCGAGCGGGTGAAGGCGACCGAGCATCGCTTCTTCGGTCACGGCGAGCACGTCCCCAGCGATTTCGAGCGGTGCGGGTGGTGGTGACCCCGGCCGGCCCCGGAGGGCACGTCGCCGGACGCTGACCCGAAGCGCGAAGGCGGCCGGCCAGCCCGGCGTCGATCCGTGCCGGTTGCCATGACGAGCCTCCTTCTCGCGGTGATCGCCTGCCGCACGGGGCCCTCCGGCAGGGCCGGGGCCACTCTGGCGACCGCCTCACCCGGGACGGGCGGGACGCCCACCGCCGGCGTGCCGCCGACCCCCTCGCCGCGTCCACCGAGCAGCGCTCGGCCCCCGGCGGCGTCCAACGCGGCCGCCCCCTCCGCCGATCCTCGCCCCCCCTGCCGCTACGCCTTCCCCGTGCAGCCCGCCGGGCTAGCCGCCTACGGCCCGTCGCACCACGACTACCCGGCGACCGATCTTTTCGCTCCGCTGGGGACGGAGGTCGTCGCGCCGACATCCGGTGCCGTGGACTTCACCTCGACCGTCGACCGTTGGGATCCCACGGCCGAGGATCCCGCAACCCGCGGCGGCATCGCGGTGGCGATCATCGGCGACGACGGCGTCCGGTACTACGGCTCGCACCTGCGCGACCTGGCAACCACCCTCGAGCCCGGCGCGCGGGTGGCTGCGGGAGGGCTTCTGGGCCACGTGGGACAAACCGGCAACGCACGGGGAGTGGCTCCGCATCTGCACTTCGGCATCTCGCACCCGACTACGCCGGAAGACTGGAGGACCCGACGCGGGGGGGTCAGCCCCTACCGGTATCTCAACGCGTGGCGTGGCGGCACGGATCGCACGCCCGCCGTTCCCGGGGCACGTGGCCCGGTCTGCCGTCCGCCCAAGCTGCGCTAGCCCCCGTTGAGCGCCGACAGCATCGCCCGGAGCTTGAGCCTCGTCTCCTCCAGCTCGGCCTCGGGGTCGGACTCCGCCACGATGCCGGCCCCCGCCAGCAGGCGCGCGTGACTCCCTCGGAGCTCGGCGCAGCGAAGCGCGATGGCGAACTCGCCGTCCCCGTACGCGTCGACCCATCCGACCGGGCCGGCATACCGGCCCCGGTCGACCGGCTCCAGCGTGCGGATCAACGCCAGCGCCGTGGCGGGAGGGGAGCCGCACACCGCCGCGGTCGGATGGAGGATCCCGGCGAGCTCGAGCGCGGTGAGGCCGACGTGGAGCCGCCCGGTGACTCGCGTGCCGAGGTGCTGGACGTTGGCAAGCTTGAGCAGGTGTGGCTCGGGCTCGACTTCCATGTCGGCGCATAGCGGGGCGAGGGCCGACCGGACGCTCTCCCGGGCGAGGTCATGCTCGTGGCGGTCCTTTTGGGAGCCAAGCAGCTCGCGCCCCACGCGGTCGTCGTCGGCGCGGTCGACACCCCGCCGGGCCGATCCCCCAAGGGTCACGGAGAGGATCGACGATCCCACTCGGCGCACGAGCAGCTCGGGGCTGGCACCGACGAGTCCCCCCGCGGCAAACGTGAAGCATTCGGGATAGCGCGCCTCGAGGCGCCGTGCCGCCGTCCGGGGGTCGAACGCAGCGCCGGCGTCGACGACGACGTCTCGCGAGAGCACCACCTTCTCGAGGCGGGACCACCGGATTGCCTCCCGCGCCGCGCCCACCGCCCGCAGGTAAGACTGCTCGCTCATCGGGGGGTCGAATGCGTCGATGGTCAGCGCCGGCTCGTCCTGTGCGCGCTCGGGGTCGGGCAGGGAATCGACTCCGGTGAGCGTCATCCATGCCCTTCCGCCCCTGCTGCCCACGACGACGGAGGGCACCACCAGCCAGGATTGCGGCGAGCGCGGGTCGAAGGCGAAGCTTCCGAAGGCGATCGGGCCGCTCCCCCACACGCCGACCTCGTCGTCGGCTTGAGCGCGGCCGAGGGCCGCGACGACGCCGGCTGCCGCTCGCCGGAACCGCTCGACCCCGGCACCCGGATCGATCCGCAGCGCCTCCCCCCACCCGACGAAGCCCTCGCCGCGGCGGATCCATGCGATGCCTCCCCGGTCGGGCAGGCGGTCGAGCAGGTCGGCAGGTGCCTCGATCGCGACGGTGCGCGAGACCAGACGGCGGGCAAGCGGTGGCGCGCCGACGCTCATGCCCGCGTCCCGGTGATGAGCTGCGCCGCGCCGAGCCCGAGAAGCCGGCGGGAGACCTCGGTGAGGCCCGCGGCGGCGATGATCCCGAGCATGGCTTCGGGGCTGGGGAGGTAGGCGCTCGACCGGGGGAGATAGGTGTACGCCTTCCGGTCGGAGAGCAGCCCCCCGATGAACGGGACCACGCGGTTGACGTAGGCATGATGGACGAGCCGGGGGATGGCCCCCCGGGGCTCCGCGGTCTCCAGGAGGCTGACCCGGCCCCCGGGCCGCAGCACCCGGGCCATCTCGGCGAACAGGCGCTCGAGGTCGATGACGTTGCGGAGGGCGAACCCGCAGGTGATGCCGTCCGCCGCACCCTCGGCAACCGGCAGCGCGAGCGCGTCGGCCAGGAGGAGGGGCGCGGTGGTGTGCGCCGCAGCGAGCATCCCGGGCGAGTAGTCCACGCCAACGGGCCGGTACCCTGCGCGCTCGAGCTCGTTGCACAGGTCGCCGGTTCCACAGGCGACATCGACGACCACGGAGCCGGGAGGAAGAGCAAGCGCGGCCACCGACCGGCGGCGCCACCCGACGTCCATCCCGAGGCTGAGGATGCGGTTGAGCAGGTCGTAGCGCGGCGCGATCGCGTCGAACATCGAACGGACCGCCCGCGCTTTCTCGGCCCCCGAGGGGAGGGAGGGACGCCGGTCGTGCCCGGCTCTCACGAGCCCTGGGCCGCCTCGGCGGGGGCCGAGGCCTCCTCGAGCGCCTCGATCTCGGCGGCCAGGCCGGCCTGCTCGATGCGCTCGGCCGCCGTCGTCAGCAACACGCGCCGGAAGTGATGGGTGACGAGCGAGGTGGTGGCCGGCAGCAGCGTTCGGAAGGCCTCGACCAGGCGGGCGGCGGCTTCCTCCTCCGAGGTCGACGACTCGCGAATGGCGGTGCGCACGTACTGCTCGAAGAGCTCCACCGCCCGCTCGGCGGTGCGTCGCACCGACCGGTCGTGGGCCCGGGCGAGCTCGAGAAGCTCGCCCAGCGGCAACCCGGCTTCCAGCAGCGCGAGGCCGGCCTCGGCGGCCACGATGTCAGCGCGGCTGAAGAGCTCCTCGCCCTCTGGGCCGCGGCCGGGCCGCGGCACGAGCAGGCCCTCGTTTCGCAGGGCTTCGAGCAGGACGAGCGAGAAGCCCGAGCGCTCGGCGAGCTGCTCGAGGGTTACCGGCTCGTCGGGCTCGCCGGAGACCTCTTCACCGGGAAGCGGCCCGGTCAGGGCGGCGATCAGCGCCTGATCGGCGGGGGCGAACCCACCCGACAGGAGGCGGCGGATGGTCTCGAGCGAGAACCCCTTGTCCTTGAGGTCGCGGATGCGCCGAAGGCGTTCGACGTGGTGGTCGGAGTAGAGGACGACGCGGCCCGAACGCACCGGTGGCGGCAGCAGGCCCCGAGCCTGGTAGAAGCGGACCGTGTCGACGCCCAGCGAGGCCTGAGCGGCAAGCTCCTCGACCCGGTACTCCATGAGTGATTACTCTAAGAGTCCGGACTCGTATTGTCCAAAGGCGCCACCTCCCCACGACCCCCGGCACCGCCGCGGGGTGGGCACCGTCACGGAGCCCCTCATTCGGCCGGCGGGTCCGGCTGGCCCTTCGCCTCCGCCTCCGGCTGACTCCGGATCGACGACAGGATCGCCAGGCCCAGCGCGACGCCGGCGAGCGGCCAGAAGGCCCGCAGGCCGGCCCGGCTGGGCTCGATGGAATCCATCAGCAATGCGAGGCCGAAGCCCGAGAAGAACAGGCCCCAGATGAACGAGACGGGGTCGGGGCGGTGCCGTTTCATGGGGTCCCTCCGTCGATCGTGGTGTCGGTTCCGCCCAGCCCTGGGCTTTGGCCCCGCGCCACGACGACCCGGCCGAAGGATGCCTCGAGGTCCAGGGTCAGCGTCCGGTCGGCGAGGTCGCCGCCGCCATCGCGGGTGCCCAGATTCACAGTGTCGAAGTCGATGTCAGTGCCGCTGCGTTCCTTGCCGAACAACATGATGGAGCCGGCGCCGACATGGCCGTCGACGTCCACGCGCACGTCGGCCGGTACCGACACGAGGATCTCGCCGAAACCCATTCTGGCCTCGATGTCGACAGGCCTCGACCAGTCCATGTGGGACAGGTCGATGCTCATGGAGCCGGCGATCAAGTGGAAGCCGCCGGTCGTGTCTTCGACTGTCGAGGGTGCCAAGAAGCGCTCTCCGGCGCCTGTCTCCCACGGCACGCGCACCACGCTCGCGGTCAGCGCGAACGGGGCGATCAGCAGGCCGAGGAAGACGAGGCCGCGGGACCGTCCCCAGAACGTCCCCGCCAGCAGGCCCGCGCCCACGACGAGCATGGCGATGGACGGGTAGTGCCTCGACGACACCATGAGCGCGCCGGTGTTGTCGAGCATGGCGAGGACGCCGAGGACGACGAGTGCCGCTGCGACGGTGAGGCGGCCGAGGTGGGAGGGGGGAGGTCCCGCCCGCCGCAGTCGTTGCCGTGGCGCGCGCAGCTCCCGACGGCTCGCAGCTGCTGCGGGCTGAACCTCGGCCGCAGGCATGCCGGCCGTGTCGCGCCCCCCGGGTTCCCCGCCGGGGGGCGCGGGTGGTGGGAGCGCGTCGCTCCGGTGGTAGAGCCAGACCCCGGCGCCGATGAGATTTCCAAGTCAACCCCTATGCCGCCGGTTTTTCAGAGATCTGCTTCTCGATCCGCTTCTCGCCGCCGTGGTTGACAGGGTCGTAGGCCCTGCTGGAGTGCCAGCACGCCCAGATCACGCGCATCCAGGCGCGCATGAGGATCCGGATGGCATGGGGGGATGGCGCTTGCCCCGGGCTCGGGCCCGTCGGTAGAGGTCGGCGGCCCACGGCGATTCGTGCCGGGAGTTGTCTGTCGGCGAAGGTGGCGAGGGCCTTGCGGGCCTGGGCGCTGGAAGTTGACGGCCTCGCCCTTGCCCGACGCTTCGTCACCGAGGATGCCCCGACCTCGGCGCACGCGTGCTCGCAGTCCACGGTGCGCTCGAGAATCGGTCCGACCTCGGCCATGACCTGGGCCAGGTTCACCTCCCCGATGCGCGGCAG
>JBOGWP010000180.1:0-10750 GCA_050693875.1 Actinomycetota bacterium
ATCCCGTACTTCTTGGCCGCGCTCAGCAATCGCTTGCGAGCACGCTCTCGGGCGCGGTCGTCTTCGAACTTGACCTGGTTGAAACGGGCGAAGGCGTTCCGGACGTGGGCTTCGTCATGAATCGGCAGTCTTCGCCGCCCACGGGAGTCGATGTAGGCGAACGCGCTGTTCGGAAGGTCGCCTCGCTTCGCCGAGTCGAGTCGGGCCATGCATCGACGCCACCAACCCGCTCGGAGGCGGCAACCAGTTGCACATCGCTACTACCGTACGGCTCGGGAGGCAGTCATGTCCCAGGTCCGTGTCCACAACTTCTCGATCTCCCTGGACGGGTTCGGGACCGGCGACGGCATCACGTTCGACGCCCCGTTCGGTCACGCCGGGGAACGCCTGCACGAGTGGATGTTCGCCACCCGGTTTTGGCGCTCGATGGTCGGCGAGGCCGGTGGCAGCGTGGGTGTCGACCACTCGTTCGCCGGCCGCCATGGCCTCGGCTTTGGTGCCGAGATCATGGGCCGGGGCAAGTTCGGCGCGCAGACCGGCCCGTGGACCGATGTCGGTACTGACGACGAGTGGCGTGGCTGGTGGGGTCCGAACCCGCCGTTCCACACGCCGGTGTTCGTGCTCACGCACCACCCGCGCCCGTCGATCGAGATGGAAGGCGGCACCGTGTTCCACTTCGTCGACGCCGACCCGCAGGAGGCGCTCGACCTCGCCCGGAAGGCAGCCGGCGACCTCGACGTGCGCATCGGCGGTGGCCCTACCGTCATCCGCGACTTCCTCGCCGCCGACCTCATCGACACGCTCCACGTCGTGCAGGTGCCGATCCTGCTGGGCCGCGGCGTTCGCCTCTGGGACGGCGTCGAGGGCGTCGAGGAGCGCTACGACATCGAGGCGGTTTCGTCACCGAGCGGTGTCACCCACCTGACCTTCACACGTCGATGACCAATCCTGCGGCCGTCGGGGGAGGTTGCTCGCAACCGGCGTGCCATCGGGCAACATCGGAGGACGTCGTCATAGCGGGTCGATTTGCTCCCCGGTACGGGCTGGAAAGGCAAGGGGCCGCCTCCGGCCGCGGTCCTCAATTTCGGCCCGCCTCTCCTCGCTCGGCGAGCCGAGCCTCCGGCGGCGTCGTTCAATGCCGGCAGGGCCTCGCTTTGCTCGGTGCCTGCCGGGCCCCGCTTGAGGTGCGCCCCTGGTGGGCTTTCGTCCCCAAACTTGACTCATTCGCACGAACTTCGGCACCTCAAGCTAGGGCACCTCAAGCTGGGCTACGAAGAAGCGGCCGAGCTGTGAGCGCTTTGCGATCCTCCATATTCGAGTTCGCCGGCGGAAAGCCGGCGTTCTCGAGGCTTGCCGCCGCGCACCACCGCCGGTGTCTCGAGGACCCGGTGCTGAGCCATCCCTTCTCCCACCCCGGCAACCCGGACCATGTCGAGAGGCTGGCCGACTACTGGGCGGAATACTTCGGAGGGCCGGCACGCTACTCGGAGTTCTTCGGAGGCGAGTCGGCGATGCTCGGCATTCACGCCGGG
Organism: Actinomycetota bacterium; assembly: GCA_050693875.1. Taxonomy (GTDB): domain Bacteria; phylum Actinomycetota; class CADDZG01; order JAHWKV01; family JBOGWP01; genus JBOGWP01. The sequence continues at coordinate 1,533 of JBOGWP010000180.1, forward strand.
CAGGGGGCCGACGAAGACCTGGGAAATCGCTTCGTCGCCTGCTTCGTGCAGGCGGCCGACGATGCGGGCCTTCCCGATGACCCGGAGTTCCGTGCCGGTCTCCGTGCGTACATGGAGTGGGCGGTCGGGGAGATCCTCAGCTACTCGCAGCCGGGGGCGCAGGTGGCCGCCGGACTGCCGCTGCCCCGCTGGGGCTGGCACGGTCTCGAGTAACTGCCAAGGTTCTCCCGGCCGTCGGGCCCCCCGTCGAGGCCGTCGCCGCGAGCACAGCCGTGAGTATCCTGCCCTCCGTGAAGCACAGCCTCCTCTCGCGGCGTTGGATCGCCGGACACATTCTGATCACCGCGGTCGTCGCCGCCTGCGTCTTGCTGGGCCTGTGGCAACTGCGGCGCTTGGGTGAGCGACGGGCCCTGAACGCCACCATCGTGGCCCACTCCAAACTCGCCCCCGCACCCTTCGATCAGCTCTCGTCCGCCACACCCTCGGCCCGCGAGGCCGATGCGCAGGCATTCCGGGTGGTGGACGCCGTTGGGACCTACGACCGTGCGCGTGAGGTGGCGACCTCGCCGAGGTCGCAACCAGCCGGCCCGGGCCCCCACGTCCTTACGCCGCTCGTGACGAGGAAGGGTCTTGCGCTGCTCGTCGACCGAGGATCCGTTCCCCTGGACGCGCCGCGCGACGCCGGCAAGGCTCCGGCGGGGGAGGTTCGGGTGAGGGGACTGCTCCTCACCGCTGAGCGGCCGTCCCGCTTCGGGGGAGGCTCCACCTGGCGCGCCGGGACGCCCCTGCGCCGCATCGATCCGGCCCTGGTGCGCCCCGCGCTTGCGTACCCTGTGTACCCGCTCTTCCTGCGACTCGAGACGCAGGACCCGTCCCAACCGGGGGGGCTCCCGGCGGTTCCTCCCCGACCGGCGCTCGACGAGGGTCCGCACTTCTCCTATGCGGTCCAGTGGTTCCTCTTCGCCAGCGTGGCCCTGGTGGGGTATGCAGTGATCCTGAGGAAGGAGTTGCGGCGAGCGGCTCAGGACGGATCCGACTGGGCTGAGGGTAGTGCCCCCGGTGGGATTTGAACCCACACTGGGAGGAGTTTAAGTCCTCTCTCTCTGCCGGTTGGAGTACGGGGGCCCCTGGATTGTACGCATGGCCTCACCGCCCCCCCGTCCCGCTCGGCTTCCGCTGGGGACGGCGCCATCGCACGCCTCGGAACCGGGTGAAGTCGGTGTCGTGAGTGACGATCGTGGCGTTGTACTCGAGGGCAAGCGCAGCCAGATGGGCATCGCCGGCGAGGTCCAGTCCCCGTCTCGAGAAGCAGCGCCGACAAGAGCTCGAGGTGGCGAGGCGTTGGCTCGACGATGACGCGGCTCGGCTGCTCGGTCCAATCTCGGACGACGGCGAACGCTTCGTGCACGGGCAGCGGATTCGGGAACAGACCAACCTTTGTCGAGAGGCGGATGAACGCCAGGAGCGCAGTCCACGCGAAGCCAACCGCCTCCAGACCGCCCAGCGCAGCGTCCAGCCATTCCCGTACCTCCTCGTGTTTGGCGTCGGCTTCGTTGACTGCGTACAAGAGGACGTTGGCGTCGACGAGGTTCACTTGCCGGCGCGAGCCTTCCGGAGCAGCTCTTCGTCTTCCAGCTCTGCCGCAAGCTGTAGCGCCCGGTCGAGCTTCACGACGGGCACGCCGAGGTTCGCCGTCTTCGTCCGGAATCGGACCTTGCCGGGTACGCCGGCCAGCGCCTCGCGGATGGCGTCATTGAGGGTCTGCTTGAACGACGTACCCCGCTCCCGCATGCGCCTGCGGATGAGCACCTCCGTGTCGGAATCCAGCGTGACCGTCGTACGAATGGGAGCATCCTAGCGTCAGTCTTTGCGACAGCATGATGTCTCCCCTCTCGTTCGAAATCGACCCAAAGGCCAGCTCGGGCAGGCGGTCGGCAAAGATGGATGGGCAGCCGGGCCAGGATGTCGACGACGTGGGCCACCCGGGGCGCCTCACCCGGGGCAGCTGCGGGCGATCTTCGGGAGTCTCCAGCTGACGGCCACGTAGCTGCCGCACACCCACGAGGTCGACGTCGAGATCGTCTTGCGAGACGAGGGGACAGGGACCCCGGGCCCGGATGCTGCTCAGGCCTGGTCCGTGCCCCCGGTCGGAGCCGGGGCAGACCTCAGCGTTTCGGTGGGGCTCTCAGGCCGAATCAGCCTCCCAACTCAATCTGCTCTCTGGCTCTCGGACGAACTAATCAAGTAAGCTTCGAATGTGCGACTGACCCCCCCTACCCACTTCAAGCACGCTGCGGAGGTGCGCGGAGCCCACCAAGATCCCAGAAGAATTCCCTTCATTGAAAATCTCCTGGAAATCGACCTTCGAGGCTGTGAATTCATCAGACCGGCAGCGGTACTTTGGTGTCTTATCTATCCTCTGCTTGCCCGAGCTCGCGGCAGCACCTGCCGGGTGCTCGTTCCTGAAAGCATGGGCGTAACGCTCTATCTCAAGTCGCTGGGGTTCTTTCAAATCCTCCATGACGATCACATCGAAGCAGATGATCGAGACATTAGAGTTCGTCACGACTCCAGGGTTGTATTGCCGATCACAAAATTTTCAACACAGAACGAGGTCGATGAGATCGGCAATCAAGTTGCAAGTAGCTTGTCGGATTCGCGGATGGGCGCTGCAAACCTTTACTCAGCCGTAAGCGAGATATTCTCCGAGATAGCACTCAACGCGGCGGAACACGCAGAGTCTGGCATTGGCGCTCTGGGATTCATTCAGTTCTACGAGTTCCAGGAAGGTCATCGATTCATCTGCGCAGTAGCCGACGGAGGCATCGGGATCAAGCGATCACTCGAAAAGAATCCGGTCTACGCCAACAGTTTTTTCTACGACCATGACGCGATCGAGCGGGCTATTGAGGAGCGCGTTAGCGGCACCGGACTTAGCACAAGGGGCATTGGCCTTCACGGGGTCTCAGAGGATATGAAGTTGCCCGGTAGAAACCTCATCATCCACTCCGGTAAGGGCTCCCTAAAGATCGAGGGCGGGATCCAGCGTAGGGCCAGAAGGGTGAACCTCTTCCCGGGTACTCTCGTTTACGCATCGATACCCACCTAGATGAAGACCATGAGGATTCACGACTTTCTGAACAAACAAATCTTAGTCACACGCGACTCAGCGCAACAGCTTAGACCATTGGTTGAGCGTCAAATCGGTCCGGATGTTCAGGCACTTGGACTCGATTTTGTGGGAATCGAGGGACTCACCCCATCTTTCATGGACGAGCTTCTCGGGGTAATCCTTGAGACTCTAGAGGGGCACAGGAATTTGGATTTTCAAATAATCGTGACCAATCCTCCTGCTCGGCTTTCGAGTAAGTTCACGGCCATCGGTCGCGGCCGCGGACTCTCGATTGAAGAAACAGAAAAGGACTCCTGGTCCATCCGAAGGGTGGCTTAATCGTCTCCTGATGCCCAGCAATCGACACCCGTGAGATAGGGCTATCCCCGAGGTTAGCTCAGAGGCTCTAGCTTGGTTAGCGCCGATTCTCACGCAGCGAGATCGACCCCACCTTCAGGCATATTCGAAGCGGAGCTGACGCCCGCCCCACCAAGGAACGGCGACCTGGGGGACGGCGGCTGAGCGCAGCACCGGGGAGTAGGTGCGCCGGTGGAGGCGGACGGTGATGGTGTCGCCCTGGTTGAGGATGAGCCCGCCGGTGTGGAGGAAGCGCCGTTGGAGGGTGTCGGGGGTGGCGGTGGCGTAGCCGGCGCCGAGGCGTCGGCGGAGCGAGGCGCAGACCGCTCCGGCGAGCACGGAGAGCACAACATCGAGGTCGACGTTGAGCGGGACCGCCGAGGCGAGGGCGTCGAGGTGGAAGGCCCGGATGGCCTCGGCGAGTCGTTGCTCGATCGTCATGCGGCGGGCATAGCGCTCGATGAGCTGCTTGGCGGTGGAGCGCATGTCGTTGGTGATCACATGGTGGGGGTCTCGCGTCCCAGCCCGCGGATGACGAGCTGGCGGATCTCGCCGCCGTAGTCCTTGAGGGTGACGGTCTCGTCCACCACCCTGGGGCTTGCGGTAGTTGCCGTCGCGGTCGAGTGCCACCGTTTTCCACACCTTGGGGCCGAGCCGAGCTGACGCCAGCGCGCTGCGTCGAAGGTACCGACGATGCAGCGTTGGAGGGCAAGCACCAGCTTCGGGGTGGGAGGTGGGGTCCCTCCAGCACGGCCGAAGGAAGGGATCGACACGCTCATGTTCCAAGCGTACCTGCGGCGACGGTTGGGATTCCGGCATGGGCCGGTACTCACAAACGCGGACAACGGAGATCTGACCTTCCGGATCCTGATCGACCTCGTTGGTGGGCACCGCCAGCGCCATGGCTGTCGGGATGATCGATCCCGGGAGGGTCAAGCCCAGTCGACCTCCTCCTCAACGCCGGCCGCGGCGTCCCCCACAGTCTCCTCGCCGTCAGATCGCGAAGGCGGTGCAAACGACGTTCGACGTCGCGCATGGCCACCTCGAAGCGGCGCCGCACCCCGTCCAGGCGCTGCGCAACGTCCCACCGTGCGCTTCCAGCGTGCTTGTGGAGGTCGCGCACGAGCTGGCGCCGCGCGACCTCCGTCAGCCGGCGACGGAGCATGCGGTCGGGCAGCAACTGGCGGACCCCCCGGTGATCGCCTCGTTGACGCTCTCGATTTGGAGGAACAGGTAGAAGAACGGCTCCGCTCCTCCGACACCTCGGGCACGCGGAGTTCGCTCAGCCGCAGGTCGAAGATGCCCTCGGCCGTCGGCGGATCGCGTCGACCCGCTGCTGCGTCCGGCTGCGGAACTGGGCCGCCGCCTGCCGCCAAGCGTCCTCCGCCTGGCGGCCTCGGCCCTTCGGACCTGCTCGAACTCCTCCCGGGCCAACTCCTCGACGGCGTTGCGCAGTGCAGACTCCAGATCGCGGACGGAGGTGGAGGCGTCGATCTTGTCCAGACGCTCCAGCGCCGAGGCGGGGGGCTCGGAGGTCAGGCGTGTGAGCCTATGCCCCAGCTCGATCGTGATGCCCTCCACGGCATGGGCGAGCAGGACGCGGTACTCCTCGAACGCCCGCTGCTGTTTCCCGACGGCGGCGCGGAAGCGGTCGAGGAGCGCGTCGAGGTCGGAGGCGGTATGACGAAGCACCCCCTCCTCGAGCGAAACGGCGTCCTCGAGGAGCACGGCCAGACGTGCGATCTCCCGGCGGGCGGCAGCCGGTGAGTTATCGGGCCCTATCCTGAGCCCCGCTCTGGATGCGCAACCTCACGAGATAGTCCCACTCCAAGGGGCGGTGAACCGCTCCCATGCGTCGTCGAGGAGAGGGTTTGGACCGGCCTCCGTCCCACGAACAGCGTCCAGGAGAGATGGGGGAGTCGGTGGGCACGGGCTCAGGGCCGACAGAAGACGCGACCCAGGATCGGGTACTGCCCTTGACGCCGCAACGAAACCCTCGAATTCATGGGCAGACGCAACGGCGCACGGAACACGGGCAGTCGGGAGCAGCTCTCGGTCGAACGGTGTGTTGAGCAGGTGGAACGGCTCCAACGTGATCACTAGACCACAAACGGGCCGATCGCAAGGGATGGCGACCAGGGCGGGGTGACCCTCGTTGAGCATTCTGGCTGTTCGATCGATCTGGCCCAATGCTTTGCCGATTTTCTTGCCAACATCCTCGTCGCCTACCGGTTCACCCAGCCGCGTCGCCGCGGTGGGGCGTGCTGACTTCACTTCTACCAGTACGACGACCTGGGGGAGTACGAAGAAGTAATCCACCGTCCGCTGCTCCGGCTTCCCGAAGCGGATCTCTGGACGGATCTCGGCATGAGGAATCAGTCCGAGCTGGGTCCCTACGTAATTCTCGAACATGCAACCGAGAGCATCGGGAAACCTCGAGCCGAAGGATTCCAAGCCGATGAAGTACAGACCGGTGGGAGTGAAGCGATCGAGAACCAACCGAGGCCACGGCACGACGTATCGGTCGTCAATGGCGACGACCGGATGGGCGACGAGTGGATTGAAGGGCCACTTCTCCCGCCCACGCACCTCCTCGGCGATGGCTTCCGCACGGAGGTTCTTGAGAGGTCCTGCGTACCAGCGGTCGATGACCCCTAGCGCCTCGCCGGCAGTCAACGGGCGAAAGATCGGGGCAACGTGCTCGGCCTGGAGGAGTTCGCGGGTGATTCGCCCCTGGTTCTTGACGGCGGCAATGTGCATGGCGAAGCCGATCTGCATGAACTGCTCAAGCGGCACCCCGAGCGCTTGAGCCCACTCAGCCGGGGTCGGCGCGTAGTCACACCCGGCCGCATGTGCAACAAGAAGAGCCAGCGTGCGCCCGACGTTCTCCATGGCGGAGTACTGGTGTCCGAACTGCTCGTAGGCCATCCGGTTGAGGAGCCACCGCAGCCGGTCGCTGCCCGGTTCCTGGTCGAGAGCCGGATCCTCGACGTTCGCGTAGTAGAAGCACATCTCAATAAGGTCTTGCTCCGCGACAGGTGTGTCCCTGTGCTCGTTCCCACGCGAGGGCTGCTCGGGCGATGCCAGCTAAGCCGAAGGGAGTCACGAAGTTGGGCAGCGAGGGCTTAGCCACTTCTCCGAACTCGGCCTGCTGTAGGAGTGCGTTCAAGGAAGCGACTGCCTCGAGGACATCGGTTCGCCGATGCCGTCGCACTCTCTGCCGGAACTCTTCGTATCTGACGGGCTTGGCTCGCTTCACGGTGACATAGCTCTCCGCTTAGACCGAACGACTCATCAGGATCGGGGCGAACGACTGCACCGGCGCACCTACCCTCGCGGTGAGTGAACTACATGTAGAAGGGGTACCGGTTGCCGATCGGGCCGTTGGGCTCGATGTGGCGCAGAATGCTGCCGATCTTCCGCGCCGCGAGCGTGGTGATCGGTTCATGTCCGTCGAGCCGGCTGTGATTCCAGTTGAGCTTCGTCAGCGCCAATAGTTCAAGGCCATTACGCCGCACGCCGTCCGACAACTCGAGCATGATGCCGAGTGGCGTCGGTACGTATGGGCCGGGATAGGTCTCGTAGAACGGGATGCTCCCGGTTGTGTAGAGGATCTGCGAGTGGTCATCGAGGACGATGTGCGTGCCGCGGAACGGCGGTGACGTGCGCGGCGTGAAGAAGCGTGTCGACGCGTCGCTGATCGCCACGAGCTCGAGCATGTCAATGTCGGCGGCGTCGGCGGCGGCACGGAAGCCCTCTATCTCGGTCTCGGTGAAGCGCGACGTCTTGTGGACGGCGACCCGCGCTGGCAGGTGGCGGTGCTCGCTTCGGTACTGTCCAAGTGCATCGCGCAGCAGCGCCTCGGCGGCGCCACGCGGCAGGTACGGCGTTCGGTCGAGCTTCGACAGCTTGGCCGGCCCGCCGCGAACAATGACGCCTTCGCCGCGTTCGTTGAACACGTGGGCGAGGCTCGTCGCCAGCACCTCGTCTTGGTCCCAGTAGAAGGAGATGCCGATGGAGCAGGTCTGGAGGTCGCTCGGCTCACGCACGAGCGCCCATGGGTAGCCGCCGGCCTTGTAGTAGAGGGCGGTATGCAGGTTCCACGCGCGCGTCGCCTCATCCTGTGGCCGTGCCGGGCGATCCGTAACCTCGTTTTGCTTGCGCAGCTTCGACTTGTCGTAGGTCGCGGGCCGCACGTACTGCAGGGGTACCGGATGGATCATCGCCCGTGCCTTCAGCACGTCGTGCAGCTGCGGCTGACCACCACCACCGTCGCTGCTGGCGACGACTTCCAGCATCTCGATCGACGGCGCGGCAATCACGACCTGCGGCAGGGCGCGCTCGGCGAGGACGCCGATCTCGTTGACGAACACGTCAGCGACAGCCCGCACGCGCTCGGCTCGTCCCTTGACGTTGCGTAGGTCGCGCAGAACGCGCCCGGCGATCGGGCGTTGATGGCGCTGGTCGAATCGCAGCTCGCAGTCGAACCCCACGCCGTGGACGAAGCCTGGGAACAGCGGGTACAAGTTCGGCTGCTTCGCGTCGACCCATCCGGGAATGACCCTGCGGCAGCGGGTCAGCCACTTGACGACGCCGTCAATCGTTTCCTCGCTGCCGACGACTCCAATGCCGATCGTCCGGGGAGCTGCGGCCGCGTCGCCGTCGGCCGGACCGAGCTCGAGGAGGCCGAAGCGCGGGTCGACGTGACGGCCGTTGCCGAACTGGAGCTCGGGCTCTTCGAGGAGCTCGGCGTGCATCAGGCGATCTTCCCGTTGTCGATCGCGTCGTCGGGCGCGTGGCTGTCGCCGACGTCATCGGTGCTCGCTTCTGGCGAGGCCATCTCGTCCTCCGGCGAATTGTCGAGTTCGACGTCGGCCAGGGGCCCGAACTCGAGCAGCCGACGGGTCGGGTCGGGCGCCATTCCGCCGAGGTCGACCTCGCCGCGGAGGATCCATGACCATGTCTCGACGTGGCGGCGGACGTCAGGGTGGCGCTCGATGCGCTTGATCCCGGACAGCTGCTTGGCCGCGAACTTCGACTCCCAGTAGCCGTCGAGTGAGAAGAAGTACGTCGGAACAATCTCGAGATACCACACGTCGCCGTAGCGCCGAAATCGCCGGTCAAGAGCGAGGTGGCGGACGAACTTCACCGAGTCGTCGTCGCGGCGGTAGGCCCTGACGATCGTCCGCGTCTGGCCGCTGCGGCCGGGGACCTCGACGGACGAAAGATCCTCCGGCGCCGTGATGTATAGCATGGCGTGGTCCTTGCCATGGCGCGCCACCGGCCACGTCTGCTCCTCGAGCGCGCCATTCAGCAGCTGGACGAACTGCTTCTGCACGGCGGGGTCGTCGCTCTCCGCCCACTCCGCTGTCGCGATCGCGTCCGCCGGCCCGGCGCAGAGACAGTCGATCGCCGTCGTTGCCGGGTCATGGAAGCTGAAGATCGTGTCACTCCACAAGCCCCACGCACGCAGGGAGCGCGCGTCGGCGGAGGTTGTCCCGGGATCCGTAGAAATGCAGGTGGCGGCCCTCCCCCCGTGTTAAACCGCGGGGCTGTCAAGAAGGAGGTGCCGCCATGGCCAAGGCTACGCGTATTCCGCTCGGGAGGGAACCGGGGCAGTGCAGGATCGAGATACCGGAGCGGGTGAGCGTCGAGCTCGCCTCGCTCGCAGGCAAGGTGAAGGAGGGCCTGCTCGCCTTCGCCGTCGGGGTGGGGCTCGAGGTGTTCCGCACCCTGCTCGAAGAAGACG
>JBOGWP010000181.1:0-33907 GCA_050693875.1 Actinomycetota bacterium
CAGCCCAGCTCGAGGTGCCGAGGTTGGTGCGAATGAGTCAAGTTTGGGACGAGACCGACCGGGGCTGCACCTCAAGCTGGGCCCGGAGGCAGCGAGCGAGGCGAGGCGGGCCGATATTGAGGACCGCGGCCGGAGGCCGCCCCTTGCCTTTCTGGCCTGTACCGGGGAGCGAAGCGACCCGGTAGGCGCCGAACGGAGTGAGGCCCTGCCGGCATAGAGGACTGCCGGCGAAGCCTCGGCTCGCCGAGCGAGGCCCGGCAGGCACCGAGCGAAGCGAGGCCCTGCCGGCATTGAACGACGCCGCCGGAGGCGGCCCCATGCTGTACCGGAGCGAAGCGACCCGCTCGGCCAAGAAGGTCGACTTCGACCACGATGCTGCCGTCCTCCATCTCGAGACGGATCAAGATCCGCCGTGCCTCGGCATGGCGAACGGCGTTCGACACCAGCTCCCGGATGGCCGGAATCATCTCCCGAGCCTGAGGGGCGATCTGGGTCGCCGCACCGGCGTCGACCTCAAGGTGGATTGGGATGCCGGCTCCCGACTCGAACAGTGCGCGAGCGAGCGGAGCACGCGCTCGAGCTCCCAGCCGCCGAGGGCTCCGGGCTGGAGGGCGAAGATGTAGGCTCGGAGCTCCCGGATCACGCGGTCGATCTCCTCGACCCCGTCGTCCAACTGACGGCGCAGCGCCTGGTCCTCCGTGGACGACCCGGTGGCGTGGAGGGCCACGCCGACAGCGAACAGCGATTGGATGATGCCGTCGTGCAGCTCCTTCGCGATCCGCTCGCGGTCCTCCATCAGCGCGAGCCGCTCGAGCTCGCCACGCATCTCGGCCTGCTCGAGGGCCGACGCCGCCGCGGTCGCGAATCGCTGGACGAGCAGCAGCTCCACGTAGCCGAGGGGCCTGCCCCCTCGAACGTTCGCAACGACAGCGTCCCGAAGATTCGATTGCCGACTGCCAACGGGACGAACAGTGCCGGCCCAAGGTGCGCCAGGCTCACCACGGAGTGACCGAAACGCTGATCGGTCGCGACGTCGCGGAACACCAGGGGGCGCCCCGTGCGCATCACCTCCTGCGAGATCGAGCCCTCCGCAGCGAACGTGACGCCAAGCAGCGCTTCGGCCCGCACCCCGTCCGCGACCCGCACCGCCAGGACGCCCGGCTCCGACCCGGGAAAGACGACGGCGGCCAGGTCGGCCGAGACGAGCGTGCGCGCACGATGGGCGACCGCAGGATCTCGTCGGTGCCCCAGCCCTCGAGAATCGCCCGCTCGATGTCGTTCAGCGCCTCGAGACGTTGCGCCGAGGCCCGGGGGTCCTCGTACTCACGTGCGTTCACCACCGCGACGCCCACCTGGGCGGCGAGCGTCATCGCGGTTGCCTCGTCGTCGGCCGAGAAGCCGCCCGGCTTGCCGTAGAAGCATAGACAGCCCAGCAGCTGCTCCTCGACGACGATGGGAACGGCGAGCACCTCGGCCTCGGACTCGCCCGGCGCTCCGCCCTCGCCCTGCACCGGGCTCGAGATCTTGATCGCACGGCGATGCTCGCGCACCGCGCCGAGCAGGCGCTCACTGAGCGCCTCGATTGTGGCCTCGTCTCCACCTCGGCATGCCGAGGCTCGGCTCTGGAGCTCGCCACCGGATCCCGACAGGACGACTGCGACCTGGCTGGACCCGGCGAGGTCGCAAGCGATCTCGGCGCTGGCCTGGAGGATATCGGCGAGTGCCAGGCGCGCGCTGACGTCGAAACCGGCTTGGATCAGAGCGTCGAGGCGCCGAGACTGTCTCCCGGGACACGCACAGCGGGGGAAGGCTAGCACGCGGCAGAAGATTACACCGAGGGTTTCAGGACGTTTCGAGCGATTTTTCCAGCCGGGCCGGCGGGCCCTCCGCCTCGGTCCTGCGGCACTCCTACAATCGACTCGTGGGCGTCTTCGAACGGGTCGCCGACACCGGCCACGAGCAGATCGCCTTCTGCCACGACAAGGCCTCGGGGCTCCGCGCGATCATCGCCGTCCACTCCACCGCCCTCGGGCCATCGCTTGGCGGCACGCGCTTCCACGCGTATCGCTCCGAGGAGGAGGCCCTGGTCGACGCCCTGCGCCTCTCGCGGGCGATGACGTACAAGGCGGCCGCGGCCGGCCTCGACCTCGGCGGCGGGAAGGGCATCATCATCGGCGACCCGGCCCGGCACAAGAGCGAGGAGCTGCTGCGAGCCTACGGACGATTCGTCGACGGGCTGTCGGGGCGGTACGTGACCGCGGAGGACGTCGGGACGACCCAGTCGGATATGGACTTGGTGCGGCGCGAGACCCGCTGGGTGACCGGCGTCTCCCCGTCGTTCGGAGGCTCCGGGGACCCTTCGCCGGCGACGGCGATCGGCGTGATGCACGGCCTCCGCGCGATTGCCCTCGAGCTGTGGGGGGACGAGTCACTCGCAGGCCGGCGGTTCGCGGTGCAGGGCGTCGGCAAGGTCGGCGGGGACGTCGCCCGTCACCTCGTTACTGCCGGGGCCACGGTGACCGTCGCGGACGTCGACCCGCGCCGTGTGGACCGGGTCGCGTCCGATCTCGGCGTGGCGGCTGCGCCGTCCGCAGATATCCATGCCCTACCGTGCGACGTCTTCGTCCCGTGTGCGCTCGGCGGCGTGCTCAACGACGACACGATCCTCCAGCTGCGGTGCGCCGCGGTCGGAGGGGCGGCCAACAACCAGCTGCTGACTCCGGAGCACGGCAAGCTCCTTGCCGACGCCGGGGTCCTCTACGCCCCCGACTTCATCATCAACGCAGGTGGGTTGATCAACGTCGCCGACGAGTTGGACGGGTACGACGCGGCTCGCGCCATGGACCGCATCGGCGGGATTCTCACAACGCTGCGGTCGGTCTTCGAGATCTCCCGAAGCGAGGGCGTGACGACCGCCGAGGCCGCCGAGCGCCTCGCCGAGGAGCGACTCCACCGGGTCGGCGGGCTGCGGATGCTGTGGCGGGGGGGGCGGGCGTAACCGCGCCGGCGAGTCCAGGCTGGATGAAACCTGTCCTGGAGAACGATCCGGTTCGTTGGATGGGGACCGGGCGATCAGAGGCGGACGGCAGGTCCCGGCCCGCGCGACACGATCTCGCCGATCTGGTAGAGGCGGTGGCCGTGCCGCTCGACGACCTCGACCGCGGCGCTCGCCTCTTCGGCCGGCAGCACCGCGATCATGCCGATCCCCATGTTGAACGTGGCGACCATGTCGGCGTCCTCGACGCCGCCCCAGTCGGCGAGGAGGCCGAAGATGGGCGGAGGCGGCCAGGCCCCACGGTCGAGCCGTGCGCCCATGCCCTGCGGAAGGATCCGGGCGAGGTTCTCCGGGATGCCTCCGCCCGTGATGTGCGCGAGACCCTTCACGTCCACGGAAGCAGCCAGGTCGAGGAGTGAAGGCGCGTAGATCTCGGTCGGGCGAAGCAGCTCGTCGGCCAGCGAGCCGTCCAGGTCCGGCGGGCGATCCGCGAGGTCGCGACCGGCATCGGCGAGCACCTTCCGCACCAGGCTGTAACCGTTGGCATGCAGACCAGAGGAAGCGATCCCCAGCACCGCATCGCCCTCGGCGATCCTTTCGCCGGTGACCAGCCGAGATCGCTCGGCAACCCCGACGCAGAACCCGGCGAGATCGTACGAGTCCTCCGCAAGGTGCCCGGGGTGCTCGGCGATCTCACCCCCGATGAGCGCACACCCAGCCCGCCGGCATCCCACGACCATTCCGGCGACGAGCGCATCGATCGTGTCGGGAACGACCTTGCCCGTCACGATGTAGTCCAGGAAGAAGAGCGGCTCGGCCCCGTGGGCGGCGACGTCGTCGACGGACATCGCTACCAGGTCGATTCCGATGGTGTCGTGGCGGCCGAGCGCCTGGGCAAGCATCACCTTCGTGCCGGCGCCGTCGGTCGACGAGACCAGCACCGGATCGCGGAAGTGGCCCCCCAGCGCGAACAGTCCGCCGAAGCCCCCGAGCTCGCCCAGGACCTCGGGGCGAAGGCTGGCCGCGGCCCGGCGCCGGATACGTTCGACGGCGCGGTGGGCGGCAGCGATGTCGACGCCCGCGTCCGCGTAGGCCTTCGGACCCTGCTCGCTCACCGGGGGTTGGGGGACGGCGCCCGGCCCGTCATCCCTGGGGCGGGGCGGCCCCCATCGCGCCTCCCTCGAGCATGTGCTTCGTCACCATCAGCGGCTCCGGAACGGGGATGGGGTAGTTCGACGTGAAGCAGGCGGTGCAGAACTTGTTGCCGGGCACCTCCGTGGAGGCCACGAGCCCCCCCATCGACAGGTAGGCGAGGGAGTCGGCCTCGATGTGGTCGCGAATCTCCTCCACCGAGTTCCACGCCCCGATGAGCTCGTCGCGGTTCGCGGTGTCGATGCCGTAGAAGCACGGCCACCGCACCGGCGGGGAGGAGATCCGCATGTGGACCTCGCGTGCTCCGGCATCGCGCAGCATGCGCACGATCTGCCGGGTCGTGTTCCCCCGAACGATCGAGTCGTCGACCACGACCAGCCGCTTGCCCTCGATCACCTCGGAGAGAGGGTTCAGCTTTCGCCGGATTCCCTGCTGGCGGATGCTCTGGGTGGGCTGGATGAACGTCCGCCCGACGTAGCGGTTCTTGACGAGCCCCTCCCGGTAGGGAATGCCCGAGGCGTGCGCAAACCCCGCTGCCGCAGCAGTGCCGGTGTCGGGAACGGGCATGACCATGTCGGCACCCCCCGGCCCGAGCGGTGCTTCCTGGGCGAGCCGCTCGCCCATCCGGTACCGGACCTGGTAGACGCTGCGGCCGTAGAGCTTGGAGTCGGGCCGAGCGAAGTAGACGTACTCGAAGATGCACAGTGCCGGCGTGGCCGGGGCATACCGATGTGACTGGACCCCCGAGGCGTCGATGGCGACCATCTCCCCGGGCTCTACCTCACGAATCATCGTGGCGCCGATGATGTCGAGCGCGCAGGTCTCCGACGCCAGCGCGTAGCCTTGCGGGAGGCGGCCGAGCACGAGCGGGCGCAGGCCGTGGGGATCACGGGCGCCGAAGACGGTGGTCTCGTCCATCATCACGAGCGTGAAGGCGCCCTGAAGCTTGGGCAGGGTCTCCAGGATCGCCTCGCTCACGGTGGGCTGGCCGCTGGTGGCGATCATCGAGGCGATGAGGTCGGAGTCGGAAGTCGATGCCGGAGCCGACCGCGCCCCCAGGTCGGGGGTTGCACCTCGCGCCAGCTCGCGGGTGTTCACCAGGTTGCCGTTGTGCCCGAGCGCGACGCCGATGCTCGCCGAGGTCCGATAGGTGGGCTGGGAGTTCTCCCAGACGTTCGATCCGGTGGTCGAGTAACGAACGTGCCCGATGGCGAGGTGGCCCGGCAGCGACGCGAGGCGCCGCTCGTCGAAGACCTGCGAGACCAGCCCGAGGTCCTTGTACACGACGATGGCGTCGCCGTCGGAGACCGCGATGCCCGCAGACTCCTGGCCGCGGTGCTGGAGGGCGAACAAGGCGTAGTAGGTGAGCTTCGCCGCCTCCTCGCCGGGGGCGTATATCCCGACGACTCCGCAGGCCTCCTTGGGCCCCTCGTCGTGGGAATCGAGCTGTTTATCCGGCTCCCTGCCGCCCGGCTCGGAACCGTCTTCCAGCATTTGCTGCATTGGCTTTCCCCGTGATCGTCTCGATCAAGCCTAGCTCACACTCCCGCCGCCCCATAGCCCATCGCGGAAGGAAATGCACTTTCGTACCGCGCAGCAAGCTCGGCCACGGGTACGGTCAGGCTGCCGGCCGCCAGCACCGAGCCGCCGACCGCGCCCAGCACCGCCATGGGAACGCCCTCGGCGGCGGCGATCCCCTGCAGAGCAGCAAGGGCAGCCTGCGAAACAGTGACCAGGATCCGGGAGGCCGACTCGGAGAAGAGCCACAGGTGGAGCAGCCCGTCGCCGGCGAACGGCGGCTCCGGCTCCACCTGCGCGCCGATCCCTCCGGCAATGCTGCACTCCGCCAGGGCGACGGCCAGACCTCCGGCTGAGCAGTCGTGGGCGCTGTGGAGGATGCCTTCGGCGACGGCACGCCGCACAGTAAAGCAGACCGCCGCCTCCCTGGACAGGTCGAGCGCCGGGGGCCGACCGCCCACGTGGTGAAGGATCGTCCGGGCATACTCGCTCCCCCCGAGCTCGGATCGGGTCTCCCCCACCAGAACCACCAGGTCCCCCTCCGACTGGAACCCGAGCGGCGGCGGATCGATCCCGTCCCGTAGCAGCCCGACCATCCCGACGATCGGGGTCGGGTCGATCGCCCGTCCGCGGGTCTCGTTGTAGAAAGAGACGTTGCCGCCGGTGACGGGCGTGGCGAAGGCATTGCAGGCATCAGCCATGCCGCGCAGCGACTCCGTGAAGCACCACATGACCTCCGGCCGCTCGGGGCTGCCGAAGTTCAGGCAGTTCGTGATCGCCACCGGCTCGGCCCCCACCGTCGAGAGGTTTCGCGCCGCTTCTGCGACCGTGTGCATCGAACCCAGGTAGGGGTCGAGAGCGCCGAGTCTCCCATTGCCCTCGGCGGTCACCGCCAGCCGCGTATGGGCGCCGGGGAGGCGGAGCACCGCCGCGTCGTGGCCCGGCCCGACCACCGTGCCGAGCATCACCTGATGATCGTACTGCTCCCACACCCAACGCTTGGAGGCGATGTTCGGCGAGCCGACCAGTCCAAGGATCGCTCCGGCGAGATCCGGCGGCGGCGTGGTGGGGGGTTCGGCGACCGCCAGCCCGTCCAGCCAGTCGGGGCGGCGCCGCGGACGGTCGTAGATGGGACCGTCGCCGAGTGAGTCGGCGGGGATGTCGGCCACGACGGCGCCGTCCTCGACCACCTCGAGCCGTCCGGTCGTGGTCACCTCCCCGATGTCGGATGCCGGCAGCCCCCAGCGCGCGCAGATCGCCAGTGCCTCGGCGACATCCCCCGGCCGGACGACGATCAGCATCCGCTCCTGGGACTCCGAGGTGAGCAGCTCGAAGGCCTCCATGCCCGGCTCGCGGCGAGGCACCCTGCCGAGGTCGACGAGCATGCCGGTGCCGGCGCGGGCGGCGGACTCGGAGGTCGCACAGCACAGCCCTGCTCCGCCGAGGTCCTGGATCCCGACGACGAGTCCCCGTTCGAGCAGCTCCAGGCACGCCTCGATAAGCAGCTTCTCGGTGAACGGATCGCCGACTTGGACGCTCGGGCGCTTCGACTCGGCCCCCTCCTCGAAGGTCGCGGAGGCGAGCACCGAGACGCCGCCGATCCCATCGCGGCCGGTCGACGAGCCGAGGAGCAGCACCCGGTTGCCCGGGCCGTGCGCCCGAGCAAAGGCGAGGCGCGACCGGGGGGCGACGCCGATGCACATCACGTTGACGAGCGGGTTGCCGGAGTAGCCGTCTTCGAAGATCAACTCCCCGCCCACGGTCGGGACGCCGATGCAGTTGCCGTAGAACGAGATCCCAGACACCACGCCCTCGACGAGGAACCGGTTCCGGTCGGCGACCTCGGGGTCGACCCGTCGCTCGACGGGCAGGGGGCCGAAGCGCAGCGGATCGAGGAGGGCCACCGGCCGCGCCCCCACGGAGAGGACGTCGCGCACGATCCCTCCGATCCCCGTCGCCGCCCCCTGCACCGGTTCGACGTACGAGGGGTGGTTGTGCGACTCCATCCGGAAGGCCACCGCCACGTCGTCCACCTGGATGATCCCCGCTCCCTCGCCCGGGCCGACCAGCACGTGCGGGCCCTCGGAGGGGAGGTCCTTGAGATGCAGCCGGCTCGACTTGTAAGAGCAGTGCTCCGACCACATCACCGAGTACATCGCCAGCTCGGCGCGGTTCGGCGGCCGGCCGAGGAGGCTCTCGATGCGCGCGTACTCGTCGTCGGTCAGGCCGAGGCGGCGGTGGAGCAGCTCCTCCTCGGCCTTCACGGGAGCACGCCCGGGGGCCGGGCCGGCGAGGGGCGGATTTGGGCGGCGCTCAGGGGCACAGCCGGACGATAGCGGACTCGCGCAGGTGAGCGGGGCCTTTCCAGCGGATCGGGCTCAGGCCGCCCGCAGCGCCAGGATCGTCCCGATGTGGTCGGCGGCGTGCCTGGCCCGGGCAACCTTCGGGCCGGTATCGCCGGGCGAGGGGAAGACCATGTCGGAGCACTCGATCCCCGGGTGCCGCGCCCGCTCGGCGCGCTCGGTGAATCCACTCGGCGGCCTGATCCGGTTGGGGGTCGGGCCCTCGATCATCGCGAACATCACCAGCATCGACCCCGAAACCGGGACCGGAAGGGAGGGCGCGACGATCCTCCGGTCGGCGCTCCCGTCGGGTTCGGAGGCCGACGCGACCACCGGGTTCGAGGTGCTCAGGCCGCCGTAGGCGGTGATGAGGACGTTCATGTCGTTGTCTCCTGAGGACCACGGGTAGCTCGCGGGCTCGCCGGCGCCGGCGACGTGGATGTAGACGCTCAGGCGGATGTCGCCGGGCACCAAATCGGTGCGGAACAGGTTCCACCCGGCGGGCGCGTTGATCGGGTCGTTGACCTGCTCGTGGAGCGCGACGCCGGCCACCAGCACGTCGCCTTGGGCGACGTTGGGCGGGCGAGTGACGGTGACAGACGTTCCTGCGCTGGTGTTCGTGGCGGCGCCACGGAAGACGATCGACGCGGCGCTCGCGGGTAGCGCCGGCATGACAAGGACAGCTGCGGTCAGCGCCGCCGTCAACACGCGGAGGAGTCGAAGGGTCATGCGTTCTCCCTTGGTTCGGCTTCGGGCGATCGTAGTGAGTCTGTTACCCGGCAAGCAATACGCCATTCATGGCACCCCGCCCATCTCGTGTCCCGTTCGGACGTTCAGGCGCGCGCGGACAGCCGTTTAACGGCGTCGAGGAGCGATCGGAGAAGCACCTGCCCGTCGGTGCCCCCGACCGCCGGGTCGACCGCTCTCTCCGGGTGCGGCATCAGCCCCAGCACGTTGCGGCCCTCGGACAGCACGCCGGCAATATTGTCCGTCGCACCGTTCGGGTTGGCCTCGGCAGTGACGTCTCCCTGCGGCGTGCAGTAGCGGACGGCCACGCGCTCCTCGGCCTCCAGGCGAGCCAGATCCTCCGGTGGACAGACGTAGTTGCCCTCGAAGTGGTTGATCGGGATGGACAGCACCTGACCGGGGGCCGCCTCGAGCAGGAACGGAGAGTCCACCGTCTCGACCCGGATCGTCACGGGGGTGCATCGGAACTTCAGCCCGACGTTGCGCCGGAGCGCACCCGGCAGCATCCCGGCCTCACAGAGGATCTGAAAGCCGTTGCAGATGCCGAGCACCGGCCCCCCGAGCGACGCGAAGTTGCGGACGGCGTCCATCACCGGCGAGAACGCGGCGATGGCGCCGGTCCGGAGGTAGTCGCCGTACGAAAATCCGCCGGGAAGTACGACGGCATCGAAGCCGGTCAGCTCGCGTTCGTGGTGCCACACGTAGCGGACCTCAGCCTCGAGATACTCGAATGCGGTGACGACGTCCTGCTCGCAGTTCGAGCCGGGAAACAGGACGACGCCGATGCGGGCCGTCACTTGGTGCTATCCACCGATCTCTTCCAAGGTGATGTGGAACTCCTCGATGACGGGGTTGGCGAGGAACCGCCGGCATGCGTCGTCGAGCATCGCCTCGGCCGCGGCCTCGTCGTCGGCCTCGACCACGAGCTCGACGCGCTTGCCCATCCGCACGTGGTGCATCCCTCGAAACCCCAGGCCGGGGAGGGCGCGCTCGATCGTCTGCCCCTGCGGGTCGGAGATCCCCTCCTTCGGCATCACATCGACCGCGACCGCGAACCGCACCCGATCTCCCCTCTCGTCTCGTTACGGCGAGACCTTACCCAATCACCCCCCGGGTCGCCGGGATTGCCGGGCGGGGGCGGCGCCCCGGGGGGCGGGCGGGCCGGGGGCCGCTCTCTTCGTGTTTACCGCCACATATGGCGGGCATCGCCAAGAGAGCCCGTCTGTCACCCCCAGCACCTATCGTGCCGAACTGTATGAATCGTTCTGGGGAGGCGATGGCGGTCGCGGCGCTGGTTGCCAGGAGAGTACGGAGGCGGCGTCGAGGGCGGCGGCGATCCGCTCTGCCACCTGCAACGGCCACCGTTCGACATCGTCCCAAGTGACGTGGAGGACCCTCCATCCAAGAGCCGTGAGGTGGTTGCGGCGGCGCAGATCCTTCTCCCAGGCCGCCTTCCCAGAGTGATAGCGGTATCCGTCGCACTCGACTGCGAGGAGGTGCTCGGGGTAGGCGAGGTCGACGCGAGCGATGACCCGTCGCTCCATCGTCACCTCGTGCTGACGCACAGGCATGGGAAGCCTCGCGGTCCTCAGCACCTCGATCACCCGTGCCTCGAGACGGCTCTCTGGCATGGGGAGGCTCGGATCGCGCTCATCGATGAGGCGGGCGAGTGCGGCGACCCCGCGCCGGCCGGGCCGGCGAAGCTGGGTCAGTCGGAATCGCAGTCGAGGAAGGGACGTGAGTCCACGACGGAGGGCGTCGTCGAGCGCGCGTTCCAGGATCCCTGGGTCGACAGTCGACCCGAGGTCGACGAGGGTTCGTGTTGTGCCGGTCAGCCGGAACGGCGCCACCGTCGCCACGTCATGAGCCGCCAGGCAGTCGGTGGAGTGCACGACGACTTCGGGGTGGGGCGAGTGGCGGGGGAAAGGGAGCGTGATTTCGGCGGGGGCCGTCTCCACGCCGTCCAGCCCCCACAACCTGGCTGCCGCACGGTGGGAGGCGCACGCCTCGCCGCCGCCCCAAAACAGCACGGCGACCAGCCACTGGCGCCAGCTTGGCGGCACGCCCCCGATCGCGTACACGCCGGGGAGCAGCCTCCGCCACGCCTGCGTCTCTATCCGCCGATCCAGGGTCCGTGCCGCCATCCCGGAGGCCAGCGCCTGGTGTCGCGTGAACACCCCGCACTGGGCCTCTGCGAGCGCAGCGACCGCCATTGCCTCCCCCGAGCGATCCATCTCATACCGCACGATAGGTGCTGGGGGCGACAGGATGAGACTCTTCTTGCGATGAGCGCCACATGTGGCGGTGGCTGCAAGAAGAGCATCGTGGCGCCGGCCCGCTTACCGCGGCGCGGTCAGATACCCCGCGAACGATCGGCCCGTGACCCGCTCGTACGCCTCGATGTAGCCGGCGCGGGTCCTCTCCACGACCTCGGGCGGCAGGTCGGGAGGCGGCGAGGAGTGGTCCCACCCCTGGGCGTCGAGCCAGTCCCGCAGGTACTGCTTGTCGAGGGAGGGCGGGTTCGACCCCGGCGACCAGCGGTCCGCCGGCCAGAACCGCGACGAGTCGGGAGTCAGGACCTCGTCGGCGAGGACGATCTCGCCCTGCTCGACGCCGAACTCGAACTTCGTGTCGGCGAGGATGATCCCGCGCTGCTCGGCATGGGCGAGGGCCCGCCGGTACAGCTCGAGCGAGGCCTCCTTGGCGGCCGCCAGCTCCGAAGCCCCGGCGATCTCGGCTGCCTGCTCCTCGGCGATGTTCTCGTCATGGCCGGTGGTCGCCTTGGTCGCCGGCGTGAAGATCGGCTCGGGGAGGCGATCGGCCTCCCGGAGCCCCGGGGGCAGCGGAACCCCGCACACCGTGCCCGTCCGCCGATAGTCCTTCCACCCCGACCCCACCAGGTACCCGCGGATCACGAACTCCACCGGCAGCATCTGGAGGCGCCGCACGAGCATCGTCCGCCCGCGCAGCTCCTCGTGGTGCGCTTCGAGCCCGGGCGGCAGATCGGCCGGCGTGGACCCGAGGAGGTGGTTGCGGCACACATCGCCGGTGAGCTCGAACCAGAACAGGCTCATGCCGGTCAGGAGCCGCCCCTTGTCGGGGATACCCTGCGCCATGACCACGTCGTAGGCCGAGATGCGGTCGGATGCGACGAGGAGCAGGCGCTCGTCGTCGACGGCGAAGATCTCCCGCACCTTGCCCGAGGCCAGCTTCGTCAGGGAAAGGTCGAGACTCGTGATCGTCCCGCTCTCGGCCGCCATCGTGGGCCGCTCGTCGTTGATCGGGGAACTCACTGCTCTGCCTCCTCCAGTTCGTCGAGGCGGGCGATCACGACCCCGGTGTGCTGCAGGTACCGGCCGCCGTCGAAGCTGGCCAAGATCTCCTCCTCGGCCAGCCGGCGGCGGATCTCGGGCATGCCCGCCAGGATCTCCGCCAGGTGGGTCTCGCGCCGCGAGGCCTCCATCGCGGCCTCCTGCACGAGGCGGTAGGCTTCGTCGCGGGTCATCCCGGCGTCGATCAGCCGCAGCAGCACGGATTGCGAGAACAGCATGCCGAACGAGCGGTCGAGGTTGGCGCGCATCTGCTCGGGGTGGACGACAAGCCCGCCGACGATCTCGGTCGTCTCCGCCAGCATGAAGTCGACGAGGATGCAGGCGTCGGGGAGCGCCACCCGCTCGACCGAGGAATGCGAGATGTCCCGCTCGTGCCAGAGGGCCACGTTCTCGAGCGCGGGGCCGACGAAGCTGCGCACCAGGCGGGCCAGCCCGCAGAGCCGCTCGCAGCGCCACGGGTTGCGCTTGTGCGGCATCGCCGACGACCCCTTCTGCTCGCCCTCGGCGAACGGCTCCTCCACCTCGCGCACTTCGGTGCGCGCCAGGTGGCGGATCTCGGTGGCGATGCGTTCGATGCTGGCAGCGAGGATCCCCAGCGCGGCGGCGAACTCGGCATGGCGGTCGCGCGAGACGACCTGGGTCGACGCCGGATCCGCCTCCAATCCCAGGCGTGAGCAGACGTACGCCTCGACCGACGGGTCGAGCTGGCTGTACGTGCCGACCACCCCCGACACCTTTCCAACCGACACCGCCTCGCGGGCCCGGCGCAGCCGCTGCCTGCCCCGGTCCAGCTCGAAGGCCCACCCGGCGACCTTCAGGCCGAAGGTGGTGGGCTCGGCGTGAATGCCGTGTGTCCTGCCGGCCATCAGCGTGGCGGCGTGCGTGCGGGCAACCCGGACCACCGCGGCGATCAGTTGCTCGGCCCCCCCCAGCAGCAGACCGGCCGCGTCGCGCAGCTGGAGGGCCAGGGCGGTGTCGAGCACGTCCGAGGAGGTCATGCCGTAGTGCAGGTGGCGTGCGGCGGGGCCGACGACCTCGGCGACGTTGTCGAGGAAGGCCGCGACGTCGTGGCGGGTCTTGCGCTCCAGGTCCCGGACCCGCCGCGGGTCGAACGCGGCCTTGGCCTTGATCTCCTCGAGATCGCCCGCCGGGACCTCGCCGCGCTCCGCCCGCGCCTCGGTGGCCAGGATCTCGATGCGGAGCCAGTGGCCGAACCTTGCCTCGTCGCTGAAGACCGCGGCCATCTCCGGCCGCGTGTACCGATCGATCATGCCGGCCCCGTGGGGCCCGCCGCGGCGTGCAGGATCAAACCCGAAGGCCCTGGCTGAGCTCCTTCTTGAAGGTGCGCAGCCGATGACGAAGATCGGAGCGGCTTCCGGCGAGGATCTGGACGGCGAGGATCGCGGCGTTGGCCGCGCCGTCGAGGCCGACGGTCGCGACCGGGACCCCCATCGGCATCTGTACGGTCGAGTACAGGGAGTCGGCGCCGGCAAGCTGGTCGGTGTAGATCGGCACGCCGATCACCGGCAGCACGGTGTTGGCCGCCATGACGCCGGCGAGGTGCGCCGCCCGTCCCGCCGCGGCGATGATCACCTCGAGCCCCCGGTCCTCGGCGAGCTTGGCGTACTCGTGCGCCTGATCGGGCGTGCGGTGCGCGCTGATGACGTTCGACTCGAAGGGCACGCCGAACCGCTCGAGAATCACCGACGCGGCCTGCATCTTGGGCTGATCCGAGGCGCTACCCATCACGATGCCGACCGCCGGGCCGTCCCTCCATTCGGTCATTCCTGCGACTCCTCCCCCTCGATCTGGTGCGCGAATGCCCCCACCACGGGGCGATGCCCCTCGGCACGGGCACCGATGTCGCGCCGGTACCACATCCCGTCGAACGACACCGCGGCGATGCCATCGTATGCGCGCCGCCGCGCCTCGGCGAAATCGTCGCCCAGCCCCGCCACCGCCAGGACCCGGCCGCCCGCAGTCACGACGGACCCGTCGGACCCTCGGGCCGTCCCGGCGTGGAAGACCGGGACACCCGTGCGCGCCTCGGCCTCCTCGACCCCCCGGATCGCCTTCCCGCCCTCCACCGCCGCGGGGTAGCCCTCCGAAGCGCCCACCACCGCAACACACGCCTGCGGCCGCCACCGGAGCTCGACCGAGTCGAGCGAGCCCTCGACGCATGCGGCAAATGCCTCCCCGAGGTCGGAATCGAGCCGGGGGACGAGCGCCTGGGTCTCCGGGTCCCCGAAGCGGCAGTTGAACTCGAGCACCTTCGGCCCGTCCGGAGTCAGCATCAGCCCGGCGTAGATCACCCCGACGTACGGCTCCGCCTCGTCGGCGAGCGCCCCCGCCACCGGCTCGAGCACCTCATCGATGACCCGGTCGAGCAGCGCGGGCGGGCACGAGGGGACGGGCGAGTACGAGCCCATTCCTCCGGTGTTCGGCCCCCGATCGCCGTCGTGGGCACGCTTGTAGTCCTGTGCCGGTTCGAGTGGGAGGACGGTGGTGCCGTCGCACAGGGCCAGCACCGAGAGCTCCTCGCCGGTCAGGCATTCCTCCACCACCACCTGCCGCCCCGCATCGCCGAAGACGCGCCGCTCCAGCGTGTCGACGATGGCCTCCTCGGTGGCGACCAGGTCCCCGCAGACCCGCACCCCCTTGCCGGCCGCAAGCCCGTCGGCCTTCACGACGAGCGGCGCCCCCATCCGGCGGGCGAAGGCCATCGCCTCGTCGGTGCGCTCGAACACGGCTCCGCGGGCGGTGGGGATTCCGGCGCGGACCATCAGCTCCTTCGCCCACCACTTGCTCCCCTCGAGCCGAGCTCCCGACCGGCCGGGGCCGAGCACCCGCAAGCCTCGGCGCCGCAGCTCGTCGCCGAGCCCGCCGACCAGCGGTGCCTCGGGACCGACGACCACAAGCCCGGCCCCCACGCGCTCGGCGGCATCGGCAAGGGCCTGCGGATCTCCCAGGGACACGTCGATGCACGCGCCGAGGACGGACATGCCGGGATTGCCGGGAGCAAGGACGAGGCCGTCGACGATCGAGCTGCGCGACAGAGCCCACGCGAGGGCATGCTCGCGGCCTCCCGAGCCGACGACGAGGACCTTCAACGATGTCGCCCCCTTCCATTTGATCCCCGGACGGGTCCAGCGAGAATAGTGCGGGTACGACAGAGAAAGGAAGATATGCGCGCCCCACACGTCCTCGCTATGGTCCTGGCCGGAGGCGAGGGGAAGCGCCTTGCCCCGCTCACCGCGGACCGGGCCAAGCCCGCCGTGCCGTTCGCCGGCCACTACCGCCTGATCGACTTCGCACTCTCGAATCTGGTCAACGCCGGATTCCTGCGGATCGTCGTGCTGACCCAATACAAGAGCCACAGCCTCAACCGCCACATCAGCCAGACCTGGCGGGTCGCGTCGCTGCTCGGCCAGTACGTCACCCCGGTTCCGGCGCAGATGCGGAAGGGCCCCCGGTGGTTCGCCGGGTCGGCCGATGCCGTCTACCAGAACCTCAACCTCATCCACGACGACCGGCCCGGCCACGTGCTGGTCTTCGGGGCGGACCACATCTACCGGATGGACGCCCGGCAGATGCTCGAGCGGCACATCCAGACGGGGGCCGGCGTGACGGTGGCGGGGATCCGCGTCCCGATCGAGCAGGCCACCGCCTTCGGGGTGATCGAGTCCGACCGGGACGGCCGCATTCGGGCCTTTCGCGAGAAGCCTCCCGACCCTGCCGGGCTCCCGGACTCGCCGCAGGAGGCCTACGCCTCGATGGGCAACTACATCTTCTCGACCGAGGCCCTGGTGGACGCGGTCACGCTCGATGCCGGCGATCAGGGAAGCGACCACGACATCGGCGGCGACCTGATCCCGGCGCTGGTCGAGGCGGGGGAGGCGCGCGTGTACGACTTCTCCACGAACGAGGTCCCCGGCGTGGCCAAGCGCGAGCGCGGCTACTGGCGGGACGT
The DNA here is from genome assembly GCA_050693875.1 of Actinomycetota bacterium. Classification (GTDB taxonomy): domain Bacteria; phylum Actinomycetota; class CADDZG01; order JAHWKV01; family JBOGWP01; genus JBOGWP01. The sequence goes on from JBOGWP010000181.1 coordinate 16,057, forward strand.
GGGGACCCTGGACGCGTACTACGACGCGCACATGGACCTCGTCTCCGCCGAGCCGACCCTCGACCTGCACAACACGAGTTGGCCCATCTACTCCGGGCACGACCCCTACCCGCCGGCGAGGTTCGTCAGCGACCGCCGAGGGCATGGGGGGAGAGCCGTGGACTCGCTGATCAGCGCCGGCGCCGTCATCGCCGGGGGCGCGGTGCGCAACTCGGTGCTCTCCCCGCTCGTACGGGTCGACTCGGGGGCCGTCGTGGAGGCATCGGTGCTGCTGCACGGCGTGACCGTCGGGGAAGGGGCTGTGGTCAGGCGGGCCATCATCGACAAGAACGTCCACATCCCCGCCGGGACCGGGATCGGTGTGGATCTGGGCACGGACCGGGAGCGCTACACCGTCTCGGACGACGGGATCGTGGTGATCGGAAAGAACGAGAAGGTCCTCCCACAGTCCGCCTAGCCCAGCTCGAGGTGCCGAAGTTGGTGCGAATGAGTCAAGTTTTGGGACGAGACCGACCGGGGCCGCACCCCGAGCTGGGCCCGGCAGGCGCCGAACGGAGTGAGGCCCTGCCGGCATAGAGGACTGCCGGCGGAGGCTCGGCTCGCCGAGCGAGGCCCGGCAGGCGCCGAACGGAGCGAGGCCCTGCCGGCATAGAGGACTGCCGGCGAAGCCGGCCCCATGCCTTTCCGGCCTGTATCGGGGAGCGAAGCGACCCGCTAGGCTGACGTCATGAGCATCCCGGGCGTGGCAGGGGCGGGTGACACCATCGACCGGTTGACCCCGCAGGTCGTCGCGGCGCTCGCCGAGTGCGGCATCGAGCCGGCCGGAGGCCGCCTCCTGGTGGCGTTCAGCGGAGGCCCCGACTCCACCGCCCTCGCGCTGATCCTGCGAAGGCTGAACCACGATCTCGCGCTGGCCCACGTCGACCACGGGATGCGGCCCGGCGCTGAGCTCGAAACGGAGCAGGCCGCGTCGCTCGCCCGCTGCTTCGGCCTCCCGATCCAACTTCGCAGGGTTCGCGTCTCACCTCCGACCGAGGCTGCCGCTCGGCGCGAGCGGTATCGAGCGCTCGAGGAGGCTGCGGGCTCGGAGGGGGCGGCATGGATCGCCACCGGCCACACGCTCGACGACCAGGCCGAGACCGTGCTGCTCCGGCTCCGCCGGGGCGGCTTCCCCTCGGGTATCGCGCGGCGGCGCGGCATCGTGGTGCGTCCCCTTCTCGGGGTGCGCCGCAGCGAGACCGAGCGCGTCTGCCGCGAGGCAGGGGCCGACCCGGTGATCGACCCCACGAACGCCGACATCCGTCTCGCCCGCAACTTCGTGCGGCATCGGGTGCTCCGAGGCGTCGACGACGAGGTCGTCCGTCGGATCGCCTCGCTGGCGGAGGGGGCCGAGGCGGCGCGCGACGCCTTGGAGCACCGCATCGCACCCCTCCTGAGCGAGGTCGTCGTGTCCGAGGGGGCCGCCCTCCGGCTCGATCGACGCCGCCTTCGCGCGCTCCCCGAGCGGGTCGCCGCGGCCGTCGTTCGGTCGGCCCTGGCGACGCTCGGCGTCGAGGCGGGAGGACGGGCCGTCCGGAGCGTGATCGAGCGGGTGCTCCCCGCCACCGGGGCACGAGCCGACCTCCCCGGAGGGTGGGCGGCGTGGGCCGAGCCCGGGTGGGTCGCCATCGGCCTCTCCGGTCGGGAGCCGCAGCTGCCCCGCGTCGATCTGTCCATCGGACGAACCCGCGCTCCCGCCTGGAACCTCGATGTGGTCGTCGAGCCCGCGGCGTCGCCCGGCACTTCCGGCGACCCGGCCCGCGAGGCGATCGTCGATGCCTGCGCGCTCGACGCGCCGCTCGCCATCCGCCCCCGGAATCCGGGGGACCGATTCCGGCCGGCAGGACGCGGCGGGAGCCGGAAGCTGCAGGACCTGTTCGTCGACGCGAAGGTCCCGAGGGCCGAGCGCGACCGCATTCCCCTGCTCGTCTCGGGGGATGCGATCGTGTGGGTGCCGGGCCACGGGATCGACGAGCGGTTCCGCGCCGGGACGGGTCCGGGCGGTTCGATCCGAGTGGCGGTCTTCCCGCTGTTGCAGGGCCACGGCCCCGGCCGTACCATGACCGCTCGCTGAAGAGCATCGCAATCCGGTGCGACTCCGGCGGGCGGGGGGAGCGGTCCCGGTTGACATGCCGAGGTTCGTGTGAATGAGTCGGGTTGGGATGGGAGCCGGACGGTCGGGGGCATATCAACCGGGACCCGGCTGTCGAACGCAGTGAGGCACCTGCCGGAGCAGAGGAGCGCCGGCGAACCCGGCCCCCGTGCCCGGAACGGCGGCGCCGCGAGCCGGTGGTCTGAGCAGGGCTGAGGTGGAAGCGGTGCCGGAGGACGGCCGGCCGATCGGGGACGTGCTCCTCAGCGAGGAGCAGATTCAGGACAAGATCCGTGAGCTTGCCGCGCGGATCACGGAGGACTACCAGGACCGGGACCTCCTCCTCGTCGGGGTGCTCAAGGGAGCGTTCATGCTGATGAGCGATCTCTCACGCGAGATCGCGCTTCCTCTCGAGTTCGACTTCATGGCCGTCTCGAGCTACGGCTCGGCGACGCGGACCTCGGGGGTCGTGCGCATCCTGAAGGACCTGGATTACGAGATCTCCGGCCGCCACGTCCTGCTCGTCGAGGACATCATCGACTCGGGGCTGACGCTGCGGTACCTCCTCAAATATCTGAAGACCCGAAAGCCAGCCAGCCTCGAGGTGTGCGCGCTGATGCGCAAGGAGGGAATACAGAAGGCCCACATCGACGTTCGTTATGAAGGGTTTCTGATCCCGCCCGTGTTCGTCATCGGGTACGGCCTGGACCACGAGCAACGGTTCCGGAACCTGCCCTATGTTGCGGTTCTCGGGGGCAAGGACGGGAAAGAGATGTAGATCTCGCGCTTGACCGGGGCGCTCCCCGCGCCGATCTAGTAGGGAACGGGTCCATGCTACATTTGGGCGTGTCGTGAAAAAGCTGCTGAAGAGCCCCATCCTCTACTTCCTCATCCTCGTCGCGGTCATCTGGGCGGTCGCGGGATTCTTCACGCGAAGCATCAACGTCCGGCAGCTCGACTACAGCGAGTTCAAGACGAAGCTCGAGCTCAACGAGGTCAAGGACGCCAGAGTCCTCGAGAAATCCGGGACCGTCGAGGGAGCGCTGACCAACGGTCAGAAGTACCGAACCACGTTCCTCTCGGCAGAGAAGCTCGACCAGCTCCTCGAAGAGCACAACCTGTCCTACAGCGTCGACCGACAGAATCAGTCGGTCTGGCTCTCGCTGCTCACGAGCTTCCTTCCCTTCATCATCATCATTGGGATCTTCTTCTTCCTCATGCAGCAGATGCAGGGGGGTGGGAACCGGGTGATGTCCTTCGGCAAGGCGAAGGCGAAGCTCGTCACCAAGGACCAGCCGAAGATCACGTTCACCGACGTCGCCGGGGTCGACGAGGCCGTTGAGGAGCTCGTCGAGATCAAGGAGTTCCTCGAGAATCCCGCAAAGTTCCAGCAGATGGGGGCGAAGATTCCCAAGGGCGTGCTGCTGTTCGGCCCGCCCGGAACCGGCAAGACCCTGCTCGCCCGCGCGGTCGCGGGGGAGGCAGGCGTGCCGTTCTTCTCCATCTCGGGATCCGACTTCGTCGAGATGTTCGTGGGCGTCGGCGCCGCACGGGTGCGCGACCTGTTCGAGCAGGCGAAGTCGAACGCGCCGGCCATCGTCTTCGTCGACGAGATCGACGCCGTCGGCCGCCACCGCGGGGCCGGCCTCGGGGGCGGGCACGACGAACGCGAGCAAACCCTCAACCAGCTGCTGGTCGAGATGGACGGGTTCGACGTCCGCACCGGCGTCATCCTGATGGCCGCCACGAACCGTCCCGACATCCTCGATCCGGCGCTGCTGCGCCCCGGCCGCTTCGACCGGCAGGTGGTCATCGACCGCCCCGACCTGAGGGGGCGTGAGGCCATCCTCAACGTGCACGCCCGCGGCAAGCCGCTGGCCGACGACGTGAAGCTCGACGTCCTCGCCCGCCGCACCCCCGGGTTCACCGGCGCCGACCTTGCCAACGTCGTGAACGAGGCAGCGTTGCTGGCTGCCCGGCGCGGAAAGAACGAGATCACGATGGACGAGATGGAGGAGGCCATCGACCGTGTGATCGCCGGGCCCGAGCGCAAGTCTCGGGTGATCTCGGAGCGGGAGAAGAAGGTCATCGCATATCACGAGGCGGGTCACGCCCTGGTCTCATGGGCGCTGCCCAACGCCGACCCGGTGCACAAGGTGTCGATCATCAGCCGGGGCCGCGCGCTCGGCTACACGCTCACCCTGCCGATGGAGGACCGCTTCCTCGTCACGCGCTCCGAGCTCATCGACGAGCTGGCCATGCTCCTGGGGGGGCGGGTCGCCGAGGAGCTCGTCTTCCAGGACCCCACAACCGGCGCCCAGGACGACATCGATCGCGCCACGAAGATCGCCCGGCGCATGGTGTGCGAGTTCGGCATGAGCGAAAAGCTCGGCCCGGTCGCTCTCGGCGACAAGGTCGACCAGCCCTTCCTCGGTCGCGACTTCTCCGCGCACCCGGACTACTCGGAGCACGTGGCTTCGGAGATCGACACGGAGATTCGCCGCCTCATGGACGAGGCGCACGTCGAAGCTTGGGAGATTCTCAACAACTACCGCGACCATCTGGACACGATGGTGGTCACGCTGATCGACAAGGAGACCCTCGAGAAGCGCGAGGTCGAGGAGCTGCTCGCCGAGGTTCCGAAGCGCGCCCCGCGGGGCGAGGCGATCTCGAAGCCCCGACGCCGCATCGACGAGGAGGTCGCAGCGGCGGTGCGCACGCCATCCGAGGTGACCGAGGAGCGCACGGCCCCGCGCCCCGCCCCCAAGCCGCGCCCGGGGGCTGAGCCCTTCCCGGCGTAGGCCGCCCGCACACCCACTCTGCAGCATGCCTGCGCATCGGCGCGCGGCCGATGCGCCTCGGCGGCGTCGAAGGCCGCGACCGCGCGATCGCATACGCTTCCTCTATGGACCACGAGAGGATCCGAAGCGCCATCCACGAGGTGCTCGAGGCCGTCGGCGAAGACGCCTCGCGGCCCGAGCTGCTCGAGACGCCGGAGAGAGTCGCCCTCCTCTTCGGCGAGCTCTTCGCCGGGCTCGGCAAGGACCCGGGCGACGAGATCGACGTCATCTTCACGAGCAACTACGACGGGCTGGTCCTGGTCCGGGACATCCCCGTCTACAGCGTCTGCGAGCACCACCTGATCCCGTTCATCGGGAAGGCCCACGTGGGCTACATCCCGAACAAGAAGGGCGAGATCACCGGTCTGTCGAAGCTGGCGCGCGTCGTCGACGTGGCGGCCCGTCGTCCGCAGATGCAGGAGCGCCTCACGATGCAGATCGCGGACGCCATCGAATCGAAGCTCGAGCCACGCGGCGTCATCGTGGTAATCGAGGCAGACCACCTGTGCATGACGATCCGCGGGGTGGTCAAGCCCGGGGCGACGACGGTCACCTCGGCGGTGCGCGGGCTCATCCGCGAGAACCAGGCCACGCGAGAGGAGGCCATGCGGCTGATCGGAAGGCAGGCGTGACCACCGTCCGGCGGGCCCACCGCCGACGAGGGCGTGGCGGCTGATCCGGCAGCGCCCCGCTCCGAACGCGTCTGGCGCTGCCGCGACCACTCGCTTCCCGTTTTCGAGCGGGTCCACGTGATGGGGATTCTCAACGTCACGCCCGACTCCTTCTCCGACGGAGGGAGGTTTTTCGGCCCGGAGGAGGCGCTGAAGCGGGGCTTGGAGCTGGCCGCGGCGGGGGCGGACATCGTGGACGTGGGCGGAGAGTCGACGCGTCCGGGGGCCGAGCCGGTGCCCGAAGCGGTGGAGCTGGAGCGGGTGGTCCCGGTCATCCGCGCACTCGCCGCCGAAACCAGTGTCCCGATCTCGGTCGACACGACGAAGGCGTCGGTGGCAGAGGCGGGAATCGACGTCGGCGCGGTGGTCGTGAACGACGTCTCGGCGATGCGCCTGGACCCAAGGATGTCGGACGTGGTGGCAGGGTCCGGCGCAGGACTCGTGCTGATGCACATGCTCGGAGCGCCGCGGACGATGCAGGACGACCCGCGGTATCGGGACGTCGTCACCGACGTGCGAGAAGCGCTCCTGGCGTGGGCGGGCAGCGCCGAGGCTGCAGGCATCGAACGGGAGCGCATTGCCATCGATCCGGGCATCGGCTTCGGCAAGACGCGCGAGCACAACCTCACCCTGATCCGTCGCCTCGACGCGTTTTCGAGCCTTGGCTATCCGCTGCTGCTCGGGCCCTCCCGCAAGTCCTTCATCGGCTCGACGCTGGGAACGGGCGTCGACGAGCGCTTGGAGGGGACGGCGGCCGTGGTGGCCTGGGCGGTGGAGCACGGCGCCCACGTGGTGCGCGTCCACGACGTGCGGGAGATGGCTCGCGTCGTGCGAATGGTCGAGGCGATCCGGGCGGCGGACTGAAGGTCGGTCGCGCCCAGCCTGTAGGCTGGCGGGCTGCAAGTCTCCGGGGGAGGCCGATGAACGACAAGATCTTCGTGCATGGTCTGCGCATCTTCGGCTATCACGGCGTGCACCCGGTGGAGCGTGACCGGGGGCAGGAGTTCGTGGTGGACCTCGAGGTCGAGCTCGACCTCGCCGAGGCGGGCCGGACCGACGACGTCTCGTTCACTCTCGACTACGGCGCCCTCATCCGCAGAATCCAGGACGTCGTGGGCCGGGAGCACTTCGAGCTGCTCGAGGCTCTCGCCGCACGCCTCGCTTCCATCGTCCTCGAGGACGAGCGCGTCCTCGGCACCCTGGTGCGCGTCGCCAAGCCTCGGCCCCCCACGCTGAACGCCCGCATCGACGGGGTGGGGGTCGAGATCCGCCGCGAGCGATGACCACTGCCTTTCTCGGCCTGGGCTCCAACCTGGGCGACCGCCTCGGCCGGCTCACCCGCGCGGTTGCCGCACTCGGGCGCGAGGGCGTGGTGGTGACGGCGATCTCGTCGGTGTACGAGACCGAGGCCGTCGGCCCTCCACAGCCCGACTTTCTGAACGCAGCGTGCCGCGTGGAGACGGACCTTGCCGCCCGGGAGCTGCTCGCGCTGATCAAACGGCTCGAGCGAGAGCTCGGGCGGGGCGAGGGGGAGCGATGGGGGGCCCGCGAGATCGACATCGACCTCCTCCTCTACGGCGAGCAGAGCATCGACGAGGAGGGGCTTGTGGTTCCCCACCCCGAGCTCACCAAGCGGGCGTTCGTGCTGGTCCCGGTGCTCGAGATCGAGCCGTTCGTCGAGCTTCCGTCGGGGGAGCCGCTCTCGGCCTTTCTGGAGCGCGACCCGAAGGGGATCCGTAGCACCGAGGGCACGCTGGGAGCGTGAAACCTGCCGGCATCGATCCTCGTCGGCGCACGGCTTCGACCGCCGGGGGCGAGGTGGCAGCGCGGTCTTTTCTATAATCGAGCTCGACCGGTATCCCAAGGAACTGGATCGGCAGTCTTGTGATGAACGCACCCGGCGCGCTCGGCGCCGACCCTCCCGACCCGGACGCCTTCGCAATTCTCGGCGCGGGCCGGGTAGGGCTGTCGCTCGCAGTGCTCCTGCAACGAGCCGGCTTCACCGTCGCCGCCTGCACCGCTCGCTCCGGCGCCGCCCTCGACCGGGCGGTCCAGCTGCTGCGGTGTCCCGGCTACACGGATCCTGTCGCGGCCGCCGGCGGGGCGGGGACCGTGCTGCTCTGCGTGCCCGATGGAGTCGTGGCTTCCCTGGCCTCGCGTCTCGCTGCCGCCGGCGTGTGTCGGCCCGGCATGCATGTGGTGCACACCGCGGGCGTCTTCGGCGTCGAGCCGCTCGCTCCGGCCGCGGGGGCCGGCGCGGCCGTCCTCGCCATTCACCCGCTGCAGGCCGTCCCCGATGTGGCGACGGGGGTGAAGCGGCTTCCGGGATCATGGTTTGGCATTACCTGCGACGACGCCCACTGGCCGTGGGCGGAGCGGCTGGTCTCGGCTCTCGGCGGGCATCCATTGCGCGTCCCGGCGTCAGAGCGCGTGCGGTACCACGCCGGTGCGGTGATGTCCTCCAACTTCCTGGTGACGCTCGCTGCCCTGGTGGGGGAGGTTGCCGGCGGGGTCGAGCCGTACCTCCCGCTGCTGCGTGGGACGCTTGAGAATCTCCAGGGGCAGGGCGCCGCCGCAGCCCTCACAGGGCCGGTCGTGCGCGGCGAAACGGGGACCATCCGTGCGCACGTGGCGGCACTCGCCGGCACGCCTGCCGGCGACGCCTACGTCCAGCTCACGGCACAGACGATCCGAACCGCGCAGGCATCGGGGCGCATCGACGCGGCGACCGCGAGCGCATTGTGGGACGCGCTCTGGGCGGCGCCATGATCGTCTGCACGACCAAATCCGAGGTCCGCGCGGCCATCGCGGAGGCGCGCCGGCATCGCAGGTCGCTCGGGTTCGTGCCGACGATGGGGTTCCTGCACCGAGCACACCTCGAGCTCGTCCGCCGAGCGAACCGTGAGAACGATGCGGTGGTCGTGTCGATCTTCGTGAACCCGCTCCAGTTCGGCCCGCACGAAGACCTCGCCGCCTATCCGCGTGATCTGGACCGGGACCGCGCGCTGCTGGAGGAGGCGCGGGTCGCGATCCTGTTCGCCCCCGACGTGGGCGAGATGTATCCGGCCGGGCCGATCGAGACCGTGATCGATGTGGGGCGGATCGGCGAGGTGGGCGAGGGCCGATTTCGCCCCGGCCACTTCAACGGGGTGGCGACGGTCTGTTTGAAGCTGTTCGCTATCGTGGGAGCGGACTGCGCCTACTTCGGCCAGAAGGACGCCCAACAGCTGGCCGTCATCCGCCAGATCGTGCGGGATCTGGATCTCGCCGTCGAAATCGTCGGCTGCCCCACCGTTCGCGAGCCGGACGGGCTGGCGATGTCGAGCCGGAACCACTACCTCGACCCGGTCGCCCGCCGCGCCGCTGCGGTGCTGCCCCGGGCGCTCCTCGCCGCGGCCGACGCCGCCCGCGCCGGCACTCGCTCCGCTGCCGCGCTCGCGGCGATCGTGGAGCGGATCGTGGAGGCCGAACCCGGCGTCGCCCTGCAGTACATCGAGGTGGCCGATCCGGGTACGTTCGAGTCGTTGGACGAGGTGCGCGGCCCGGCGGTGCTCGCGCTGGCCGCTTTCGTCGGTGAGGCCCGGCTGATCGACAACGTCGGGCTCGCCCCACCGGAGGCATGAGAGGAGGAGCGCATGAGAAGGACGATGCTGCATGCCAAGATCCACCGGGCGACGGTGACCGATGCCAACGTCGACTACGAGGGGAGCATCACGATCCCGCGCGACCTGATGGATGCCGCCGGGATCCTGGCGTTCGAGCAGGTCCAGGTGGTCGACGTGGACAACGGCGCCCGCTTCGAGACCTATGTGATCGAGGGGATCTCCGGCTCCGGGGAGCTGGTCGTCAACGGCGCCGCGGCGCACCTCGTGGAGCCTGGGCACAAGGTGATCATCCATGCGTACGCGGCGATGAAGGAGTCGCGGGCCCGCAGCTTCCGGCCGCGCATTGTGCTCGTCGACGACGCCAATCGGCCGATCACGCCGGACCCGGCGTACGATGAGCCGATGGAAGCCGCTGCCCCGTCCCCGGCCCCCGGGTAAGGGACGGGATGCTCCTCGCCGCCGACGTCGGGAACACCCAGACCCAGCTCGGGCTGTTCCGGCGCGAGGAGCTCGCGGCGACGTGGCGGATCTCGACGCAGCCGCGCCGGACCGCCGACGAGCTCGCAGCCGCGTTTCGTGAGCTGTTCTCACTCCAGGGAATGTCGCTGCTGCATGACGTGAGCGGGGTGGTGGTCTCGAGCGTGGTCCCGTCGGTGACCACTGCGCTGCGGGAGATGGTCAGCCGGTACTTCCGCTTCGAGCCGCTGCTGCTCGGCCCTGGCATGCGGACCGGCATGCCGGTTCTCACCGAGAACCCGCGTGAGGTCGGGGCCGACCGGATCGCCAACGCCGTGGGCGCGTACCACCTGGTCGGCGACGCCGCGATCGTGATCGACTTCGGCACCGCGACGACATTCGACGCCGTGAGCGTCCGAGGGGAGTATCTCGGAGGCGCAATCGCACCGGGCATCGAGATCTCCGCCAACGCCCTGAGCGTCTCGGCGGCGCAGATCCAGAAGGTCGAGTTCATCGCGCCACGGTCGGTGATCGGACGGACGACGGTCGAGTCGCTTCGCTCCGGGATCCTCCTGGGGTCCGCAGCCCTCGTCGACGGGATGGTCGAACGGTTTCAAAAGGAGCTGGGAGGTGGTGCGGCCGTCCTGGCCACCGGCGGCCTCGCGCCCCTGGTCCTTCCCGAGTGCGCCGCCCCCATCCGCCCAGAGCCCACCCTCACCCTGCTCGGGCTTCGCTTGATCTACGAGCGCAATGAAGGGACCCCATGACCCGGAGGGGACGGTAGCCCAGGCGACCGGATCCCCCGCTGCTCGAGGCCCCGAGCATGCGCTCCACAAGCTCGAAGAGCTCCGTGGCAGGGGCGTCGATCCGTATCCGGTCACCTTCGAGCGAACGCACCCCGTCGGTGACCTCCTCGAGAGGCACGCCCGGCTCCCGCCCGGGACCGAGACCGAGGAGACGGTCCGGGTGGCGGGTCGAGTGGTGAGCATCCGGCGCCACGGGAAGCTCGCGTTTGCCCATCTGCAGGACTGGACGGGACGGATCCAGCTCTTCGCCAGCGCCGAGAAGCTGGACGCGCGCATCGACGAGTTCGCCGATCTCGAGCTCGGTGACTGGGTGGGCGCCTGGGGACGGATGATGACGACCCGCCGCGGCGAGCTGTCCGTTGGCGTCGAGGGCTTCTGCCTCCTCGCCAAGACCCTTCGGCCCTGGCCGGAGAAGTGGCACGGTCTGCGCGACGTCGAGCTTCGCTACCGCCAGCGCTACCTCGACTTGGCCACCAACCTCGACGCACGTCAGACCTTCCTCGAGCGCTCGCGCATCGTGGCCGCCATGCGCGCCTGGCTGGCCCAGCGGGGCTTCGTCGAGGTCGAGACGCCGATGCTCCACCCGGTCGCGGGGGGCGCGCTTGCCAAGCCCTTCGTCACCTTCCATGAGACCCTCGGGATGAACCTGTTCCTTCGCATCGCGCCCGAGCTGTATCTGAAGCGGCTCCTCGTGGGGGGCCTCGAGCGGGTCTTCGAGATCAACCGCAACTTCCGCAACGAGGGGGTGTCGGTTCGCCACAATCCCGAGTTCACGATGCTCGAGCTCTATCAGGCCCTGGCCCACTACCACGACATGGCCGATCTCCTCGAGGAGATGCTGCGCGAGGTGGCGCTGTCGGTGCGAGGGACGCTGCGACTCCCCTACCTCGACGAGGAGATCGATCTGGAGTCGCCTTTCCGGCGGGCGCGCCTGATCGACCTGGTACGGGAGGCGGGAGCCGACCCGGACGGCGACCTACGGGCGGAGTGTGAGCGCCTGGGGATCCCGCACCACCCGTCGTGGGCGTGGGGCAAGCTGTTGCTCGAGATCTACGAGAAGCGGGTCGAGCCGAAGTTGAGGCAGCCGACGTTCGTCCTGGACTTCCCGCGGGAGGTCTCGCCGTTGGCGCGGCAGCACCGCTCCGACCCTCGCTTCACGGAGCACCTCGATCTGGTCGTCGCCGGGATGGAGATCGCCCCCGCCTACTCGGAGCTCAACGATCCGGTCGAGCAGCGAGAGCGGTTCGAGGCCCAGGCGGCACTCTGGCGGGCGGAGGGCGAGGAAGCGGGCGCGATCGACGACGACTTTCTGCGGGCCCTGGAGTACGGGATGCCTCCGACCGGAGGTCTCGGGCTCGGCGTCGATCGACTGGTCATGCTGCTGACCGGGTCGCCGTCGATCCGCGATGTGGTGCTGTTCCCGGCGCTCCGGCCGGAGGGCGACTAGCCGACGGTCGTTCTAGCGGGTCGCTTCGCTCTGCCTGCCGGGCCTCGCTCGGCGAGCCGAGCCTCCGGCCGCGGTCCTCAATGTCGGCCCGCCTCGCCCCCGTTCGGCGAACCGAGGCTTCGCCGCCAGTCCTCTATGCCGGCAGGGCCTCACTCCGTTCGGCGCCTGCCGGGCCCAGCTTGAGGTGCGGCCCCGGTCGGTCTCGTCCCAAAACTTGACTCATTCGCACCAACTTCGGCACCTCGAGCTGGGCTAGAGAGCGGGCGGGGGGTCGCCCCTCAGGACGACCGAGGTGTGATCGGGTCGGACTCCGGTTCGGCTTCCGCGGCGAAGGTCTTCAAGGCGGTGACTACCTCGCCACGCGCCTCGTCGACGCCGAGGCGGACGAGCTCGGAGAGCGGCCGGTCGATGGCCGCGACGATCAGGTCCCCGATGAAGTAGCCGACGCGCCACCGCTTTTCGACGAATCCGGCCCCGAAGAAGATCTCGGTGGCAGCCTCGTCGTCGAGGGAGGACGAGAAGCGCCCGATCAGCTCGTTGCGATTCCGGCGGCACCAGGGCAGCCAGTCCTCGAACCCGGTCACGCCGTACCAGAAGTACTCCTCCTGCGGCCGGCCGGGCGCGATCGCCCTCGAGGCCTGGATCGCGATCCCCTCGTAGAAGGCGTTCCACGCCGGGTCGTCGGGCCGCTCTCCGACGAGCAGGGCCTCGTGCAGGGCGTGGGTGTCCTCGTGAGCGACGAGGGTCTTCGCGGCATCGGCGTTCTGGAACCACTCGAGGCAATGGAAGACGGCGACGTCGTCGCCGATGCGGCCGACCGTCGCGTTGGTGGCGAGGCTGCCGACCATCAGGACGTGCTGGGGGTCCGGCACAGCCCGCGCGTCGAGCAGCTCACGAGCGGCCCCCTCGACCTCCTCGATGATCGCCGGGAGCACCGACGCGGCCTCCTTGGCCCGGCTCCGGACCTGCGACAGCTCCCAGACGATTCCGCGCATCCCTTCCTTCGTGAACCGAGAGAAGAAGGAGTCGAACACCTCCGGATAGGCGCGGTGATACTCCTCACCGGCGAGTATCTCCCGGATGAGCGGGCCTTGCGGAAACGCCTTGCGCGCGTAGGCCTCGAAGGTCGGGATCGTGTCGAGAATGCGGGTCATGAACGCTCCGTGGACGTCGGGCTATCGGCCGCTACGGAGCTATCTTCCCCCGCTACGTGCTGTGGCGCACGAACTCCATCGTCAGCGCGAGGGTCTCAGTCGACGAGGGCTCCCTCGAGGAAAACAGATAGCGGATTTGGAGGAAGGCCAGCCGGAGCCGGTTCCGATAGCTGAACCCGCCGAAGGGGCCGGTGCGTCGGGGGCCGAACCAGCGGTTGTAGCTGGCCGGCCGCTCCTTGCGGAACGCCTCCTTCCGCTCGGTCGTCCACCCCAGGTACCACAGGAGCGAGGCGAGGAAGATCCCACCCAGCGCCAGCAGCATGGCTTTCAGCCCGAAGGGAGCGCCGCCCTCGGCGAGTGTGCGGAACGAGACACCAAACGCCACCGGGAGCGCAACCCCGGAACCGAAGAAGATCAGCTGTCCGATCCGTCCCAACGGCGAGCTGCGGACGAGGTAAGCGAAATGATCGCCGACGTAGTCGGGAAGGCCCGTCTCATTGCCCATGGTTACCCTTAATTGTACCGACGTGTCCTGCTTAAACCGTCGGCCAGAAGGCGCCGTTCTTGAGAGGAAATCCGCGCTTGGGGGTAGGTTGGGATCGATGGCCGACTCAGAGCGAGCTCTTCGCCGGGACGAGGCGCTGCGCATCCTCGACGAGGGACACACCTCGATCGGCCGACGCCTCCGCGCGCTCCCGGCCGGCCGGCTCGACGAGCCGGGGATCGGTGGAGGCGACTGGACACCGAAGGATCTGGCCGGCCACCTGGCGACCTGGGACAAGGCCGGCCTCGACACGATCGAGGATGCGCAAGCCGGCCGGTCCGTTCGCATCAACGAGGCTCTGGCGCGTGAGGGCCTGGACGGGTTCAACGACGCCGAGGTGCAGCGCAAGGCTTCGTTGACCGGCCCCGAGGCCCTCGCCGAGCTCGAGCGGGTGCACCGGGCGCTCGTCGAGGCGATCGGGCGGCTGAGTGACGAGGCGTGGGCAGCTCCCGTCCCCCATCTGGAACCCCGGAGGTCGCTGGGATCGATGCTCGGCGGCGTCCTCGGCGCCCCGGGTCACCCCTTCATGCATCCGTTCGCGCACCTCGCTGATCTCGACGACTCGCCGCTCGGGGAGCCCGATTGACCGCCGAGCTGGCGTGGATTCCCGACTCTTATGTCTCTTGGCTCCGATAGAATCCGCCCCATTCCCTAGTTCCGCGCGGGATACGCCATCCCGCCGGCGGGCCTGGGGAAGGATTCGACGGGGGCGATGGAGCGCAGGATCAGATGATCACGTTGGCGGTGACAACCCGCTCTCACCTGGAGGGAGTCCGCTTCTTCCTTCCGATGCTTCGCTCGTCGCTGCGCATCCGCAAGCAGCTTGCCCAGGCGCCGGGATGCGTCCGATTCGCAAGCATCATCATGGGGCCGCGGGAGTTCTGGACCCTGACGATCTGGGAGTCCCGGCAGAAGATGCTCGACTTCATGCGGTCGGGAGAGCACGAGGACATCATGTGGGAGTTCTCCCACTGGCTCGACTCCTTCTGGCTGATGCGGTGGCGCCCCACCGAGGAGGAGTCGGGGAAGTGGTCCGGCCTCAGCCTGGCGCAGCGCAAGGCCCTTCCCGCTCCGGCCCCCGATCGCACCAGCGAGGAGAATGCCGCCCTGCAGGCGGCATGGAAGACGCTCCCCCGGCTGAAGGCGGCGTCGGGGCCCAGCGGCGCGGCGCAGCTTGACTACGCTCCCGGCCAGCGTCGGGCTCGCCAGCTCGTGGCAGGGGGAGTGGGCGCCTCGATCCGGATCAAGGTTCCAGGCCTGCGCGACACGATCGCCGGCTGGAACGCCCTCCGGCTGCTTCGCACCTCACTCCTCAACAACGAGGACGTGCTGCGCTGCGCCTTCGGGCTCTCCAAGCCCGGGGAGCTGTACGCGCTGGTGATCTTCCGCCACGAGAAGGCATGGCGGGAGTTTCAGTCCTCCGACCTCGTCCAGGCGATGCGGCAGCGCTGGGCGGAGGGCTTCTGGACCATGCGTTGGGAGGCGGACAACGAGTTCGGCCACTGGGATGGCCTCCGGCTGCGGCGGGTGAAGCTCGGCACGAAGGTCACCTACCCCGACGCGTACAAGAAGCTGATCCGCCTCAAGGGCGACCCCGCCCTGCGCACCCGGGCGACGAAGGCGGCGGAGACAGCCCCGGCCGCGACCGGCGAGCCACCTGCCACCGCCTCGAAGGCCGAGGTGAGCGCCGACCCGCCCGTCACCGAAGTGGCGGCGACCGGGCCGGCAGCCGACGGAACCGGTCCCCGCGAGGCAGCGAACGAGAAGGCGGATGTGGCCGCCCCGGCGGCAGCCTCCGAGCCGGCGCAGAACCCACCGCCGGCCACCGGCGACTGATCCTCGCACCCCCAGCCCCCAAACGGGGGGTCCCGCGCCCCCCCGCACGCCGTGGGAACGTGGAAGAAATGCCCCGAAACGGAGCCGGAAGCGGCCTCTCGGCAGGACCCTTTCAGCCTTGGATTGATCTTCGAATCCGCGCCGCCGTAGAATCCCTCCACCGCTCAGCGTGTCAATGAAAGGGGGAGCAAGATGTGGCTGTGGTGGCTGGGCAATGTGGTCTTCCTCTTGGTGGTGATCCCCACCGTGCTCCTGCTGCTCAACAAGGTGCTCCGTCCGGCGAGGGAGATCAAGAAGTACGCCGACGACATCCTTGAGAACGGAGTGAAGCTCACCGGCCAGCTCGATGCCGTTCCTGCCCTCCTGCAGACGAGGGACCTGGTGAAGCAGGTTTCCAACGGCGCCGGGCGCTACGTGGGGGCACTCAACGATTTGATGTAGGGCACCAAACCGTCAGGCCTTCACGTGCGGCCTCGCCGACGCCGGCGCCTGGGGCGGAAGCACACCGTACAAGAGGGATCGAGGATCAGGGGAGGGGGGTATGTCGGCAGCTGGAGTTATCACCCTGGTAGGGGTGGGCATTACCGTCGTGGCTCTCGCGCTCTACCTGATAACCATCGCGGGGATCCTCAACCACGTAACCCGCCGGCTCGATCGGATTCTCGAGATCATTCGGGGCATCGCGATGAAGACCCAGCCGCTGCGCGGGGTCGTCGGCGAGATCGCCTCGGATATCGCTCAGGCCGAGCGAGCGGTTCAGGACCTCGCCGCGAGGGCCGCAGGCCCGCAGCGGCGGCCCCCCGCGAGGGCGCGCAGGTAGGGCAAGCCACAGGCGACGAGGAGCCCCCTGGTGGGGCTCCTCTTTGTTGTCGGCGATGAGGCCGTCCTCGTCGACGGAACCCACCGTCACGAGCCTCGACCGGAGGCAGGTGCGGGGTTGGAGGCTCCGCCGGCAGTCGCTCGACGCTCGGGCCCCGCGCGCCGGGATGCTCGAGGTCGCGGCGAACCTGGCCGGCGTCCACGCCCAGCTCATGTCCTCGGCCGAGCTGAGCCTGTGGGCTCGCCTCGACGGCCTCCAGCGCGAAGACGTCGGCGCCGCCCTCTGGAACCAGCGAACCCTGGTGAAGGCGTGGGCGATGCGCGGGACGCTCCACTTCCTCCCGGCTTCGGAGTACCCGATGTGGCAGGCGGCCCTCGGCACGTACCGGCATTTCCGGCGAGCCTCGTGGCTCCGATATTTCGGGCTCACCGAGACCGAGCTCGACCGGCTCATCGCCTCGGTTGCGGAGGCGCTCGACGGGCAGACGCTCACGCGCGAGGAGCTCGCCGGGGAGGTCGGCCGCTCTCCGGTTCCCCCGAGCTTGCCGAGAAGATGGCCGGCAGCTGGGGCTCCCTCCTCAAGCCGGCGGGGTTCCTGGGGAAGCTCGTCTTCGCGCCGAGCATCGGGCAGAGGGTCCGCTTCACGCGTCCGGATCGGTGGCTGGGAGGCTGGCGGGAGGTCGATCCGGACGAAGCCGTGCACGAGGTGACCCGGCGCTTCCTCGGTGCGCACGGGCCCGCGACGAGGGAGGACTTCGGCCGCTGGTGGGGCGTCTCGCCAGCCCAGGCATCGACCCGGATCCGTCAGCTCGGCCACGAGGTCGTCCCCGTCGAGGTCGAGGGAGTTCGCGCCTGGATGCTGGCGACGCACGCGGAGGAGATCGCCCGGGCCGAGCTTCCGGGATCGGTCCGGCTCGTCCCTGCCTTCGACCATTACGTCATCTCCGGGGGCGGGCACGCGGAGCGCCTCCTGCCGGGCCCGTTCCGCAAGCGCATCTACCGACCCCAGGCCTGGGTCTCGCCGGTGATGCTCGTCGACGGCCGGATGGACGGAGTGTGGCGCCACGACCGCAAGGGAAGCCGGCTGGTGGTGACGCTGGAGCCGTTCGTCCGCCTCAAGGCGGCGACCAAGCGGGCCGCCGAGGCGGAGGCCGAGCGGCTGGCCGAGTTTCTGGGTGGGTCGCTGGAGGTGGTCTGGGCGGATCCCCCCTAGGCGGAGAGGCCCTGGCTAGCCCGTGGCTAGCCCAGCTTGAGGTGCCCCAGCTTGAGGTGCCGAAGTTCGTGCGAATGAGTCGAGTTTGGCGACGAGAGCCGACCGGGGCGCACCTCAAGCGGGGCCCCGGCAGGCACCGAGCGAAGCGAGGCCCTGCCGGCATTGAACGACGCCGCCGGAGGCCCGGCAGGCACCGAGCGAAGCGAGGCCCTGCCGGCATTGAACGACGCCGCCGGAGGCTCGGCAGGCACCGAGCGAGGCCCGGCAGGCACCGAGCGAGGCCCGGCAGGCACCGAGCGAGGCCCGGCAGGCACCGAGCGAAGCGAGGC
>JBOGWP010000182.1:0-10023 GCA_050693875.1 Actinomycetota bacterium
GGCTTCGCCCGTGCCGGGGCCGGCTTCGCCCGTGCCGGGGCCGGCTTCGCCCGTGCCGGGGCCGGCTTCGCCCGTGCCGACGAGGCGCCGCCCGACCTCCCGGCTGCGCGCTCGCCCTTCGACCGGCCCGCCATGCCGCGAGCATCCCACGCCGAATCTCCGAGGAGGCGGCTTTCGTCGGCGCAGAGGTGTTCTTCTTGCAGGCGGCGCCATATGTGGCGCTGAACACGAAAAGAGCCCGGCCCCCGGGCTCTCCCGCCCTGGCGGGCCCCGGCCCCCGGGCTCTCCGGCCCTGGCGGGCCCCGGCCCCCGGGCTCTCCGGCCCCCGGGCTGCCCGGCCCCCGGGCTCTCCGACCCTGGCGGGCCCGGCCCCCGTGCTCCCCTTCCCTAGGCCCGCACCTCTTGCCGCATGAATGCGACGTAGGCCGCGGCGAAGCACGACGCAGTGAGTGCCACCAGCAGCGTCACCTGCGGCCAGACCACGAGGAGGCTCTGATCGAGGGAGAGCTCACTCGGGATGGCCCGCGGCTCGGCCTGGAGCAGCAACGAGCCGAGCGGGTCGAGCGTCTGCTGCTCCGGGGTCAGCAGGACGACCGTCACCTCCTGGTACAGCGTCCCGGGATACAGCCGCGCGAGGTTGCGTTCATAGCGGGCATTGCGCACCGCCTCGCCGATGGTCGGGTTGTCGGGAACCGGCGCCAGCACGTCGGCCACAAACCCCACGAGGAAGATCGCGTACAGGATCGTGACGAGCCACACGCCGATCGACGCGAGGGCGGAGGTCGCGGCATTGCGCAGCACGACCGAGAAGAGGCTGGCGAGTGCGAGCCAGAACCCGATGTAGATCACCGTGACGAGGAGGTAGAGGAGCAGGCGAACCACCTCGCCGAGCGTGGGCACCACGCCGATCCGCAGCATGCCGATGCCCGTCATGAGCAGCATCAGGCAGCCGAGCGTCAGTCCGATGGCCGAGATCCCGGCGACGAACTTGCCGTTGATCACGTCGTCCCGGTAGATCGGCTGGGCGAGCAGCCTCGGCAGCGTCCCCTGGGTGCGCTCCCCGTTCACGGCATCGAACCCGAAGGCGATCCCGAGGAGCGGCCCCAGCAGCCCCACGAGGGTGAAGAACGGCGGGATCCGCTCCGGGGCCACCGTGAACAGCTTCAGGAAGAGGGCCGGGAAGTCCGACGAGCGGCCGGCGACGGAGCGGATCCCACCTGATGCGGCGTAGACCGCGATCACCAGCAACAGCCCCATGATCCCGACGAGGATGAAGAACCGGATCGAGAGCAGATGGTCGGTGAACTCCTTGCGCGCCACCACCAACCACCCCGGGGCCGTTCGCCCCATGACGGCCGAGGCAAGCCCCGCCGGCTCGCCGGAGTCGGCCGTCACGGCGTCGCCATCGACGCTCACGCGTTCGCCTCCTCGAAGTATCGCCTGTAGATCTCGTCCAGGGCGTCGCCCCGCCGGCGGAGGTGGAGCAGGGGAACGTTGTGCTGGGCGAACGTGCGAGCGATGTCGGCGCGGACGTCACGCGCGGCGACGACCGCCCAGTACTCGTCCTCACGGTCGATCCGGAGGATGCCGGGGATCGTTGCGATGGCCCTGCCGGCGGCCGCCCAATCGGTCACTCCGATCTCGATCACTACCTCGCCCGCCGAGTGGCGTGCCGCCAGCTCGGCCACCGGCCCCTGCGCCACCAACCGGCCCTTGAAGAAGATGCCGACCCGGTGACAGATCGCCTGGACCTGGAGGAGCAGGTGGGAGGAGAGCAGCACGGTGACGCCCCGCCTGGGAAGGGCCTCGATGAGATCCAGAATCTCCCGCACCCCCTCGGGATCGATCCCGATCGTCGGCTCGTCGAGGATCAGCACCCTCGGTTCCTTCACCAGGGCGTCGGCGATCCCCAGGCGCTGGCGCATCCCACGGGAGTAGGTGCCCACGGGCTTCTCTCCGGCCTCCGTGAGACCGACCCGATCGAGCATCGACGCGATCCGGGGCTCGGCGACGAGCTCGGGGATGGCGTTCAGGCGGGCGGTGTAGGCGAGGTTCTCGCGCGCGGAGAGGTCGGGGTAGAACCCGACGTTGTCCGGGACGTAGCCGACCAGCCGCTTTACCGCCAGCGCCCGGCGCGCCGGGTCGAGGCCAAGCACCCTTGCCGCGCCTTCCGTCGGCTCGGAGAGCCCAAGGAGCATGAGGATCGTCGTGGTCTTCCCCGCTCCGTTGGGGCCCAGCAGTCCGAATATCTCTCCCTCAGCGATCTCCAGGTCGAGATGGTCGACGGCGACGAAGGTGCCGTAGCGCTTTGTGAGACCCTCGGCGAGGATCGCCGGTGCGGCCATTCGGCTAGCGCCGGCCGTACTTGCGGAACACCGCCAGGAGGCCGCCGATGGCGGCGGCGATGACGAGGAGCCCGAGGACACCCCAGAGTCGGGACGTCTCGACGGTCACGCGGATATCGGCATCGCTGTTCGCCCCGCCGCCGGAGGCGGTCATCGTGACCACGTAGTCCCCCGCAACGGCGTCACCGCTCGGCGTGATGCGCGCGGTCACCGCCTGCGACTTGTTCGCCCCGACGTCCGGCACCGTGCTGGGGCCGAAGCTCACCTTCCACCCGCTCGGCGGCGACGAGGAGAGCTTGACCGCGCGGGCGGTGGTGTTGCCTTCGTTCAGCACCGACATCCGCAGATCCGTGGTGCGGCCCGCGGTCGCCTTCGCGTTCAGCCGTCGCGTCGGCGTGGTGAGCGTGATCTTGGTGTTCCCCGTCACCTCGGCGGTGATGGTCGTCTCGGCAGACTGCGAGCCGCTCGTCGCTCGCACTTTGACCTGATACGAGTCGGCCGCAACGTTGTCGGGAGGGTCGGCCGAGACCTCGAGCGTCGTGGTCGCCCCGGGATCGACCTTGACCGCCGCGGCCTGCGACTGCCCCGTCGGCTGCACGGTGACGTCCCACCCCGGCGGTCCCTCGCCGGAGAGGTTGAAGGTGGCGGCCTCGGGCGTGTTGTTGGTGAGGGTGACGTTCTCGCGGAAGTTGGTGGACGAGGGCCCGCGGAGGGTCGGCGTCTCGGGGGTGAGCGTGACCGCTCCGGACACGGTCTCGGCTACCGTGAGATCGAACTCGAGGGAGTCGGTCACGCCCCCGCTCGTTCCGCGCACCACGATCCGGTACGTGTTCTTGGCGGCGTCGGCGGGGATCCGCACCTCCAGCTGGACCTGGGGTGGGTCCTGGGGGGCGCCGAAGACCGAGTGGACCTCGAAGCCGCCGCCGCGCAGGGTCGCCTGCCATCCCTGGGGTGCCTCCGCCACGGCGAGGTCGACGCGCTGGCGCGCCGGCGTTTTGACCTCGACGTTGAACGTGACGCTCCTTCCTGCCTCGACGTTGACGGCCGGATAGGGGGTGAGCAGCTGCAATCCGGGTGCGGCGAGGGCAGGGTGCGACGGGGCAATGGCGGCGAGCATCGTCGCCGTCACTGCTACCACAAACAGCCGTAACTGTAGTGTCTGCATGTCTGGACGATCGTGAAGGCGCCGCCTCAGAGGCGACACGACCGCACATATTAGCAACGGTCGGCGGTTAATCTTGGTCGCGGCGGGTCGCCGAGCATCTCTGGAGGATCGTGACGCCTTGAACTGGGTCGACCTCGTCGTGCTCGTGCTGGTGGCTGCCGCGGTGTTCCACGGCATCGCGCGGGGGGCGGTGGCTCAGGTCCTCACCTTCGGGGGGATCGTCGCCGGGCTGGCGCTCGGGGTCGTCCTGGCGCCGTTCGTGGCGGGGCTCTTCGCCAACCCCCTCCTTCAGACCTTCTTCTCGCTGATCACGGTGTTCGGGGTTGCCGGGCTGCTCGGCGGGATCGGCGAGTGGATCGGGTACAAGGTGGTCCGACGCGTCCTCGCCTTCGGGCTCCGCCCGGCTGATGCGGCCGCCGGTGCCGCCATCGCCGTCGTCGCCACCCTGTTTGGCGTCTGGCTGATCGGCGGGATGCTGGCGGCCGTCCCCCAGCCCGGCCCTCCGTTCGCCGCCTTCCACGACTCGAAGATCATCGCGGCCCTCGGCAAAGGGCTTCCGCCGGCGCCGTCGGTGTTCTCGAGCCTCTCCCGGTTCTTCACCCGGGCCGGGTTCCCGCCGGTGTTCGCTGAGCAGGAGCCTCGGCTGGCGCCGGGGGTCGGGCTCCCCGACGACGCAGTGGTGTCGGCCGCGATCTCCTCGGCGGCGGGCAGCACGGTCAAGATCTTGGGCGTGGGCTGCGGAGGCATCAAGAACGGGTCGGGGTTCATCGCCGGCCCGGGCCTCGTGGTCACGAACGCCCACGTGGTCGCGGGCCTCGACCGGCCGATGGTCCAGGACGCTCGGGGCCGGCGCCATCAGGCCGGCACCGTGCTCTTCGACCCGAATCTCGACATCGCCATCCTTCGTGTGGGCAACCTCCCCGGCGCACCCCTCCCACTGCGGCGAGGGTTCCTCGGGCGCGGAGAGTCCGGCGCCGTGCTCGGATATCCGGGCGGCGGCCCGCTGGGCGCGGTCCCGGCTGCGGTGCGCACTCGCTTCACCGCTCTCGGCCGGGACATCTACTCGCGAAGCCTGACGCGCCGCGACGTCTATCAGCTCCAGGCCGAGGTGCATCCGGGAAACTCGGGAGGGCCGTTCGTTCGAAGCAACGGCGAGGTGGTCGGCGTGGTCTTCTCGGTCTCAGCCCTCGACGAGAACACCTCCTACGCCCTCACCTCGGTCAGCGTCGCGTCGCGGCTCGATCAGGCGCGTGCCCTTACCGCCGAGGTCGACACCGGCCCCTGCGCGGCCTGAACGGGCTCCACGCTCGGTTCAGCCGGCCCGCCGCCCGGTCCAGATGCTGCAGATCCCGTTCGACGTCGGGGTGAGTGAGAGGGCCTCGAATCCGGCGTCTTCGAGGAGCGCCCGGAACTCCGACTCCGGGTGATAGCGGGTCGGCATCTCCATGTAGTCGCCGAGCCGCGAGTGCTTGTGGCGGCGCCAGTTGTCGACGATGAACGACCCACCGGGGGCCAGCAGCCCGGCGAAGCGACGCAGCAGCCGGGCGACGTCCGGCGTGTCGACCCAGGCGGTCAGGCCGATGCAGTTGGCGACATGGAACGGCCCGTCACGCGCCACGATCTGCGCCAGCCGCGTCTCCGCCGCGAAGAGGTCTTCCCGGAGCAGCTCGACGCTCACCCCCGCCCGCGCTGCCCGGCGCGCTGCCTCGGGGAGAACGTCGCCGCTCTCGTCGATGTCGAGCCCGATCAAACGGACCCGGGGCGCATCGGCCTCGGCGTCGATCCGCGAGGCGGCCGTGATCACGTCGCGCGCCAGGCCACAGGGCGCCGACAGCACCCGCACCGGCGAAGCCCCTGCCCCGGCCTGAGCTCGCACTGCCTCCACGAGCGCCGGTACGACCAGCGCCAGGCGTTGGCGCAGCGCGGCGTGCAGCGGAAAGCGGAGGACGAGCGCGTCCATCGCCTTCCCGACCGGGCCGAGCAGCCCCCGCGGCCGGTTCTCGTAGGCGTAGTCGGTGGAGAAGGCGTCGTACTTGCGCGTGAGGATCATCCGTCCGTAGTCGGATGCGAGCATCCCGAGGTAATGGACCCGGCCCCGTGCGGCGAGCCTGCCCACGATTCGCAGGGGCGAGGACACGGCAGCCTCGGTGTGCCGTGCACCACTTCGATGCTCGCTCAAAGCCGGGTTCCCTCGCGTGCGAGACGCTCGAGTGCCGGTCGACTGAGCTTGCCCGAGGGGGTGCGCGGCAGGTCGGCAACCAGCATGAGCTCGCGGGGGACCTTGTGGCGGGCGGCCCGGGCGGCGACATGCCGGCGAAGCTCCTCGAGGCTCGGGGGCGTCGGACCGGCGGGGACCACCAGCACGACCACCCGCTGCCCCCAGCGGTCGTCGGGCAGGCCGCAGACGGCCGCCTCCTTCACCTGGGGATGCTCGGCCAGGATCGCCTCCACCTCCTCGGGCGCCACCTTCTCGCCCCCGGTCGAGATCATCCCATCCCGCCGGCCGTGCACCCGCAGCCGCCCATCGGCCCCGATCTCGCCGAGGTCGCCGCTGTGGAACCACCCTCCGGCGAGGACCCGCTCGGTGAGGTCGGGGCGGCCTCGGTACCCCCGCATCAACATCGGGCCGCGCAGCCGCACCTCGCCGTCGCCGGCGATGGAGAGCTCGGCGCCGGTCAGCGGCAGCCCGTCGTAGACGATCCCGCCGCAGGTCTCGGTGGCTCCGTAGGTTGCAACCACCCGCACACCTCCGGCCGCGGCGCGGGCCGGGAGGCCCAGCGGGATGCGCCCTCCGCCGAGGAGAACGACCCGGAAGCGGGAGAGATCGCCGCCCTCGTCGAGGAGACGGGTCAGCATCGCCGGCACCATCGAAACGAGCGTCGCCTCCCGCTCCGCAGCGACGGCGGCCGAGTCGAATCGGGGATGCATCACCGGTTCCGCTCCGGCGAGGAGCGACCGGACCACCACCATGAGCCCAGCGATGTGATGGACCGGCAGGCAGCACAACCACCGGTCCGAGGCGCGCACATCGAGGCGTGCGGCGGATGCCTCGGCGGCCGCGGTCAGTGCTGCGTGGTCCAGCTCGGCTGCCTTCGGCGTGCCGGTGGATCCGGCGGTGGGGACGACGAGCGCGACCGACGCCTCCACCGGACGCGGGGCGGGCAGCTCTCGGGCTCCGTCCGCATCGACGAGACGCGCCGGGCGCAGTGCTTCGAGGAGCGAGGCGCGCGCGGCGGCATCCAGGTCCGGAGCCAGCGGCAGGAAGGCGTCGCCGGCGTCCCACGTGCGACGGAGCGCGGCGAGGAATTCGGGACCCGGCGGAAGTGCGGCTGCGACGAGCTGTGTGCCGGCCGTCGTCCCACCTCCTCGCCCTCACGGTCCAGCCGCTAGAGTAGTCACGCCTCCATGACCTGGGTGCGATCCGGCGACCACGCCGACATCATCTACGAGACCTCGGGCGGCATCGCCAAGATCACGATCAACCGCCCCGAGGTCCGCAACGCTTTTCGTCCGCAGACGCTGTTCGAGCTCGCGCGGGCATTCGACGTGGCGCGCGACGACCCCGAGATCGGTGTGGTCATCTTCACCGGTGCAGGGACGGAGGCGTTTTGCTCGGGGGGAGATCAACGGGTGCGCGGCGACGACGGCTACGTCGACGAGCAGGGCATCGGCCGCCTCAACGTCCTCGACCTGCAGGTGCAGATCCGGCGCCTTCCGAAGCCGGTGATCGCGATGGTGGCCGGGTACGCGATCGGCGGCGGCCACGTGCTGCACGTGGTGTGCGACCTCACCGTTGCGGCCGACAACGCCCGCTTCGGCCAGACGGGGCCGAAGGTCGGTTCCTTCGACGCCGGGTACGGCGCCGGCCTCCTCGCCCGGACGGTCGGCCTCAAGAAGGCGAAGGAGATCTGGTTCCTCTGCGAACAGTACGACGCCGAGGAGGCGTTGGGGATGGGCCTGGTCAACAAGGTGGTGCCCCTCGAGCGCCTCGAGGAGGAGACGGTCGCGTGGGCGAAGCGCATCCTGCAGATGAGCCCCCTGGCGCTTCGGCTGCTCAAGGCGGGGTTCAACGCCGACACCGACGGACTCATGGGGATCCAGCAGCTCGCCGGGGATGCGACCCTGCTCTTCTACATGAGCGACGAGGCTCAGGAGGGGCGCAACGCCTTTCTCGAAAAGCGATCCCCGCGCTTCGACAAGTTCCCGCACCGGCCGTGACCGCGCCGGCGCCTCGTCGGCAGACGTGAACGTCTGGGTCGAGGCGGCGCGGCCGAAGACCCTGGTGGCCGGCGTCGTGCCGGTTGTCGTCGGGACCGCGGCCGCCGGCACGGTGATCTGGTGGCGCAGTGCCGCCGCCCTGGTCGCTTCGGTTGCCACGCAGGTCGCGGTGAACTACGCCAACGACTACTTCGACGCGGTGAAGGGCGTCGACCGTCCGGACCGGCGCGGACCCCGCCGGGTCACCGCCTCGGGCCTGGTCACGCCGCGCCAGATGCGGACCGCGATCGCGGCGGCGCTCGCGGTGGCATCGGTGGCCGGCCTGGCCCTCGCCGCCGTCGTCGGCCCCGAGATCGTGGTGGTCGGGCTGGTGTCGTTCGCCGCCGCCCTCGGATACAGCGGGGGGCCGCGACCCTACGCCTCGATGGGCCTCGGCGAGCTGTCGGTCTTCGTGTTCTTCGGCCTCGTCGCCACCGCCGGTTCGGCGTACGTCCAGGTCGACCGCATCGTGCCGGCCGCCGTCGCGGCGTCGGTCCCGGTCGGCCTGATCGCGGTGGCGATCCTCACAATCAACAACATCCGGGACATCGAGGGCGACGAGGCCGCCGGGAAGCACACGCTCGCCGTACGCCTTGGCGCCGAGCGAAGCCGGGTTCTCTACCGCGCCCTGCTGCTCGGCCCCTTCCTCAGCCTCCCGGGCGTCGCCATGACCGCACGCAGCCCCCTTCCGGCGCTGGCCGCTGCCGCGCTCCCTTTCGCGCTGCCGCCGCTGACGCTCGCCGGGCGGAGGGACGTCCCCAGCCTCGTGCAGGCCCTGCTCGGCACCGCACGCCTGCACCTCGTCTTCGGACTCCTCCTCGCCGCGGGGCTCTGGCTCGCATGATCGGGCTCGAGTCGTTCCGCATCCCGCTCCGCGTCCCGTTTCGCGGCCTGGCCGAGCGCGAGGGCCTGCTGCTTCGGGGCTCGTCCGGATGGGGGGAGTTCTCGCCGTTCCCGGAGTACGGGCCCCCGATTACGGCGCGGTGGCAGGCGGCGGCACTGGAGGCTGCCGAGGGAGGGGACTGGCCACGTCCTCTTCGCACGTCTATTCCAGTGAACGTCACGGTCCCCGCGGTCGGCCCGGCGGATGCCCACGGTATCGTCGCCTCCTCGGGATGCGACACGGCGAAGGTCAAGGTGGGCGATGCCGGCGACGAAGCCCGCGTCGAGGCGGTGCGCGACGCCCTGGGGCCCGGCGGACGTCTCCGCATCGACGTCAACGGCGCTTGGGACGTCGACACCGCGGCACGGCGCATCCGCTCGATCTCGCGCTACGGGCTGGAGTACGTCGAGCAGCCCGTCGCCACGGTGGAGGAGATGGCGCAGCTTCGCCGCCGCGTCGAGGTCCCCCTCGCCGCCGACGAGTCGATCCGTCTCGGCGATCCTCGCCGGGTGCGCGAGCTCGAGGCGGCCGATGTGGCGGTGCTGAAGGTCCAGCCGCTCGGCGGGGTGTGGGCCGCGCTCGAGGTGGCCGAGATGCTGGGCCTCCCCGCCGTCGTCTCTTCGGCACTCGAAACCTCGATCGGGATCGCCGCGGGCCTTGCCCTCGCCGCCGCACTGCCGGAGCTTCCCTACGCCTGCGGGCTCGGCACGGGGCCGATGCTCGAAGGCGACGTCGTCGCCGACCCCCT
Source organism: Actinomycetota bacterium (assembly GCA_050693875.1). Lineage (GTDB taxonomy): Bacteria > Actinomycetota > CADDZG01 > JAHWKV01 > JBOGWP01 > JBOGWP01. The sequence goes on from JBOGWP010000182.1 coordinate 9,399, forward strand.
CGTCCCGGTGGGCGGCCGGATCGAGCTGCGCCGGCCCGAGGTCGATCCCATCGCGCTAGGGCGCGTTGCCTCCGGGGCGGACCACCGGGCGAGGATGGAACGCCGATTCGAGGAGGCGAGGGCGGCGGGGGCCCTCCAAGGACACCGACGGTGAGCGGGACGACGCCGGCGGCGGCGCTCGCCACCGTCCTCGTCGACGAGCTCGTCCGCTGCGGCATCCGGCACGCGTGCCTCGCACCGGGCTCCCGGTCGGCGCCGCTGGCGCTCGCGCTCGCCGCCGAGGAGCGGATCTGGCTCCACGTCCTCGTCGACGAACGGTCGGCCTCCTTCCTCGCGCTGGGCATTGCCAAGGCGACGCACCGGCCGGTTCCGGTCGTCTCGACCTCCGGAACTGCGGCCGCCAACTTCCATCCCGCGGTGATCGAGGCGCACCACTCGCGCACGCCGCTTCTGGTGCTCACCGCCGACCGGCCCCCCGAGCTCCGCGGTACGGGCGCCAACCAGACGATCGATCAGCTGAAGCTCTACGGCGACGCGGTGCGGCTCTTCGCCGAGGTGGGCGTCCCCGAGGCGCGGGAGGACGCGGTGCGATCGTGGCGCGCGCTGGCCTGCCGCGCGGCGGCGG
>JBOGWP010000183.1:0-35794 GCA_050693875.1 Actinomycetota bacterium
GTTCGTGCGCAAGCCCCCCGTTCCCCCGCAGCTGCCCGGGGTGGCCTGGATCAACAAGCCGGACGGGAAGGAGGCCCCGACACAGTAATTCCTCAAGCCGTTTGTCCCATAAAGGTTGACAGGTTCCACGGGCTTTCGTCCCCAAACCTGACTCATTCGCACGAACTTCGGCACCTTAAGCTGGGCTGGCCATGATCAGCGGATCGAACTACCCCGGCCGCTGCAGACGCAGCACCTCTGCCGTGACCAGCACGAGGGAAGCGACGAGGTAGGTCGCCGCGCCCGTGCGAGGACCGGATCGCCGCCACGCGACAAGACCCGTTCCCGAAGCACGAAGCTGGCCGCGGTCAGCGCAACCGCTGCCACGATGAACCGCGTTCCCATGCGAGGGCAACCAGACCCCGATTCCTCCCTCGTGCCGAGCGTTCATCCCGAAGCAAGACCGGCGCCATAGGCGGGTCTGCGGGGAGAGGTGCTCCGACGTCTACTACTCGTACTCGGTCGACGGCGGCACCACCTGGTCGAGCAACATCCGCCTGACCGACGGCATGATCGACCGCGACGTGGGGGTGACCTTCAACAACCAGGACGTGCGGGGGCCGCCGGCGTCCGAGTCCGCCGGAGCGCCCCGCCGGCCGCCCCCACGTCCCAGGCGCCGGCTCAGCGACGGCTCGACCTGACTTGGTCGAGGATCCGCCACGCTTCGTCGAGGTCACTGTGGCAGCGGCCAACCCAGGCCTCTCCCCAGAAGAAGTTGCAGCTCGTCTCCGCCCGCAGCACGCGCCACAGGGCCTGCTCGAGGTCGTGCTCGACGCCCGGGTGCCCGGAGCCGTTCAGGTCCCGGCGGGCCCGCCCGCACCGCCCGGCTCGCCTCGGCCACGCGTGCGAGGGCGTCGCGCTGGGCCTGGGAACCGGTCCACTGCGTGAAGCCGACGCCGTGATGCCAGCCGGTGTTCCAGGCGGCGGTCTCGACCGTGACCTCCCCGTGGGCGCCGTGGCGGTCGAGGTAGTCGTGGATGAAGCTCGGCCGGAGGCCCCCGCTCGTGCCCCGACCGACGCGGTCGAGGAGCGGCTCGAAGAATGCCGTCCAGAAGTTGGAGCCGTGCGTGGCGTTGCGGAACCAGCCGCCGTTGTCGCCGTCCGTGCAGGTCGCGACCAGCGGGGGGAAATCGCAGAACTTCGTTCGCTCGCCGACCTCGTGGATGAACCAGTCCGGCTCCATGCCGGACTCCTGGGCGTCCGACAGCTCCCGGTCCCGCACGACCACGACGATCTCCTCGCCTCCGTACCGGGCGACGTGGGGACGGTAGCGCAGCTCCTCCCAGCTCAGGTGGTCCAACGGCCGGACGTGGTTGCTGTCGACCAGGACGTAGCGATATCCGAACCGGCGGAGTGTCGGGATCAGCTCCATGCAGAAACCCATCTCCGGCGGCCAGAACCCCTGGATGCGGGCCCGTGCGAACAGATGCCGTCCGATACCCGACCACCGACCGAGCTGCTCATCCCAATCCGCCGGCTCGATCAGGGGAAGCACCGGATGGTAATAGGCGGTGCCCAGGATGTCGAGGACCCGCTGGTTCTGCAGGTGCCACAGCAGCGAGCCGCAGTCCACGGTGCCGTACACGCGCTGCTGGAGCGCCGGGTCGGCGAGCGTCTCCAGCAGCGTGCCGGACAGCGACAGGTGCACCCGGGCGATGTCTTCGTGCGCCCAGAGCGACCGAGGGATCCGGTCGAGCGCCCAGAGGATCTCCCTGGCCTCCCACTCGTTGGCGTCGAGCAACTGCTCGAGGTTGCCTGCCGGCTGGTGCAGGTTGAGGACCAGGGCAAAGGCGATGTCGTGCGGCAACGGCGTGCATCCTCCTCGTCAGACGTCGTGGGTCAGGATTTCGGTCTCCCGCCGGGACAGCTCGGCGCCGTAGGCGGTCCAGACGCCCTCCCCCCAGTACCGGAAGCAGCTCGTCTCCGCAGTGAGCAGGTGAAACAGGGCGTTGCGGTACCGGGAATCGTCGGTGGGGATCCCCCTGGCGAGGACCCGCTCGTGGAACTGGGAGCTCGCCAGCTCCATCGGTATGAGGACGCGGTCGTAGCCGCGCACCCACGAGACGTCGTTGGTCCAGCTCCCGCCCTCCATATGGAAGCGCCCGTCCTCGGCCCGCAGCTCCTCGATCACCGCGCCCAGCCGGCCTGGGCCGTCGCCCGGTTCCATCCGCGACCAGATCCGGTGCTGGAAGAGCGGCTGAACCGCGGGCAGGTCGGCAGGATGGATGCCGGCGGCAAAGAGATGCTCGAGGTACTCGGTGACGTTCACGATGGGCGTGCGCGAACCCGAGCACTCCCGGACGACCTCGAAGTACTTGGGGGGGAACTCGTTCATCATCACGCCCCCGTTCTCCCCGTCGGCGATCTGGGTCACCAGGGGCGGGACGACTCGCCCGGCCAGGTCCCGGCGGGAGAGACCCTTGGCCTCGTAGTACGGCTGCATCTGTGCAACGAGCTTCGTGTCGCTGCCCTGGGTCTTCACGATGGCAACGATCTCGACGGTGCGTCCCTCGGAGTTCGTGCACACAAGACGGTGGGGGAGGTGCCGGCGCTCCAGCGGTCGCCCGTCGGGCAGCTCGACGGTGTGCTCCTGGACGAGCACCCAGTCGTAGCCGCAGTCCTTCAGGGTCTTGACGAACTCGTACGCCACGTCGGGATGGTTCGGCAGGGCCATCTCGGAAGGAGAGAAGCCCCGGACCCGGCCGAGGGCTTCGACGCCGAAGATGGCCGCGAAGTGGTGCTGCCAGGCCCGCACGTGCAGCCTGAAGTCCTGCACCGGCGTGGAGGGCGCGACGGCATGGCCCCACGGGCAGCCGAGCCACTCGACGGCATGACGCAGGCCCGGATCACGGGTGATCGGGATCAGGGCGTCGAGCACATCGTCGAGGCCCATACGCCGCAAGCCGTGAAGCAGCGTCCCCGAGTACTCGAGCATGGCCCGGGGCTCGAGGCCTTCGGCCAGGAGCTCGGGGATGAACTCCCCCATGCGCTTGTAGCACCAGGCGAACACCGACCAGTTGTGGTTGTCGCCGGAGTCCGGATGCTCCCTCATGTCCTGCAGGTTGCTGATGATCCCCGCCGTGCGCAGGTCAGACCCGCTGGCGGGGATCAACGGCTGGTGCATGTGGAGTGCGATTGCGAACGCACTGTCGACGGAGTCGAAGTCGAGAGGAGTCTGGCCCAGAAAGACGGGGCGCTCCCGGCCGGCCGCGATCGCCGCCTCGACGGCATGCTCCGAGCCGCAGAGGTTGGGCAGGCCGTCTACGTACTCCGGGAGGTCTCTCGGAAGCTCTGGCATGATCGTGGTCCTCCTCACCCTTTCAGTTGGTCATCGAAGGGTCGCAGCCGACCTCGTCCGACTCGCCCACGCGTGGCACTGGGGCGTCCGTGCGGCCCCCCCAGATGGAGGTCAGCGGCCCCGTTTCCGAAACCGGGGGCCAGCCAGGCAAACGTGCGGGGGCCTGCGCCCTGCCGCACCCAGCGCGATCCGGCGGCGGACGCCGCAAGATGCGGTAGTATACCCGGAGGTTCGTCCTCGAGACGTCGTTTACGTCCGCGTCACGTTCGTATGGGATCCTGACGAGTGACGAGGGCCCCGGGCCTCCCGAACCGCAGGGCCCAAGGATCGGTGAACCAGAGAATGCGTATCGCGCTGTTGTCGTGGGAATCGTTGAACTCGATCCCCGTTGGTGGCGTCGCCGTGCACGTCACGGAACTGGCGGCGGCTCTCGAGCGGAAAGGCCACGAGGTCCACATCTTCACCAGGATGGGCCACGGCCAGCCGACGCTGGAGCGGATCCACGGTGTGTGGTATCACCGCTGCCCCTTCGACCTGGATCCCAACTTCGTGCAGGAGATCGTGGCGATGTGCCGCTCCTTCGCCCATCACGTCGTCGCGACCGAGGACCACATGGGAGCGGGCTTCGACATCGTGCACGCTCACGACTGGCTCGCCGCCCTGGCGATGACGTGGATCCAGCAGCGCGGCCGGAAGGGCATCCTCACCATGCACTCCACGGAGTTCGGGCGATGTGGGAACCACTTCTGCGGTGAGGATTCGGGCCGCATCCGCGAGATCGAACGCCACGCGACCTACGTCGCCCACCGGGTGGTCTCGGTCTCCCACGCCCTCAAGAGCGAGCTGCAGTGGATGTACAACGTCCCAGACTGGAAGGTCGACGTCGTCTACAACGGGGTGTCGGCGAAGCCGTTCGACGGCTGGCTCGACGATCCGGGCCAGATCCGGGCCGGCTACGGGATCGGACCCATGGATCCAACCGTGCTGTTCGTCGGGCGGATGGCCTACCAGAAGGGACCGGACCTCCTCGTGGAGGCGGTTCCCATGCTCCTCCACCACTACCCCAACGCGAAGTTCGTCTTCGCCGGCGACGGGCACCTCAAGGGCCACTGCGAGGGCCGAGCTCACCAACTCGGTGTCGCCCATGCGTGCCGGTTCCTCGGATACCGCAACGGGGTCGAGCTCGTCAATCTCTACAAGATCTGCGACACCGTCTGCGTCCCGAGCCGCAACGAGCCGTTCGGCATGACCGTGCTCGAGGCGTGGAGCGCGGGCAAGCCCGTGATCGCATCCTCGAACGGCGGCCCGGGCGAGTTCGTCTGGCACGAGGTCAACGGGCTGAAGGTGCACCCCGACCCGCAGCCCATCGCCTGGGGGTTGGGAACCCTCTTCACCAACTTCGACTGGGCCCGGTGGATGGGCGCGAACGGCCGGCGCGGCGTGGATACCGCCTTCACGTGGGACGCGGTTGCGGACCACATACTGGCTGTCTATCATCACTGAATTCCGCCCCCGAGCCCGAATGCCTCGCGAACTTGATCCAGCCGGCATCATCGAGTGACAGCACATCCCGCCGGCTTCCGGCCTGCCCTTCGCTCATGGATGTCTCCTCGGGCCAAGGACGGGTAGCCTGAGTTCTGAGGCCGAATCTCCACTCGGACGGCGCCCTGCCGAAACGAATGAGGCCTCGAGGGTCGTGGGGCTCGCAGTCGATCCGTTCGTCGCCTACATCTGGTGGGAGGCCTCGCCGGAGGACCTCGCGCGGAGCACCGGGACCCTGGCCGTCCTGAGGTTCTCCGACGTCACCGGCGTCGCAGCGGGGCAGGCCCTCGGTCACTTCGACGTCCAGATCGACCTTCAGGCTGCCGGCCGCTACGTGACGCTCCTCAGCCCCAGGCGTTCCTACCGGGTGGACCTGGGGCTCGCCGGATCCGACGGCACGTTCGTCGGCATCGCACGGTCGGATGTCATCGACACCCCTCCGGACGCAACGTCATCGGCCGGTGAGTACCGCAGCCGGGCGGTCACCGGCAACGAGGAGTCGATGCCCGCCTTCGAGCCGGCTCTCGAGGGGCCCGGCCCACCGTCGGGGTCGCCTCCCGTCCCCCAGCCGCCGCCGGCGTCGGGTGAGGCGGCCGGCGGGCGTGCCGATCTGCCGGGACCCGGCGAGCGGGTGTGGACCGACGTAGCGGGGCACCTCGGGGAAGGGGCTCGGGGGCTCGACGCCCCGGCAGCTGACCCGGCCGCCGAGACCTCCGGCGCGGCGAGTGGGCCTGTAGACGCGGCGCACATCATCCGGCAGCAGCTCGCCGAGCTCTACCGCCTCGAGGTTTGGTCCCCCCCGCTTCCCTTCGGCAGCCAACGGTGGGGAGCATCCGGCGAAGGCGTGCAGGGGATGCCTCCGGAAGGCATGGACCTCACCGGGTTGAGCGAGTGGGCGTACCGGCCGGGCCTCTCGTCGGGCTGATCGTTGCCGACACCGTAGTCTGTCGAAGCAGGCAGGGGTCTCAACGTCATCCGAGGTGTCCATGGAAAGCGGCTACCTGGCGCTGGTGCTCCACGCCCATCTGCCCTACGCCGGCAGCGGCGAGGTGGAGGACGCCCTCGCTCAGCACTGGCTCTTCGAGGCGATGACCGAGAGCTACATTCCCCTGCTCCTCGCCCTGGAGGGCCTGGCGGGCGAGGGAGTGCCGTTCCGCCTCACGTTCTCGGTCAGCCCCACCCTGGTCACGATGCTCCTCGACCCCCTCCTCCAGGCACGCTACGAGAAGCGGCTCGAGCAGTTGATCGAGCTCGCCGGCAGGGAGATGGCGAGGACGGCCGACCGGCCCGAGGTCAACGTCCTGGCGACGATGTACCGGCGGCTCCTGCTCGAGGCTCACGAGGCCTTCGCCACCCGGTTCCGCCGGGACCTGGTCGGGGCCTGGAAGCGTCTTCAGGAGGAGGGCTACATCGAGATCTTGGCCGGGGCGGCCACCCACGGCTACCTACCGCTGCTTCGGGTCGTCCCCTCGGCCGCCGAAACGCAAATCCGTGTCGGCGTAGACGAGTATGAGCGGGCCTTCGGCCGGCAGCCGAGGGGGTTCTGGCTGCCCGAGTGTGCCTTCTACCCGGGCGTCGACCGGATGCTCGGGCGCCACGGCATCCGCCACACCTTCCTCGAGACCCATGGGATCACCCGGGCCGACCCACGGCCCCGCTTCGGCGTCTATGCCCCGCTCTACTGCCCGTCGGGGGTGGCAGTCTTCGGACGCGATCCCCTGTCCTCCCGGCAGGTCTGGAGCTCCACGGAAGGCTACCCGGGCGACCCAGACTACCGGGAGTTCTATCGCGACCTCGCCCACGACCTCGACCACGACGAAGTCAGGGCCTACATGCTCCACAAAGCCATGCGCCTCGACACGGGCCTCAAGTACTACCGTGTCACCGGCGACACCGACCAGAAGGAGCTCTACGTACCCGAGCTGGCTCGACGAAAGGCCGAGCTGGATGCCGAGGACTTCCTCACGAACAAGCGCATGCAGACCGAAGCCCTCGCCGGCCTCATGGATCGGAGCCCCATCGTTTCGGCAGCTTTCGATGCGGAGCTGTTCGGCCACTGGTGGTTCGAGGGCCCCCGCTTCATCGAGGCGCTGATCCGCAAGGCCTCCCAGGACGAGGCCATCCGGCTCACGACCTTGTCCGGGTACCTGCAGGCCCATTCCGACAACCAGGTCGCCTCCCCGGCGACGTCGAGCTGGGGACGCAACGGCTTCCACGAGGTCTGGCTCAACGAGCGCAACGACTGGATCTACCCCCTCCTGCACCGCGCCGCAACGCGGGAGGAAGCTCTCCTCCGCCTCACGGACCTCTCGGGCGCCACCGCACGGGCGCGTGCCCAGGCCCGGCGTGAGCTCCTCCTGGCCCAGGCAAGCGACTGGGCCTTCATGCTCGACGGGGGGGGCCTGGCGAGGTACGCAGAAGAGAGGATCCGGGGCCACCTCGACCGATTCGATCGGCTGGCCGACCAGGTAGAACAGGGCGCCGTCGATGAGGCGTGGCTCACGGCAGTCGAGCGCCGCGACCGCCTCTTCCCCAGCCTCGAGGTGGACGAAGCACGCACGCCTACTGTCCCGGCGCCGGTCCTGCGCGTGGAGCAAGAAGCCGGTGTGACTCGGGCCGCTCCCGCGGCCACGCCTCCGGTCAGCCGCCTGTCCGGCGATGACCTCCACCTGTTCAACGAGGGAACGCATTTCCAGCTCCAGGACAAGCTGGGGGCCCACGTGATGAACGTCGACGGGGTGGAGGGAACCTACTTCGCCGTCTGGGCACCGCAGGCGGCGTCGGTAGCGGTCGTCGGCGACTTCAACGACTGGGATGCCAAGGCCGACCTCCTGGCGCCCCGGGACCTCTCCGGGATCTGGGAGGGCTTCGTCGCCGGAGCGGGGGGTGGGGACCGCTACAAATTCCACGTCGACGGCCACGGAGGCCACCGGGCCGAGAAGGCCGATCCTGTTGCGACATTCGCGGAGGTCCCCCCGGGGACCGCCTCGCTGATCTGGGACCTCGCCTACGCCTGGGGCGACGCCGATTGGATGGCGGCGCGGGCCAAGCGCAACGCCCTGGACGCGCCGCTTTCGATCTACGAGGTGCACCTCGGATCGTGGAGGCGGGTGGCGGAGGAGGGCAACCGACCGCTGACCTACCAGGAGCTGGCGCCCCAGCTCGCCGAGTACGCCACCGAACAGGGATTCACCCACGTGGAGCTCCTGCCGGTAATGGAGCACCCCTTCTACGGCTCGTGGGGCTACCAGGTCACGGGGTACTTCGCTCCCACGAGCCGCTACGGCACGCCCCAGGACCTCATGGCGCTGATCGACCGTCTCCACCAGGCGGGCGTCGGCGTCATCCTCGACTGGGTGCCCTCCCACTTTCCCACGGACGAACATGCCCTCGGCTACTTCGACGGCACCCACCTCTACGAGCACGCCGACCCACGGCTCGGCCATCATCCCGAGTGGGGCACGTTCATCTTCAACTACGGCCGGCCCGAGGTTCGCAGCTTCCTGATCTCCAACGCGGTCTTCTGGCTGTCCCGATACCACGCCGACGGGATGCGGGTGGACGCGGTGGCGTCGATGCTGTACCTCGACTATGCCCGGGCGGACGGCGAGTGGATCCCCAATCGCTACGGGGGCCGGGAGAACCTCGAGGCCATCGATTTCCTGCGCCAACTCAACGAGGAGGTCTACCGCCGCCATCCCGACGTGATGATGATCGCCGAGGAGTCCACGGCGTGGCCGATGGTCTCCAGGCCCACGGACACCGGCGGGCTCGGGTTCGGGCTCAAATGGGACATGGGCTGGATGCACGACACGCTGCGCTACATGAGCCGGGACCCGATCCTGAGGCGGTATCACCACAACGACCTCACCTTCCGTGCGCTCTACGCCTTCCACGAGAACTTCGTCCTGCCTCTCTCCCACGACGAGGTCGTGCACGGGAAGGGTTCTCTTCTCGGCCGGATGCCGGGAGACGAATGGCAGCGCTACGCCAACTTGCGGTTGCTCTTCGGCTTCATGTACGCCCAGGCCGGCAAGAAGATGCTGTTCATGGGCGGCGAGCTCGCCCAGGTGCCCGAGTGGAGCCACGAGGCCGGCCTGGAGTGGAACGTCCTCGTCCACTCGAGGCACGCCGGGGTCCAGCGCCTCGTGCGGGATCTGAATCGTCTCTACGCCGCCGAGCCGGCGTTGCACGAGCTCGACTGCGAGCCCGCAGGTTTCGAGTGGGTGGAGGCCGACGACGCCCAGACCAGCATCATCGGCTTCCTGAGAAGAGGCAGGTCGACCGACGACCTGGTGCTCGTGGTGGCGAACTTCACCCCGGTGCCCCGGCTCGCCTATCGCATGGGCGTGCCCCGGGGCGGGGTCTGGCGGGAGGTGCTGAACAGCGACGCGCCCACGTTCGGAGGGAGCGGGATGGGCAATGGCGCCGGGGTGGAGGCCCTGCCCCAACCGGCGCACGGCCGCCCCTATTCGCTAGAGCTGACCCTCCCGCCCTTGGCGTGTGTGTTCCTCAAGGGCCCCACCCATAGGGCTCGGGGCCCGCTCCTCCTTGGCCGGGAAGGGGACGCCGCCATCAAGGCGGGCGACCGGCCGAGAATCCTGCCCGAAAGGACAAGAAAGATTGCACCTCGATCGGCGCATGAATGCAGGAAAACCAGATGGATCGAAAGCTAATATCCCGGATCAGATCGGGTCTTATGGAGATGTGACGCCGAGGATTCAAGCTGGAGGCTCGCCGAGGGGGTATGGCGGAACAGATCGCGCTCCAGCCGGAAAAGCGAGCCGTCGCCAGAGCTCGTCCCCCCGGCGTCGACTCCAGGCGCCGCCGGCCCCACTCCGGGCGGGAGGGGCTGGCGGCAGCGCTTCAGGAGCCTCTCGCCCCGGCGAGGATTCTCTCGCTGCAGGCCCTTGTGGGTAATCGCTCCGTCGAAAAGCTGATTGCCGAGAATCGGAGCTCGGCCGTTCCAACGGTGGGCCCTCACCCTAGCCGCCCCTTCCTGCCGCTCCAGGGCAGCTTCCGGGAACCCCCGCCTCTCGTCTCGGCGGACCTCGAGACTCGAGGGGGCAAGGTATCGAAGACCGCCACCGCGAAAAAGGTAGTGACGCTGGGGGCCAAGAAGAGCGGCTACAACAAGATCGTGGGCCTCGTCCAGAGCTACGAGCGGCTGGAGCTCGAGGCCGGTCGCAAGGACGCCTCACTCACCGAGCTTCGCACGGTGCTGACCGGCGTCGCCGAGCTCATCACGGGGTGGATCGACAACAAGGATCACTCGGAGGCGGTCAGGCGAGGCGATCGAAATGCCGTCGAGCGAAAGACTGCTCTCGAGTGGCTTCGGCCTCGAGTGGGGGAAGAGCTCAGGCTCCTTCGGGAGACCGAGGCCTTCGCCTCCATGGCTCTCCGGTCGATCCTCGCCGGGATCGATCCGCTGACGTGCGTGCACTTCGGCGAATACGAGGGCAAGGTACGGGAGCATAGGGCCTTCAAGAAGCTCACCCTGGTCGGCACCGTCCAAAAAGACGCAGTCACGGTGCTCCATCAGGAGTGGACGGGAGCGTACGCCGGGAAGATTCGTGAGCACCTTGCCGGTGGAATTGACGGAGACTCCGCCCACGAGATATTGCTCTTCATTGGGAAGTTCTTTCACCAACCCGCCGACCTGAACGATCTGAAGAAGGTCCTCCGTTCGGTGAACATGAGCCGGGTTGAGGCGGAGGCCTTCCTCGCCGCGATCCCCCCGGTCGATCAACAGACTCGCAGGCGAGAGATCTCGACCTTCAAATCACTGCAGTTGGTTAAGGCCGCGGAGGGCCTCGAGGGGAAGCTCCACTGGTTCGGAGCCTCCGGCCCGGCCGGTGCTCAATACCAGATCAGCCCGACTACTCTGACCGGTCCGGGAAAGCCGAACGACTTCGCCCGCTGGATGCTGGCCCTGGGACCCGAACCTGACGAGACCAGCACGATGAATTGCTGGGAGGCGGTCCTGTTCATGGGATACCGCGGCGGCCTCGTGACCCTGGGCCGCCTACGAGAGATTCACAACGACGCTTCGCAGGCGGCGAGAAATGCAGGAACCACGAAGGAGTACTACGACCGCCTGGAGAAGCGAATGTACTCGGGGACTCGGCAGGCCTTTGTCTACGATCCCCACGCGGCCGACGTCGGCTCGCCGGACATACCGACGGGGAGCATCATCTTCATCGATGGGCTGGGACATGTGCTGCTCGGAACCGGCGGGAAGAGCCCCACGGGACGCCAGCAGGTAATCAGCCATTGGGTGTTCCCGTGGCCGGGGGGTCGGTGGACCGTTCTTGGTGGCAGGGTGCAGGCCACGACACTGGAGGAGACGCTCGACCGCGGGTACGCCGACGAGTACAGGAACAAAACGCCACCCAGCGTGCTGTTTGGTACGCCTGCCTGGTAGGCGCCGAGGCGTAGCTGAGGGCCAAGTGGAGTGACCATCACCAATATCTCCGTTGCCCTTTCGATGGAGTGGGGAGGGATGGCCCTGCCCTCCGCCGTGACGGCCGAGAAGCAGTGGCCTTCGGCCGTACCACTCGCCGAACCCACGCGGCTTGTGCGCCCCGTGTTCAAGGTGGCAGTCGACCGGCATGGAGCATTCTTTGTCCTGGCCGAGCTGCCGGAACCCGCCCGCCGCCCTTACCGACAGCTCCGGCTCCTGCGCGCGGATTCCCATGGCGTGCTGACCGGCATCACTGGCCTCACCGTGGAGGAGCCGGAGGTGATCGCCTGGCAAGTGACGGAGTTCACGCCCGACCATCGGGGCGGTGTCTATCTCCTCGAAGCCCTTCAGCGGCGGGACCAGGAGGTCGATCTGCGGCTTCGTCGGGTCTCCGAGGGAGGTGCCACTCGCTGGGTTCGGCAACTCCGCCACGATTCGCGCTCGCTCGACTACGAGTCTCTAACCGGCCGCTTCGAGGACGTTCTGGCTCCGGACGGCGAGTCCGTCTACCTGCCCTCGCGCTATCCGGTGCCCGGTCTGGTTCGCCTCGATCCCGACACCGGTGGGCTCGTGGCGGGGTACGACTTCGGGGAGCCGCATGATCGCCTCGCGATCGATCAGCTCCACCGCGTGTTTTACGCGCGCCGGGTCGGAGATGGAGACGATCAGCGGACGGTATTGATTCGTCGGGTGCTCGAGACCGGCAATCGCGATGTCATCCAACCCGGGCTGGCACGGCTCGACGAGCTCGCCGGCGTCGACGCTGCGGGCCGCATCTACGCGCGCCTCCTCGACGGCATCGCGCGCCTCTCGCCCGACGGGCTCGCGGAGTGGACCTTCCGCCCGCACGGTATTGTCGTACGATCCGGCGACGGGCACCTCTTCATGTGCCGGAACGTCGGGCGCGGAGAGCGCAGCATCCGCCTCTTCGTCGAGCAGTTCGCGGCGGGGGGCGCGCAGCTTGGCCCGCTCTCCTTCGACCTTCCCGTCGAGGACCTTCCTCACCCCGACAGTGCCCCCGAGCTCGTCTTCGCCGACGACAGCTCACGCATTGGCTTTTACACAGGGGACAGCAGGAGAGGAGCGGGGACACTCTTCACCTTCGAGGAGGAAGGTCGCCTCCTCGCCGTGGAGCCGCTCCAGCACAGCAAGAACGGCCGGCCGTCGTTCGACGTGGCGAATGATCGGCTCCTCCCAGTTGAATCCCGCCTCGGGCCGCCCGCGACCTTTGCCCTTGACGGGCAGGGGCGGCTGTACCTGCCTCTGAGCGATCCCACCGGCTACCGGGTCGTTCGCGTGGAGGCGGGCTGAGGCTGCACGATTCGAGGCACTTCCCACTCGCGGTCTCGCGCCAGGAGGTCCACTCCCGTGGCACCTCCCCGTGCCAGGCCGCTCGTCTGCCAACGGGGCGGGCAACGCCTGGTCACACGGCGCCACGCCCAGCGGGGCGCAACCCGTCGTCAGCGAGCACCTCCCCGTGCCAGGCCGCTCGTCTACAACGGGGTGGGCAACGCCTGGTCACACGGCGCCACGCCCGCGGGGCGCAACCCGTCGTCAGCGAGCACCTCCCCCGCCGAGCCGCGCATTCTCGCAGGCGAGTTCGACCGCACCCCCCGTTCCATTTGACGAGGCGACGTCTATCGTCCCGGGGGCCGCTGCCCGGGCCCCGCCGGAGCGTGAGGAGTCAGCACAGCAGAGCTCGCCGGATCGGCACGTGATACCGCGACCCGTCGTGCTCGATGACGAGGTCGGCGTAGTGGCAGCCGGCCAGCGTGGAGGCGGCCCGTTCCACCGTCACCGAGCACGTCTCGCCCGGTCGCAGCTCGACGCCGGCATCGCACGTGGTGGAGTCGATGGTGAACTTCTGAGCCCCCTGGGCGTCGTCTGGCCCGCTCGCGATCACCACGCTCCGGAAGATGAGCGAGGCATCTCCCGCGTTGCTGATGATCACGGTTTGTTGCATGCCGATGACATCGTCGAACACCAGGCCTGCCGGAGTCGCCCGGGGAATGGGAGCCGCACCCACGCCCGTCAGGGCAATCGTCTGCCTCGGCGTTGGCTGGGCGTCGGTGGTCACCACCAGCGAGGCGCTTCTCGTCCCCCGAGACGACGGCTTGAAGACCACTTCGATTGAGCAGTCCCCACCGGGGGCGATCTTCGCCGCGGTGCAGCTTTCGCCGGCCGCCGCGAAGTCTCCCTTGTTCGCGCCGGTGAGCTCGAGAGCCTGAATCGTCAGCGGAGAGTTGCCGCCATTCGTGAGCCTGAAGGCGCCGGGCGCGCTCGTGGTCCCGACCTTCTGTGAGGAGTACTCGAGGGTGGCCGGCACCACGGTCACCGAGCCCGACAGCCCGACCCCCTCGATGGGCATCACCTGAGGGCTTCCCGGCGCGTCGGACGCGATGCGGAGCTCGGCCGTCCGAGGGCCGGCGGCTGCGGGCGTGAAGATCACCTCGAGCGCACACGCAGCCTCGGGCGACAGCGTCGTACCAGAGCAGGCGTCCTTGCCCAGGGCGAAGTCCCCGGCATTGGCGCCTGCGAGAGAGATAGCCGTCACGGTGAGCTGGGCCCCTCCGCTGTTGTTGATGTCGACGGTGCGCGGAGGGGCGGGCGACCCGACGGGCTGCCCGGGCAGCGAGAGGCTCGCGGGGCTCATCGCGACGGCGGCGGGAGCAGGGCCGGAGGAGACATGAACCACCACGGTCGACCCGGGCTTCACCTCGGTTTTGGGCTCGGGTACCGTCTTGACGACCTTTCCCGCTGGGGCCTGATCCGGCTTCTCCACCTGCTCGACGAAGAACCCGCTCTGGGTGAGCCGCTCTCGAGCCGCATCGGCATCTTGGTTGATCACGTTGGGGACCTGCACGCCGCGCGCACTCTCCACCGTGACCACGGTCCCCTTGCGCTTTCGAACGCCTGCCTGGGGATCGGTTCTGATCACCTCCCCCACCGCCAGGTCCGGGTCGTCGCTCGCTTGCTTGACCTGCGCGACGCCGAAACCGGATTCGAGAAGCTGGGCGCGTGCCTGCCGGTACGGCTGTCCAACGACGTTCGGCACCTTGGCCGTGAGCAGGAAGTAGGCGATCAGGAGTGCGATCGGAAGCAGCAGAAGGATGACCAGGACGAGCACCCAGCGGGGGATGATGGGCAGCTGCCACATCTGGGCGTCCTCGGCGACGCTGCCCGCCCCCGACGCCGCCGCCGACACCTGAAACGGGTGGACTCGCGGAGTGCCGATCCAGAGCCGTTTTCTCGGACGGACATCGACCGCGGCACCTGCCTGTCTCCCGGGCTCGGGCACGAGGGTCGGCGGGGTGATCGTAAAGGCAAGGGCCTTGTTCGGGTCGGCAGCCTCGAGCGAGGCGTTGATCGCCGTGTTGCCCCGGTTGTGCAGAACGAGCTCGTGCTGAGTGGCGAAGCGCCCACGGGTCATATGGGGGACCAGCTGTCCGAAGAAGTCATAGTAGGGAGCGACATCGAGAGCGCCCTGGGCGACGGCGGCGGTCCTGGGGTCCTCCTGCGAGACCGCCTCGACCATGAACGGCATCCGCTTCGACGCGATGGCTGAGGAGCGCGGCGGCAGGAAGCGGACGCGCACCGCCTCGGGCTCGCCCTCGGGATAGAGGTTGAGCGAGGCCGGCTCGAGGATGGCCCATGCTGCCGGCTCCCCCGTGACCCGCAGCGCAAACTGGTCGACCACCTGCCCGGTGTTGCGGACTCTCACCTCACGGGACGCTTCCCCGCCGGGCTCGACACGCAGATCGGTGGGATCCATCGACAGCGCGACGCCCGTCCGTGGTCGAGCGGCCTCTGAGGGTTCCTCGACGGGAGCGAGCGTCGACCGATGCCGAAGTCGCATCCCGGGGGACTCGGCTCCTGCCGGCTCGCGTTCTGTGGCCGCGCGCCTTCGGCGGCCGGGTGCCGGCTTCGGGCCTTCACCGGCTGGCCGGCCTCCGGCGCCGTCGCGCCACGCAACTTCCGGGGAGTCGGAAGAAGCCGGCTCCGTGCTCCAGCTGAGGTACACCCCGCAGGCAGGGTTGACGCAGAAGGTGGCGCTCTCATCGTTCGCGGTGCCGCAGTTCCAACACGTCACCATCGCTCAAACCTTCGCTGCTCGGTGTCGGGTCTATGGCCGGCCATCAGGATTCCCGCTGATTTCGACGATCTCGACCTCGTGCGCCAGGTTCGCCGGCTTGGTGAGCGCCACGATGGCCTCGACGTGACCCCGCTCGATCTGCCGGCCGCGCGGAACCTGGAGGCGGACTTTCACACGCTGGCGAGCACTACCCGGAGGTCGGCTGTTCGGCCTGAGCGACCATCGCGCTCCCCCGCTGTCGGTGATCTCTGGCGTGATGCCGGTGAGCAGCGCAACGAAGGAAGCGAGTCCCTCCGCCGTGCCGCGCCGCCGGTACAGGCGCACCGCCTCCGCCACGAGGGCACGTTGGCGCCGCAAGGGTGGGGCCCCGTCCAGGGTGAGCGCGAACCATCCTGCGAGCCAGCGGAGGAAGTCCGGCGGCGCCAGCCAGGGGTCGATGTAGGCGTACAGACAGTCGAGCGTGGCGAAGATCGGGGCCAGAACGCCGTCCAGGGCGAGGGTGAGGCGTTGCGCCAGGTCGTCTTCCTGGTACAGGCCGGGAAGTGCCTGCCCCAGCGGGTGGGGGCTCGGGAGGCCAGGGGCTTCCTTCCGCACCGTGACGTCTCCCCGCCTCTAGCTCTGGGGGGGGACCCAGGCCGCCGGGACCCCGCGCTTCCCAGCCGCGAGTCTCATCTTGCCGGCTCCATGAGGACCTGGTGCCTGTAGGAGAGGATGAGCGCCGCCGGGTCGATGTTGATCGTGTTCGTCGGCTCACCCCGACGGCCGCGCACGGGGTCGGCAGGGAAGAGCCGCACCTCCTCGACGAACGCCGCCGCGGGAATTCGCTGGAGCACGGCGTACACCTCTCCTACCTGAACGGGGCGCCCGAATGGCCATCCGGTTCCGTCGGGACCGCCCCGAAGTGGGTTGAAGTAGCTGTAGAGGGCCTCGGTGGCAAGGTCCTGGAGCCGCTCTTCGGCCGCCCCATGCCTCCCCCGCAGCCGTGCGACCGCAGTGAACCCCTGGAAGACGGGAGGTTCGACGACCACACGTGCTCCGATCACCCGTCGCTCGTCGAGGTGACGCGTGATCCGCTCGAGAAGGTCCTCGGAAGGGATCAGCTGTTCGTGGCGCAGCTGCCCCCCCGGCTCCTCCCTGACGTGGGGGACCACGAGCACGCGCACGGTTCCCGCATCGGCACCCTCGGTGATCGCAACACAGTGGATCCGCGCCGCCTCCGGCGCGGCCTCGCGTGCGAGCTGTTCGTAGTCCTCGCGGGTGACCGCGCGGTCTCGCGCTCTCAGGAGCAGGGGGCCCCGGATCTTTGCCCCCTCGATGTCCTCGCCGTCGACACCTCCGGTGGCGGCGCGTCGGTTCTCGATCCGGCTGATGTAGGGGATCGAGGACTTGAGGACGCTGACCGCTCCCCTGGCGACGTTCCCGTGTCGCCCGCCCCCCGTGTGGTAGGCACGGAGCCGAAGCATGGCGCCCGCCGGCGGGACCGCCCCGTACCGGCGCAGCGAGCCGTCGAGCTCGCGAACCGCGGGACCGAGAACCACCTCGCCCTGAGTCTCCTCGAGAAGAAAGTGGCGATCGGCCGGGCCACTCTCGGCAAAGGTCTCGACCACAGTCCACTCCCCCCAGCCGCCGGATCCGGCAACCTCGAGCACGGGCGCACTGTCGGAAGGCACCACCGGACGGTGCTGGAGTGCGAATCGCTGCCCGGGGACCCCGGTCGAGGCGCCGAGCAGCTCCCCGACGACGATTTCTGCGTTCACGGCCGGAGCCGTGCCGCCGATGGTCGAGGCCTCGAGCGCCCTCACCTCCGGTGACGCCGAGTAGCGCGGCTGGCCTTCCTCGGCCTCCACAACACGGCATCGCAGCCAGCCGCAGCGGTGGTTGGCGATCACGCGGGCCTGATGGGTGGCGGGCACGTGCACGATGACGTCGCCGGCCCGGTTCAGACCGCCGGTCTCGTCGCGCTCCACCTCGCACGGAACCCAGCCTTCGCCGGCCCAGGCTTCCCAGACCAGCGGGGGCCGTCTCGGATCGACGCCGACACCCTCGATCTCGCAGTCGAAGCGCAGGAGCACGACGCACGACGGAACCGCCTCGGACAGTCCCACCAACAGAGCGTCACCAGGCTTGGGCGAGACGCTGAAGGCGTGGAACGCCTCCCCCAGCCGGAACCGCTCCGTATGGTCCCGTACCGTCCGAGGTCCCAGCGAGGATGCGACGCGTGCCAGCGAGCAGGGGACGATGTCAAGCCGTTCCGTCACGGTGAACGCGACCGCCTTCTCGGACTCGGTGCGGACCGTGGCGACTTCCGTCGCCGAGGGGACCCGCACGATCCCCGGCTGGGCGGCCGACAGCCAGAACGTCACCGGAACGCGGGCGGCGGTGGGCGGCAGCAGCCGCACCCCGATCAGCTCGAGGAACTTCACGTAGAGACGGTCGGGAACCCGGTTGAGCCGGTAAAGGAGCTGATCGACCATGAAGGCGAACGTCTCGATCAGCGTGACGCCCGGGTCGGAGACGTTGTGGTCCGTCCACTCGGGACATCGCTGCTGCACCATTCTCTTGGCCTCGTCGACGAGGTCCTGAAATCGCCGGTCGTCGAGGTGGGGGGCCGGGAGGGTCACGAGCGCTCGCCTCCCTCACCCGGAATGACGTAGAAGGGGAAGACGAGGTTGCGAGGGCTGTTGGTTCCCCGGATGGTGTAGTGGATGTCGATGTAGAGCACCGATGGGTCCGCCTCGTCGAAGCTCACGATCACCGCCTCGGCGCGGATGCGCGGCTCCCATCGGTCGAGCGATGCCCGGACCTCGTGCTCGATGCGTCCCGCCGTGCTCGCGTCGGCGGGGGCGAACACATACTCGTGAATGGCGCAGCCGAATTCGGGCCGCATGGGGCGCTCCCCGAAGGCGGTTCCCAGGATCAATCTGATCGACTCCTCGATCTTGCGCTCGCGGAAGACCAGGGCGACCCCGCCGGTGGCGTCGGTGCGAAGGGGGAAGGCCCAGCCGGAGCCCACGAAGTCGTCGGAGACCGCGCTCATCCGCCAATCTCCACGGTCGCGGCGCCGACGACGATCGCCGCCCCGCATCCTGCGACATCTCCCAACCGGGCCGCTGGGCGGCCTCCGACCATCACCGTGGCGCTCCCCTTGAGGATTGGGGTCGCGGGGTGGGGGCCGTCTCCGGCCGGTGGGGGCGGCATGGAGCACGTGTGCACGTCGCCGACGACCGCCGTGGGCAGTCCGCCGATGAGGACGTTTCCGACCCCCGGCCCCGTGATCACGCCCGGGTGACCGGTCGAGTCTCCCACTCTGGCTGCCGGCGGCATCCGATCCCTCCCTCAGTTGATCTTCACGAGGGAGCCCTGGACGGTGAGGATGCCGCCGCTCTTCACCTCGGCCGAGCCGCGGCCGTTGATCGCGACGACCCCTCCCTGCACGCCGACCCGCGAACCTGCCTTGACGTCGACGGTACCGCCCCCACCGTCGATCTCAACCCCTCCCCGCGCCTTGATGGCGATCCTTCGTCCGGAGAGCTCGAGATCGCCCGCCGCCTTGATGCTGATCGTGCCGGCTCCGGTGCACTCGATCTCGAGCGTCCCGTCACCGAGCAGACGCAGCTTCCGGCTGGCCTTGGAGAGATCGAGCAGGTATTTCTGATCACCTGTCGCCAGCTCGATCCCGTCGCTCTCGGTGGGCTTCTCGGTGAAGGCAAGGCGGTGGCCGGTCCGGGTTACCAGCACACGCTTGTTGAGCTTCCCCGTGGAGGAGTCGACTAGAGCGGGGCTCGCAGAGGGCGGGGCGTCGACGCCGTTGTAGAGGGACCCGAGCACGTAGGGACGTCCGATGTCTCCCTGCTCGAACGCGACCAGCACCTCGTCGTTGACCTCGGGAAGGATCATGCTGCCGAAGCCGTTGCCCGCCCACGGCTGCGCCGTGCGCGCCCAGTCGGTTTCGTAGTCGCTCGAGAGCCAGGGGAATCTGAGCTTGACCCGGCACCTCCCTTCCGGATCGCTCACGTCGGTGACGATCGCCGGCATCACCCCGTTGATCGGAGGGTGCGAGGCCCCACCCTTCCCTGCTCGCCCGCCACCCGTCGCGAGCCCCAGCAGCGAACGCTGGGCGCGGCCGCTCACGCAGAACCAGGTGCGAAACCCCTCCTCCGAGGTGATCGCATGCCGGACCTCGGTGACGACGTACTTCCCGTCGAACGGCGGGCCCACCAGGCCCAGGCTGATCGCCACTCCCGCCTTGAGCTTGGTGTTGCCGCGCGCGACGCCGTCGAAGGCGGCGAAGCAGCCGGCGATTTCCTCGGCAATGGCCGACGCGGCGGCGTCGCACTGGGCCTGCGTCCCGAAGGCGAGCTCGGCAGACTCGTGGCTGGGATTGCCGAAGAGGCGGGAGAGCTCCTCCGGCGTGATTGAAATGCTCCCGCTCTTCGTGCGCGCGGCCGCGGTGCCGACGAGCGCCTGCTTGCCCTTCGGATCCCAGCTCCGAACCCTCACCTCGCCGACCTGCTCGGCCCCGGTGACGGCTCCCCTGAACCACAGCAGGTCGTCGCCGAGAACCAGCTGTAGGGGGTCCCGAGAGGTCATCCCACCCGCCTCCGGTGCCTCCGAGGAGTCGGCCGGCGGGCGGAAGTTGAGCCGGCCGTCGGTGACCGAGACCTCGTATCCGATCTCACGAGCGAGGTGCCAGAGGAACTCCCAGTCGCTCTCGCAGGCGAGCACGACGTGGGGGTGGACCGGGCTTGTGGCGCGAATGTCTCCCGCTCTGAGCCCGGCCCGCTGCGCCACCCGCCTGGCGATCTCCGAGTACGTCACGTTCTTGTACGCCTCGACCCTGCGGCCCCGCATGAGCCGATGCGATTTGTCGAACCCACGAACGACCTTGCGCACCCCGGTCGGTTCGAACTCGGCCTCGAGCGCAACCACCTCCGCCCCCTCGAGGAGCGGCTCGCCCGCCGCCGCGGCGTCGGAGTGCACCGAGACGCTCACGGTCTTGCCGATGGCCAGCCCGGCACGCTCGAGGACGTCTCGGTTGGGATCCGCGAAGGTAAGCGCGAACGTATCGGGCAGGTGCAGGCTGCTGTCGAGCGAGGCGCTGAGCAAGAGCGTGAGCACTTCCTCGGCGAGGGGGCGCCCGTCGACGGTGATGTGAAAGTGGTGGGTGCTGTTCACGGCGCTCGAGAGACGGGGGCTTCGGCCGGGGACGGGATGAGCAGCGACGCCCCCGGGGTGAGTCGCAGCGGGTCGTCGATCCCGTTTGCCATCGCGAGGACCCGCCAGAGGGTTGGATCCCGGTACTCCTGGTAGGCGATCCCGGCAAGCGTGTCTCCGGTGATCACCTGCCGCACGCGGGACACGCTTCGCGTTCCCGACGTCGGGTTCTGGCCGGCGGGTTCGACCCCGATCTCCCGGAGCGTAAGCGTGCACTCTGCGCGGAGCGGGGTGCCGTCGATCGCGAAGAGCGTGTAGTGAGCCGTCACGTCCTCCAGATAGCCCTCGAAATGGACCTTCTTCCAGACGAATCGCACCGCAGGGGGCAGTGGCCGGTCGTTGGTGGTCGAGGCTTCGGTGGGGATGCAGGCGTCGACCAGCTCCTGCACCCTGCTGGAGACGTCTCCCGAGCCCCCCATCTTCGAGTCGTCCAGGCGCATCTTGAGAGTCATCTGCGCGGGCTTCGGACCGAGGTACTGGACCGGCGGGGCCTTGGTCTTCGTGGAGTTGGCCTCGAACTTCCATGCCGCGGCCTTGCGCAGCTCGAGGTCCTCCGGATTGAAATGGAACTCGAGCCTCTTGAGGGTCCGGTCGCTCGAGATCCGGCCGTTCACGATCTCGACGAACTCCAGGTAGGCCTTGCCGCCGGTGGTCCCCATCCCCTCTCCTGCCTACGCCTTCTCGAACTTGAACCCGTGGTGTGCGAGCTCGAGGGTCTCGCTCGCGACCTTGGCCGACTCGACGGTGAACGAGGGTCCCTGCCATCGAATGGGAATGACCTCAGACAGCGTCCATGCCACCAGGGGGGCGAGCTCCTCGCCCGACCTGTGGGTGAGCGCTACGATGCGCGCTGAGGTCGGTTTCAGCCCGCTCGACAGCTTGTCGAACCACTGCTGGATCTTGTAGCTGTCGGCGCCGACCGGACGCGTCAGGCGGATGTTGGAGTACTTGATCCGCCGCGGCAGCTGGTGGACGAACTCGTTGTGGCCGCCTTCCGTCCAGGTATCCACCTCGAGTTGGAGCTCGAGCCCTTCACAGCTCGTGAAGGTCCCGATGTCGGCGCCGTCGATCGAGACCTGGAAGTGGACGCTGGTCGCCGGATAATCGCTCATTCGCGCCTCACCAGGGAAGGTCGGTCAGCCGGCCGGCCCGTTCGCGGTCGAGCCACAACTCTCGCCGGAGATAGGGGCGGATCTTCGGATACAGCCGGCGCGCCAGGTCGTCCAGATCCGGCGGCTCGGCGATCGATGACGAAGCGGCCGGCGGCATCCCCGGATCGCCCGGCGCTCGCTGGAGGGCGGACCCCTCGCCAACGGGGCCCGCCGGACGCGCCGGCGGTGGGACGGCGCCCGATCCTCCCGCAACCGGGGCCGAAGCCGGCTCCACGGATTCCGGCGGGGGCGTCGAGGCCGTCGAGCGCGCGAGGACCAGACCGGGTGCCGTCGCCCACCACGCGGGATCGGCGGGTCCGCTCCGGCGGGCTACTCGGTTCGGGATCGATCCCGGGAGGGCTCGCCCCGGGACGCTACGGCCAACGTCTGCGAGCGGAGGGGTCCGAGCCTTGGCCGGCGAGCGGTCTTCGCGCGGCAACCCGGCCGAAGGCCGCTCCCCGTTGCCGTCCCCCTCCGGCACCATCGCCGCGTGCCTCGAATCGGACCAACTCTCGGCACGGCGCTGAAGCGACGCCTTCCACGGCTCGGCCGAGAGAAGGGGAGCCGAGGCCGACCTGACCGGCGCGTCCATCCAGGGCGCGAGGCTCGCCGTGCCTTCGGGAGCCGGGTCCGGGTGCCAAGCACCGGAACTGACGCGAGGGAGGTCGGAGGAGCGTGCCAACGACCGAGCGCGGAGGCTCACGGTTGCCCGGCCCTGAACGCGACGCGATCCCGCGGGTTCGGGGAGAGTGCCCGCCGTCGGTAACCGATCCCGACCCAGCGCGATGCCGAGGAGGGGGCGGTTCGGCGAGATGGAGGCTTGGGATGCGGCAGGGTGCCCCGCGGGCGGCCCGCCATGCGCCTCGCTTGCATGCGCATCCGGGAGAACCGCTCGGGCGATCCTCCCGTCGGGGCCGCCGGCCATCACCGTTGGCGGTTGGCCCCCGGCGGAGGCATCGAGCATCCCCGCGGAGCCGGTCGCCGTAGGGTCCGGTCCGGTTGCGATACCGATCCGCTGAATCGTGAGGTCCGAGGGATGAGCGCCGCCGCGGGGCAGCTCTGCCGGAGGCTCGGGCTGGAACGAGGAGGGTTGGTGAAGGACGGAACCGCCGAGGGTCGGGGCCTCGGAGATGTTTGGGAGCTCGCTTCCCCCGTCGTATGCCGGCGCTGGAGATTCCGCTTCCGCCCCCGGCGACGAGTCCTCCGCGCTCGTTGGGTCAGCGGATCGCTGCATCGGCAAGGGAACGTGGTTGTACCCCCCCTTCGCGTCTCCGCCCTCCTCCCCCATCGCCAGAGGGGAATCCAAGCGGACGAGGAGCGGGAGGTCAGCCGGCGCATCGATCGCGCTGCCCTCCAGCGTGGTTGCCCACTCCCCGCTCCGCATGTCGCCGCGCTCCGACGCGACCGCCTCTTCCTCCATATTCGGCCCTGGAGAACCTCGACGCGCCGCCGCCTCGTCCTCCGCTGCGTCATCGCGGGAACCCGATGCAAGAGCAGAGGGCCCGGGCCGGCGAACGGGAGAGGGCACGGGAGGGCCCGGTGATTCGCGCCGCTGGATGGAGCCCCGCAGGGGCGGCTCGTCCCCGGGGCCGCCGGGCAGGGGTCCAGGGCGCTGGGGGGAGCTCTCGACGCTGATCGAGCGGTGCGAGGAGGAACCGGTGGTTTCGTTCGCCGGGTCCACCCATGGGGAGAGCCCGTCCGTCGCGTCGCGCTCGCCCGGCATACCCTGGCGCAGGGGGTCCGAACGGGGCGCCGGCGCGCCCGAGGTGCCGCCGGACGCCCTCTCTGCACGGAACGCGCCGAGGTCGGCGTTCGATGCGGCGGGACCGCGCTGCAACGCGGGGCGGCTCTCCGCTGCCCGGATCCCCCCATCCCGGGAAATGTCCCGCCCCGCCGGCTGCCGGCGTGGAACGGTGGCCGCCGGGAGAGGAGGGCCGAGGCCGAGGCGTCGGGTTGGGACCCCGGCCTCCCGACCGGGCGGCGTCCCCGGGTCCGCGGAAGGCACCTCTTGGGGGCTGGAGCCGGGGAGGTGGCGAGACGAGGGAGCGACCGGGATGGAACCGGGCTCCGATCGCCTCGGCACGGAATCGGCGACCGTGATCTTTTCCGCAAGAACGCCTTCGGTATCTCCGCTCCAGGCCTCCTGGTCGCTCTCTCCCGCAGGCTTCGAGGAACCGGCCCACTCGGAGACGAGCCGCAGCACGGGCAGGTCGACGCGGATCGCGCTGGTGAGGCCCACTCGAGAGGGCTGCCGGGGGGAGGCTGCCGAGGCCGGCGACCGCGAGACGTCCGCCCCTCCGACCGACGCAGGGGCGATGGCCTCGGAAGCCGGGCCCTGGGGACGGGCGTCTCCTCTGGTCGTCCCCCCGGAGGAGGACTCGTCCGAGGCAAGCCTCAGAACCGCGTGGTCGCGGATCATGGGCTCTTGGGATCGGCGAGTGGGAACGGGAGCGACGGAGTCATCTCGCCGGCGCTCCGGTTCCAGCTCCCCCCCGGGGGCCGCAGACGCCCCGAACGGCGCGAGACGGGTCGGAGTGCGTGCGTTCCGATCCGGACTGATTCGCCCGGTAGCCGGTGCCGCACCCCGGGTCGCCACGGCCAGTCCACGCACCAGCCCGCCCAGCCCGTTCGCCGACACCGTGTGAGTCAAGGGGCCGAGAAAGACCGGCGATCGCTGTGTGGGCAAATCCCGGAGGAAGTCGGGGTTCAGCGTCGTGTCCAACCGTTGCACGGCAGGCCGGAGGGGCGGCAGCGATGCCCAGGCGCGTCGGTCGACCGGAGGGCTCGCTTCACCGGCCCGGGCAGCCCCTCGCCGCGTGAGGCGGTCCAGCCAGCCGGCGAGGTCCATCGTCACGGACGCTCCGCCCGTATGTTGAGCGAACCGATCTCCTGGACGAACCGCCGTCGCGTGGAGTGGTCGAGGTCGAGGATCTCGCCGAGCGGCCAATGGAAGTGATAGGCGACGTACGCGACCTCCTCGAACAACCGGTCGGGCGCGTACGTCACGATCCCCCCAGGCGACCACCGGCCACGTTGACCGTGAACTCGTGGGAGCATGCCGGGCACGTGACCGCAGCCCGCGTGTGCCCCTCCTGGTTGATCCGCCGGTAGAGGTCCTGGAGGAATGCCACGTCCGAGGCGAACATGCTCTCGATGATTCCGGCGTGCACGTCGGTGATCGTGCCGAGGCGAGCGATGACCCGCGCCAAGAGCACGACCGTGAGGAACGCCTGGTTCTCACGGACCCGCTCGTCGAAGAGGGGAAGCAGCTCGTCCCGTGCCGTGGCGAGGCGCATGGCCCCATTGCGGTGCACCTTCCCCGATCCGTCCACATATCCGCGGGGAAGGACGAACTCGAATTCGGTCTGGAGCTTTTCCTCGGCCGGATCCCCGGTGGCGGGATGCTCGAGGGCGAGAGTGGAGCGAAGACGCTTCATCGGTTAATCCGGCTGGATGTCTTCGAAGCAGATGGTCCACTTCTCGGTAAGCGGGCTGGTGTCTCCCGCCTTGAGGGTCCCTGCCTCGACGCTCTTCACCCACATGTTGAGGAGGTTGTAGCGCCGGACGACGTTCGCCCCGGTGTGATCGAGGATCGTCACGGCTCCGTTCTTGCGGATGTCGGACACCTGGCCCTGCATGGCCTTCTTCAGCCAGTCCTCCCCCGACTTGAGCTCGTTCAGCCCGCGGGTCACCGTGATCTCTCCGGCCTTGTATCGCCCGGGCATGTTGCGAATAACGAACTTGCCGTCGGCAGTGTTCTCCTTGACCTCGATCTTGTCTACTTCGCGCTTGAGCCCGCTGACCTCCATGACCGAGGGAAGCTGAACCCCGTCGAGCTCGACCTTGAACGAGTAGCCGATTCCGGTATCGAATTCCGCAAGTGGCATGCCCTCCTCCTCCTCTCATGATTCCTCGGTGATCCCTCCGGTACCTCACTCGGTGAGCGACGCGCCGCCCGAGAACTGGGCGAGCCGGAAGATGACGAACTCAGCAGGCTTGACCGGCGCGATCCCGATCTCGCAGACGACCATTCCCGCATCGATGGACTCGGCGGAGTTGGTCTCGTCGTCGCACTTCACGTAGAAGGCCTGCTCGGGCGTGAGGCCGAAGAGCGCGCCCTTGCGCCACTCGTTCACCAGGAAGGCGGCGATCGTCCGCCGCATCTTCGCCCAGAGCGTGGGGTCGTTCGGCTCGAAGACGCACCACTGGGTCCCGTTGAGGATCGACTCTTCGAGGTAGTTGAAGAGCCTGCGGATGTTCAGGTAGCGCCACCCCGGGTCGCTCGACAGGGTCCTCGCTCCCCACACGCGGATGCCGCGTCCCGGGAACGCCCGGAGGCAGTTGATTCCGTGCGGGTTGAGGAGGTCGTGCTCGTTCTTCGTGATCTGGATCTCGAGGGCAATCGCGCCCCGCACCACCTCGTTGGCCGGCGCCTTGTGAACGCCGCGGCTGTCGTCGTTGCGGCCCCAGATCCCCGCGACGTGCCCGCTGGGCGGGACGAAGACGTTCTCGCCGCCTGCGGGGTCGAACACCTTGATCCAGGGCCAGTAGAGCACGGCGTACTTCGAGTCGTAGCCCACCTTGTCGACGCGCCACTCTCGGATCTGCTGGGCGTTGAGGCCGGGTGGCGGATCGAGAATCGCCACCCGGTCCCCCATGAGCTCGCAGTGGGCGATCATGGCGAGCTGCACCGCCTGCACACCCTCGAGGTCGATCATCCCCTGGCGGTAGGCGGCCATCAGGTCCGGGACGCACACCATCGTGATCGGGTCGATCGACTCCAGGCCCCCGAATCCGGATCGGTCCGCCGTGTTGCCTACGTAGTCGTCGGGCTCCAGCCGGCGCCGAGCCGCAGGCTCCGTGAGCGTGACGCTGCCCTTCTGGGGCTTGTCGAGCGGCCCCCCGGTGGTCGGCTCGGTGAGCTGGATGAGCTTCGACTGGGCATTGACCACCGTGACGACGTGCTGCTTGCCCTTCTTTGCGGTGACCTTGTCGTACTCCTCCTCCACCTTTCCGTCCTGGCGAACCACCAGCTTGAACTGGTCCTCCGATGCCCCTTCGCCCGGATCGGTCACCTCGACGACGATCCGGCCGCCGACTCCCTCGTCCCGCGCGGTGACGAGAAGCCCGCCCAGCTCGCCCTTGACGCCGCTGGGCAGCTCACCTCGCGCCTTCGGCCCTCCCGACCCGTCGCCGTTCCCACCGACACGGACGACGTAGCAGGCGCCGCCGCCGTTGGTGAAGTAGCCGTAGACGGAGTGGGCGAGGTACGAGCCCTCGACGAACTCGCCGAAGGTCTGCGTGAACTGGCTCCAGTTGGTGACCAGGGTGGCGGTGTTGAGCGGCCCCTTGCCAGCAAGGCCGACGAAGGCTGCGACCGCGGTCCCGACACCTTCGATCGGCCGCGCGCCCGCCTCGACCTCCTCCACGTACACACCGGGCGACAGATAGGTGGGCATCGATGCCTCCTCCACGAGAGAGATTCCGAGGTGAACTCTTACCGGGCCACCCCCGGAGGGGAACGTCCCAAGGGACGTGCCCGGGGGAATCTCCGATTACCCGAAGGGGCAGACGGCCCTCACCTCCGGGCGTTCCGTGACTGCGGTCGTCCGTCCCTCAGGGCGCCGCCGGCGAGGAAGCGCCGGCGTAGTAGGGGCCGAACTCCTCCTTCACCCGGAGCCGTCCCAACTTGCCGTACTCGCGCGCGGTGGCACGGATCAGCTCGTCCATACCCACCACGCCCCCGTCGTCGGCGGCGAGATAGGCGGCAGTGAGGACGATGTTGCGGATGCTGCCGCCGGGGAGCTTGAACGCACTCGCCAGGAAGTCGACGTCGATGTCTTGTGCCTGGGGCAGGAAGGAACCGAGGTGCAGCCGCCAGAGCCTCCTGCGCTCCTCCTCCTCGGGCATGGGAAACGTGACGATGACATCGATGCGCCGTGTGAAGGCCTCGTCCAGGTTGGCTCGCAGATTCGTGGTCAGGATTGCCACCCCTTCGAAGCGCTCCAACCGCTGGAGGAGGTACGCCGTCTCCACGTTCGCGTACCGATCATGGGCGTCCCGCACGTCGGAGCGCTTCCCGAAGATCGCGTCGGCCTCGTCGAAGAGCAGGACACCGTTGAGACGCTCGGCCTCGACGAAGATGCGCTCGAGGTTTTTCTCCGTCTCGCCGACGTACTTGTCCACCACGGTGGAGAGATCGATCACGTAGAGGTCGAGGCCGAGATCGGCGGCCAGCACTTCGGCGGAGATCGTCTTGCCCGTCCCGGACTCCCCCGTGAACAGGGCCGTCACGCCACGTCCCTTCGACGAGCCAGCCGCAAGGCCCCAGTCGTTGAGCACCAGATCTCGGTGGCGCGCCCGGGTGGTCAGCTCACGCAACTGCTCGATCACGTCGGCCGGCAGGACCAGGTCGTCCCAGCTGGCCTTGGGCGGGATGTGGTGGGCGAGGCGCTCGAGGCCAGCGCCGTTCTGAGCGCGCGCTCCCGCCTCGAGGTCTCTGATCTCCAACGGGCGCCTGTCCAGGACAGCGCGGCGCCTCGCCGCCTCGGCGGCTCGAACGATCTGCTCCGGGGTCAGCCGGAAGTGCGCCATCGCGGCACCGAGGTCGATTCCCTCGTCCCGGCCTCCCAGCGCCTCGCGCCAGATCTCTGCCCGATCTCGTGCATCGAGGAGCGGGGCCTCAACGATGGAGGGAACCTGCCGCGACCAGCTCGGGTCCCAGCTCCTCGCGCCGATCAGCACGACGACGCAGGGGCTCTCGCTGAAGGACCGGATCGCGTCGGCTCCCCGGTCGGCGATCGCATCGACCGGACCGGCGATGAGACCGCCGCCCAGAAGCCTGGCCTCCAGCACCGCCGAGCCCGCCACCAGGCGCACGTCCGCGGACTGTTGCAGGCGAAGCAGGTCGAGGGCGAGCCACGGAAGCCCGGCCCGCGCGAAGCTGGAGGCCGCCAGAGAGAGGGCTCCTGCGCCCGTCTGTTCCTGGATGTACCACAGGCCAACTCCCACGGCGAGACCCGCCCGCACGAAGTCGGCGTCGTCGTGCCCGACCGGCTCCTCCCCCGCCACGAGCGCAGCCACGTCGGGGTTTGGGGCGTCGTCGCCGAGGAGGTAGGAGACGACGCGATCGGGCACGCGCAGCGCACGTGCGAGGAATGGCCGATCAGCCTCCTCGACCACGAGGAGCCCGCCGGCGATGAGGGGGCCATGCGGACCGAGGCGAGCACGCCGCCCGTCGCTGCCGAACAGTCCGGAGCAGAGCTCGAGGGCCAGACCCTTGGTCGCGCGAGGACGGGTGACATCGTCGTTGAGGTATGCGTAGAGTCGCTCGAAGCGGGGGTCGAGGTCGGGGGCCACCGCAACCAGCAGGATCTCCACGTCCACCTCGGTCAGCCCGAACGAGCGCGCAAGCCTTCTCAGACGCAGGTCCTCGCCCTCGCGCTCCGCCTCGTCGGCCCGCGACTCCACGCCGGCGAGCATCGAGCGGGCTTCCGGGCCCGCCGGCACCGGCTCCGGATGGACGGCTAGGAGTCGGTCGGCCTGGGCGTCGGAGACGTAGAGGCCCCGAAAGCGATCGCCTGGGTCAGGGTCGCCGGCACGCCGCCGAGCCACCGCATCGGCGACCCGGACCTCCAGCGCAGCGATGCGCCCCAGGAGGTGCCGAGTCGACGCGTCGCGCGCCGGAGTCACCGCCTCGGAACGGCGCGCATCTCGAACCTCCGGCCCGTCCCGGGCTTCCCCCCATCGACCGTCTCGGCAGCTATGAGAGGCGGAATCTGCTCCTCCGGCTGCGACCGCCCTTGGGGGCCGGGGGCCTGCTCCTTTTGGCCTTCCGGCCCGACGAGGGTGATCCGGGGCTCTTCGATGACCAGCGGCCCGACGGTCTGCCTACGGCGGGTTTCGAACGGCACCGTCACGACCAGATCGAGGGCCGCCTTCAGCTCTCCCCCCAGCGCCGACCACACATCGGAGAGCTGCCGGTCCCCGGGAAGGGGCAGGCCGATCGTGACCCGGACCTCGTCGTCGCTGTCGGCGAGGGCGCCCTGGAGGATCTCCGGAGGAAGGGCCTCCGCGCGGATGAAGCACGACAGGACCGCCGCGAGGATGCGGTGCTCGTCCTCCGGGCGCTGGGTCCATGCCGTAACGAGGTAGGAGAGGCGATACTGCCGCGGGGGCAGTCGGCGTTCGACGACAACCCCCTGCTCGCGCACCTCCTGGAACTGCACCTCGCGGCGCCGGAGGTCCTCCACGATGTCGTACAGGTACAGGTTCAGCGCCGGGCCGCTTCGCCGTGCGGCCCACTCCCTGGTCGGGCCTTCGAAGCCGATCTCGACATTCGAACCGTTCAACACGTCGCGGCGGATGAGCTGACGGAGGGACTCGTCGACGTCGTGGATCATCGCCACGCCCTCCCGGGCCCGCCGATGCGTCCGCCGCGCGACCGTGGCGCCCGTGCGGTCAGAGCGCCCGTCGACACGACGCCGCCCCCGCAGGTGGGACCCGAGCCATCGCTACGAACCCGAAGTCCCGGCTCGATCCGGGGACATCTGGAGCTCCTCCTCCTCGTCGGCTTGGCGCTGGGCGGTCATCTGGAGCTCCTCCTCCTCGTCGGCTTGGCGCTGGACCCGTGGGGCACCGGGACCTACCCCGACCTCGGCGTCGGGAAGGTTGGTTGCGTCCTCCGCCACTGCCTCTGCCTCCCGCTCGAGGGGGTCCGAGGGATCGCTCACACGGATGCCACCCGGCTGCGGCGTCCCATCGACCGGCCCGCTCCTTTGCTGGATGACGTGAGTTAGCTCGTGGGCCAACTCCCTGCGGCCCCCCTTGTTGGTGGGGTCGAAGCGTCCCGACTGGAAGACGACGTCGGTGCCCACCGTGTAGGCGTGGGCTTGGACCGATTTGGCCGAGTCGCTGGCCTCGAGGTAGTCGTGGATCCGGACCTCCGAGAAGTCATGACCGAGGCGCGACTCCATGTCTTCCCGGGTTGCCGGGTCGAGCGGCCGGCCCCTGCCGGAGCCCACCACATCGGCGACCGGCGATCGAGCTTCCTCCGCGGCCTCGTCGCCGAGCAGCCGGGCGACCGCGGCATTCCCGCTGCTGCGCTGCAGGCCCAGCAGGTGACGTCGATCGAGCGGAGGATCGAGCGGGTGGGAGTGGGCGCGGGGCTCGCTCTCGGGGCTGCGGGCCCTGCCGCCGTCGGGCCGAGGCGCGCCTCGCAACGCTTCTGCGTCGTCGTGCCGGCGCATCATGGTCCCTCCCCGCCCGCCCGGGCCGGCGCTCTGCCGTCGACTGACATGTACTTGCCCGCCACCACGATCCGGGAGCACGAGAGGGCGAGCAAGGCCCGATTGGGTGAGCTTGGGGGCCGAGAGACGACCCGATCGGGCAAGGGCGGCTGGGGACTCGCCATCCGCCGTCTGGGCGGAGGCCAAGTGCCAAATGCCTGCTCCTGCTCTCCTTGTCCGCGGGCCGGAGAAGACGAATGCTCTTGCCGGACTTCCCTGGCAGGAGACGCCGGTTCAAAGGCGACAGGGGCCGGCCGATCGAATGACGGACTTTCGCTCAGCGCACGACGGGCGCGAGGCCGCGCCCGAGAGGTGCGCTCAAAGATGCGTGGTCCTCCCGGATGCAGGGGTGGGTGGTTGGGGGCTGCCCTCGGCTCACGACGGCGAGCGAACCTCAGATGAGTCCCTTTCGTACGGCGTAGGCCACCGCATGGGTCCGGTTCTTCAGGTTGAGCCGGGCCGTCACGTCGTGCAGCACGTTCTTGATCGTGCGTTCCGAGTAGCACAGCCGCCCGGCGATCTCGTAGGTGTCGTGACCTTCGGCGACCAGTCGGAGGACCGAGACCTCCCGCTCGGTCAGGCCGGAGTAGCCCAGCCCCGCCGGCACAAGGACGTCCTCGTGCATGCGTGCGATCTCGTCCAGGAGCCGGCCGAGCAGGTCTGGAGGCAACGCCCCCGCCCCCTCGGCCGCAGCGATCACCACCTCGCGGATGCGGTCGGGAGTGGCATCGGAGCGCGGCACGATGGCGTGGACACCCGACGCGACGGCCGCCAGCATGGCCCGGTCGTCAAGGCTGGTTAGGACCAAGACCACCCGGGCGCGTCCGCTTCGTCGCACGGCTCTCGACCGCTGAAGCACCTCCTCGTCCACCGCATCGGAGACCAGGACCGCGACCTGGCGGTTTTCCCCGTTGCCCTCGTCCACCAGCCATATTCCCGGGCAGCTCCGCACAACTGTTGCGATCCCGGCTTGCGAGATCGGGTCCGGAGCGTGGACTGATACACGAACCCGCTGCTGGGCCATGAGTTCCGCCATTGGGCGATCCTCCCCTATGTTCGGTCGAGCCCTCCCTCTCTCATGCGCCGCTTTGCGGACACTTAACGTGCGGTTCGCGGACGAAGGCCCCCCTGGGCCCGCGGTCGACCTGGCCGACACTTGACCCGATTACGATGGCCTGGCAGTCTTGGCGACTGGCGTCTTGTGCACAATTGCAGACGTTTGCGGCACCAGCCACGGATGTTTGAAAGGTGAGAATCGGCGGTAAGCGTGCCTTCGGGTTCAGTCGTTCCCGGCGGGGGGATGGCCGCGGAGGGCAGAAGACGGCCGGGCGACGACGTCTTCCCGATTCTGCGGCCTAAGATTCGACCCCCCCAAATCCAGGGCTTCGAGCGCGGCCGCCTCCTCAACCGGCTCGAAGACCTCTGGCGTCACCGCTTCGGGCTCGTCGTCGCGCCTGCAGGATGGGGCAAGACGACCTTGCTCTCTCAGTTCACCGGGAGCCTCGACGTCCCAGTCGCCTGGTACCGCGCGGAGGAACGAGACAGTGAAGGGTCCCGCCTCCTTACGTACCTCCACGCCGCGCTCCGAGAGGCCCTCGGCTCGATGGTCCGCGAATGGCGGTCCCTCGAGGCGGCGATCGCCACCCTCGAGGCGTGGAAGGGACCTCGTGCGCTCCTTGTCGTCGACGACCTTCAAGTCCTGCATGGAGCGCCATCGGAAGCGCTCCTGGAGCGCTTCATCGAGTACGCTCCCGCCTGGCTGAC
This sequence comes from Actinomycetota bacterium, assembly GCA_050693875.1. Lineage (GTDB taxonomy): Bacteria > Actinomycetota > CADDZG01 > JAHWKV01 > JBOGWP01 > JBOGWP01. Next base: position 32,852 of record JBOGWP010000183.1, read on the forward strand.
GATTCTGGTCGCTTCCCGCCTTCCTCCTTCGTTCAATTTGCCGAGCCTGAGGGTTGCCGAGCGTCTACTCGAGCTCGGGGCCGACGACCTTCGGTTTCGGCTCTGGGAGGCGGAGGGCCTCTTCCGACACCACTATCGGCAGCCCCTAGGCCCTGAAGAGTTAGCGGACCTGACCCAGCGCACCGGCGGGTGGGCCGCAGGGCTCCAGCTCTTCCACCTCGCAACCGCGACCAAGACGCGTCGGGAGCGGCAGCATACGCTGGAGGCCCTGGCGGAGCAGCCCAAGCTCCTGCGCGACTACCTGGCCCGAAACATCGTCGACGGCCTTCCGGCTCGGCTTCGCTCCTTCATGGTGGAGACCTGCGTGCTCGGGACCCTGAACGCGCGGATCTGCGAGCGCCTTCTCGGGTCCCCGGGCGCGGCCCCCCTCATCGATGAGATCGCATCGCGCCAGCTCTTGGTGCTCGACCCCAGCGGTTCGTCGTGGTACCGCTACCAGCCGGCACTCCTGCTCCATCTGGAGGCCACGCTCCTCGAGGAATTGGGCGAGGAGGAGACCCGCCGACGCTACCGAGCAGCCGCAGTGCTGCTGGAGGAGGCGGGGGCGCTGCCGGACGCGATTTGCGCGTACTGCCGGGCGGACGACTGGAAAGCCGCCTTGGCACTCCTGGGCCAGGAGGGGAACCGAATCGCTGCCCACGGCGGGCTGTGGCTGGAGGTCCTTCCAAAGGTGCTCGGGGAGCAGGACCCGTGGCTTCTGCTCGCCAGGGCGCGTCGGGCGCGCGCCGCCGGGCGCTGGGAGGCTGCCATCCGATACCTGCGCGAGGCCGAGAGGGCGTTTGGCGGATCCTCGGCGTCCGGCATCTGCCTCGATGAGCGACTGGCCATCAATACATGGCTCGACGGGAGCCTGCCGTCGCCGCCCGGCTGGCACGGCACGGTGCGTGCGGCGACGAAGTCGCACCCGCTCGCGGTTCTCGAGCCGGCGAAATCGTCGCCCTGGCCACGAGGCCGGCTGGCCGCGGGCCTCGTTGCATTGATCGCCGGGCGGCTGCACGAGGCGAGTGCCTTGCTGGCCGAGGCTGCCGAGGCTGATGACGCCAGTCCCACGCTGCGTCTCGGCGCCAGGATCGCCCGAGCCGCCGCGACCCTGCTGTCTGGGGAGACACGAGGGGCTTCGGAGCTCGAGGCGAGCGCCGAAGAGGCAGAGGCGCTGGGAGTGCCCTGGCTTGGTCGTATGACCCAAGCGCTGCTGGCGCTCAGCGAACGAGGCAACGGCCAGGTCGGGGCGGCCTGGGCCCGGCTCACCTCCCGGCTGGAAGGGGACCCGTGGGGGGGATCCCTGGCGGGCCTGATCGAAGGCCTGGGTGCGCTTCGCCAGGGAAAGGATCGCCCCGATGTGCTCGAAGAAGCGGCGGCCGGCTTCCGCGAACTCGGAGCAGACTCACTCGAGGCGTGGTGCGTGGCGACCCAGGCACTCGGCCTGGCCCGAGCCGGTCGTCCGGACGCGGCCGCGGCGGCGCGACGCGCCCAGGCCATATCGCGGTCGCGCGGCATCCCGGGTGCCCTCGCCATCGCCTTGTTCGCAGACTCGCTCGCTGGGGAGGCCGAGGAAGACAGCGGACGGCTGGCGAAGGCAATCGCCGAAGAATGCGGGATCGATCTGCGCGGCCTCGTGGACCCGCATCCCGCCATCCCGGACAGAGACGGGCACGACGTCCTGCCCCCGATCTCCGTTCGATGCTTCGGCGGCTTCGAGCTCCAGATGGCGGGCAGGCCATTGATGGCGTCGGAGCTCAAGTCAAAGGTCCGGGATCTCCTCAAGCTCCTCGCCCTACGCGCCGGGGAGTGGATCCACCGCGAGATCCTGATGGAGGCGCTCTGGCCGGAGCTCGGGCCACAGATCGGCGTCCGCAACCTCCAGGTGGCCATCCATGCCCTGCGGCACGCCCTCGAGCCGGACGTGAAGGGGAAGCAGTCGAGCCTGATCCCACGCGAGGGGGAGGCCTATCGGCTTCGGCTTCCCCCGTGCTCTTCCTACGATGTGGGCGAGTTCCGCGCAGACCTCGCCAGGGCCCGCGCCCTTCAGTCGGCGGGGCGCGCCCCCGAGGCGATCGTCGAGCTGGATCGAGCCCTTGGACTCTACAGGGGGGAGCTCCTCCCCGAGGTTGGCCCGGCGGACTGGGTGGTGTGGGAACGCGAGCGCTGTCGCCAGGAGGCCGCAGAGGCGGCGCTCAACCTTGCGGGGCTGTTGGTCGACCGGGGCGCCCTCGGAGCGGCGGTCGAAGCATGTGAGCGTGGTATTGGCATCGACCCGCACCAGGACGGCCTGTGGCGGAGGCTCGTTCGGGCCCACGAGGGGGCCGGGCACTACGCCGCGGCGGCGGCCGCCCGACGCAAGTATGGCGAGTTGCTGAGCGGGCTAGGAATCAGCGCGCCGCCGTCGTAGCGCTCGGCGCCCTCGCGACCCACACCCGTCTCGAGGGGCGTTGCCGTCCTTGGATTTCGTCCGCTGACCAGTTCGCGCCTTCCATCTCCGATGGCCCTCTTTCATTCGTCAGTCTGGGGCGTCGCTCCGCTGAGGGCCCCCCTCCTCATGGATGAGCGGTGCTGGAGTTCTGGCACCTCATTCGCCGCAAATGTCGGGCTGGGACGAACTCTGTCGAGCCACGGAGCGGTCCTCAAGCAGCAGCCCGGAGGGTCGATGCGTAGGATTCTCCGGTGCCACGGGACTGTTCAATTGCGGCCGAGCCCTCACGGAAGTAGACCGGTTCTGCCCCCAATGCGGTCATCCCGCGGCGCCCTCGGGGACCACCGACGATCATCGGACCCACACCCCATCTTCGGCCCCACCGACGATTGCCGCTCGCCACACGCGAGTCAGCGGCGAACGTCGAACCGTGACCGCCATCTTCGCCGACGTGGTCGATTCCACCTCCCTGA
>JBOGWP010000184.1:0-11400 GCA_050693875.1 Actinomycetota bacterium
GCCGGTGTAGAGTCGGCCGGTCTCGTCGAAGGCGAGGTCCTCCGGTCCGGGAGCCGGCGTCGGCCACCGCTCGACCTGCGCCAGGGCGCGATTGATCGAGTTACGGGCCGCTCAGTGGGACAGGCGGGGGCGGGTCCCAGGCGACGGGATCGATCCGTGGCATGGCCCGGGCTCCTGCTCGGTTCGGTCCGAGGATATCCTGTGCGGGCCCGGGCAGGACCCCTGTGGGCACCCCGAACCAGGGTCACCCCCTTCTGAACGGGGACCACCTCGGGACGCTGCCTGTAGGCCGGGGCGGACCCGAACTCCCGGCCGCGAATCCTGTGTCTCTCGGCGCTCGTGCTACCGCTCCCTCAAGCAGGGCGTGCTGTCCGTTCGAGATCGGGAGTTCTTATCGGCTCCGTTCGTGCCGTCTCATGTTGTCCTGTGCGGTCCCGTGCTGTTCTGTGCTTTCCAGTTCGGTAGCACGGCGGGTAGCACGGCCGGATTGCGCAGGCGGAACTGGGCCGTGACCTGCGCTTCGGTGGGGCTGGGAGGACTTGAACCTCCGACCGACGGATTATGAGTCCGCTGCCGAGCGCGCACGAGGAGGCGTCCCCGCTCGTCGACGATGCCCGCTGCGATCTTGGTTCCGCCGATGTCGATGTCCAGAGCGGTGCGCGGAGGCGTGGGACCATCCGCCCTCAACGACCCTCCCATTATGGTCACGGCCCGCTTCGGTTCCCCCGCCAGGGCACGGATAGCGAGGCAGCCCATCCTATCCAGGGCAAACGAGGAGCACCTCACTGATCGAGCCGGGATCGGACCCGGACCCCCACGCGGAGGGAGCCCCCGCGTCGGCGGCTCCCTCTTTACCGATTACGGCGCTATCGGCGGCTGCTAGCCGGTTTCTCTCGCTCGCGCCGGATGTGGCTCACCGTGCTGACGACCATGGCGGCCGTTCCGATGAGCGCTCCAACGATTGCCAGCGTCGTGCGCGTTTCAGGCAGCGTCATGCGCGCGTCACCTCCCGCGTCGTAATGAGCATGTGGCCCGCGTGCCTCGCAGAATATTCGTGCAGGGTCGCGACGCGGCAGGCAGGCCACGCGAAGGAATATCCCCCGTGGTCATCCAGATACCCTGTGCGGCCCGAACGGTAAACGCGAGCAAGCACTTCGAATCACCGCCTCGGAAGGGTCCCGCCGTTGCCCCCAAACGAGCGATATACCTCCAGGGGAGCGCGGTCGTGCTTCACGCCAAGGTGCGAATGGCTCGCAGGTCGAGCTCCCCCTATGGTCTCCCTGTCTCAGGCGCGAAAGGAGGGTCCCCTATGGACGAGCAGGCGACCTCGAGTGGGCCGGTGCGCGTCGTGACACTCAGCCCCGAGCTGTCGGGGGCCCTCCGCCTGATTGGGCTCCTGACCGCGCGTGGCGTCGGCGTCAGATCGGCCACACCGACGCCACCTTCGACGAGGTCGCCGCGGCCCTGGAGGCGGGCGCATCGGGCATGACCCACCTCTTCAATGCGCTGTCCGGGGTCGATCACACCGACCCGGGGCCGCCGCCGCGGCGCTTGCCTGCGCCCGCCGGGCCGAGATCATCCCCGACCCGATCCACGTCGGCGAGGGAGCGCTCCGGGCCGCCCTCCGTGCCCTCCCGAACCTGTACGACGTCACCGATGCCATGTCGGCAGCAGGGATGCCGGACGGCACCCCCTGGAGCCGGCGAGGCTGGTCAAGCAGAACGGCGTCGTGCGAACCTCGACGGCGTCGACGAGGCCGGGCGGCAGCCTCCTCACGATGGCAGCGGCCTTTCGCACGCTCGTCGAAGCGGGCCTGGCCGTCGAGGAAGCCTCGCGACTCCCGCCTCCTACCTCGGGCTGGACGACCGGGGGCGGCTGGAGGTGGGAGCCTGGGCAGACGTGGTCGTGTTGAACTCGGAGTTGGAGGTGGTCGAGGTCCATGTCGAAGGAACCCGGGTCGAGCCCCTCGATGCTGCAGGAGGCGCTTGAGGGGCCGACGGTCGTCGACCGGCTGCTCCGCGAGAACCGCTCCGAGGTCGAGGAGATCGGCCGCTTCCTGCGGCGCCGGCCGAGGTCGTTCGCGATCACGGTGGCCCGGGGAAGCTCCGACCACGCCGCGGGATATGCCAAGTACCTGCTCGAGACGACACTCGGCCTGGTTACGGCGCGAGCCGCGCCATCCGTCACGACCGAGTACCGGGCGGCGCTCCAAGCGGATCGCTCGCTGGTCATCGGCCTGTCCCAATCGGGGGAGAGCCCGGATGTCGTCGAAACCTTGAGCGCGCTCCGCCGAGCGGGCGGGCTCGCCATCGCGGTGACGAACCGCGAGGACGGGCCGCTCGTCCAGGCCGCCGACGCACTGCTCCCCCTGCATGCCGGGCCGGAGCGCAGCGTCGCGGCCACGAAGACCTTCCTCGGGATGCTCGCCGCGCTCGCCCAGCTCGTGGCGGCGTGGAACGAGGACCGAGGGCTGATGGGGCACCTTGCCGCGCTGCCCGACGCGCTCGGCGCGGCGACCGAGATGGATTGGTCGGAGGGGATCGAACCGCTCGTGGAAGCCCCCTCGCTCCTCACCGTAGGACGCGGCTACGCGCAACCGATCGCCCGCGAGGTGGCACTGAAGATGAAGGAGGTGTGCGGTATTCACGCCGAGGCATTCAGCGCGGCCGAGGTGCTTCACGGTCCGGTGACCCTGGTCGGCGGCGACTACCCCGTCTTCCTCGCGGCCCCCCGCGACCGCCCACTTCCCCAACTCACCGAACTCGCCGCCGACCTGCGAGCGAAGGGGGCCGCGCTACTAATCGCGTCACCGGAGACGGAGCTGCTCTCGCTTGCGGCCGCCAGGCTGCGGATGCCCCCGCCGCTGCACCCGGCCCTCGACCCGGCGGTGCTCGCCCAGGCTTCCTACCCCTTCACCGTGGCCCTGGCCTCCGCCCGCGGGCGCGACCCGGACCGTCGCGCCACCTGACGAAGGTGACGCGCACTCGATGGTCGCCGGCCCCGGTTCGCGGCGCCCGAGTGGCGGGAGGCGCTGCGGCAGAGCCACAGAAGGGCCGCGGCGGCGCGGTCCCGGCCGTCAGGGCCGGTCACGACTCGGAGCGGCCGGCCTCGAAATGATCGACGATGCGCTGCGCGTACCAGGCCTCCCACTTCTCGTCCGGTGACGCCTCCGCGTACTCCCGTCCCAGCTTTACGAGAAGGTAGGTGAGCTCGCTGGGGACGACCTTCGTCCCAACCACCTGGGGAAGCTCCGACAGCGTCGCCAGCCATTCTGCGTACCAGCTCGCCCAGTCGTCGTGGGCACCGTCGGTGATCCGGTACACGCGGTGATGCAGGTCCGATGCCTCCTCGAGCAGCCTGGTCACGCCGGCCACGCGATCGTCCACGGGGGCAGCATACGCCCCACGGTGCACGGTTCCCGGAGGCGCCGGGGGATGTTTCCGGCGGGTTTCGGGCCCCCATCTCCCGGGAAACCTAGACCGCGAGACTGACCGGTTCGTCCGAACCAAGCCAACCAAATCCGAGGAGGTTGCTATGCAACTGTCGTCCCTGCACGACCTGCTCGTGCGTCAGCTCCAGGCACTCTATAGCGCCGAAGAGCAGATCCTCAAGGCCCTTCCGCCGAAGGCAAAGGCCGCAAACTCGCCTGAGGTCTCAAACGCCTTCGAGCTGGACCTCAAGCAGACCGAGGGCCAGGTGAAGCGACTGGAGCAGGTGTTCGAGGAGCTCGGCGAGAAGGTGAAGGCCGAGAAGTGCAAGGCCATCGAGGGTCTCATCGCCGAAGGCAAGGAGCTCCTGAAGGCGAAGGCGGATCCCGACACGCTCGACGCGGCGTTGATCGGCGCGGCGCAGAAGGTGGAGCACTACGAGATCGCCGCCTACGGCACCGCCCGCACCTGGGCCCGTCAACTCGCGGCGCTGCCAGGCTCCTGCAGCAGACGCTCGACGAGGAAGCCGAGACCGACGAGAAGCTGACCATATCGCCGAGGGTCTTGTGAACGCTCGGGCAGCACGCTAACGAACCGAAGCACCGACACATCCGGCCCGGCGCCCAGCGCCCGGCCGGCTCGCGGTTAGGCTTCGATCGTGCGCGCGCTCGTGGCTGCGATCGACGAGCAGGGGGTGGGCGGCGAGGCCTGCCGCCGTTTCGCCGAGCGGCTCACCGGCGAGGGCTTGCCGCCCGGCGCAGCGGTGGTGACGCTGGGCGCCGAGGCCCCCGCGGAGCGCATCCCTGAGATCATCCGGCTCATCGAGGGGACGCGACCGGACATGCTGATCCTCGTCACATCGGCCGCACTCACCGCGCGGACCGGCGCCGTGCGCAGGCGAGCGGTCCGCATGCCGGCGCTCGGTTCCGAGGAGGCGCAGCCGACCACGGCGCCCCCCGAGCCTTCATCGATCGGCGACATCCTCGCCGCGGCCGACGCCGCCGGGCTTTCCCCGAGCCGCGTCCTTGCGTTCGAGATTACGCCCGGCGGCGCAGGGGCCACCGTGGCCGAACCACATCCCGGGTCGCCCGGCTTCGATCAGACCGTCCACATGGTGCGGCGGGAGGTCGGCCGGCTTCCGCTCTTCGATCTCGCCGATCGCGTGCGCGCGATCCTCGCCCGCCTCCGTTCACGCATGGGACGCGAAGCGCAGGCCGCCTCCCCCGCGTTCCGGGCCCTCGCGGACCTGATCGCACACCTTGCGGTGGTGGAGCTCGAGGGCCGATGGGGGCGGAGTCTCGAGCTCCGCGATCGCCTGCGTGCGTTCATCGTCGCCGGTCAGGCCGGCCCGGAGATGGATTGGATGGACCATCTCGAATGGGCCCTGGTCTGGGCTCTCCTGGAGGAGATGGACCGGCTGCAGCGTGCCGAAGGCGAGGCCTGACCCGGCCCGGGACGCGCGGCTAGCGTGAGCGCTAGAGCCCCCCGCGGACATTCGGAGCGACCGCGATCACCGCAACGACCAGAAAGAGGATCGCGACGATCCCGAATGCGAGGTTGATCCACGAGACGATCGTCGCTGCCTTGGCCAGCCCCTCGCCGCCCAGCGTGCCACCCGAGGCGGCGATCTTCTTCTTCGCGCTCGACGCCAGAACCAGGGCGATGATCGCGAGGATGATCGGGAAGACCACAAACGAGCCGATCGCCAGAACCAGCGACGCGATCGCGGTCCCGTCGGTCTGGCCCCCGCCCCCCCCGTACTGCTGAGGCGGCGGGTATTGCTGCGGCGCCGAATAGGGCTGCATCGCCGGGCCGCCGGGTGGGGGCTGCTGCCCGGGCGGCGGTGGCGGGGGCTGGCCCCAACTGTGTGCCGCGCGAGCCCCACGTGAGAAATCGGGCGCGTTCATCCTGCCTCCCTTGGACCGGGGCATGCCGTCAGCGAGCTCCCCCGCCATGCCCGCATTTCGGCCGATTCTTCCACGCCGCCGACGTGGTTGGAAGCAGGCTGACCACGGGGCACACTGGATGCGATGAGGGGGCATTCGGCGAGCGACGATCTCGCGCCGGATCGGCGCACGGTGGTCCTCGATGTGCGAGGGATGCTGCGGGCCACCGAGACGGCCGTCGTCGAGTCACGCCTCATGCGTCGACCCGGCGTGGAGCAGGTCGAGGCGAACCCCGTCTCGCAAACCGCCACCGTTCGCTTCGACCCGACGCGGGTATCCGTCGAGGCGCTGCGCCGATGGGTCGAGGAGTGCGACATGCACTGCCGAGGGCTGTCGGTCCCCTCCCACATCTGCGACCCGCTCGAGGAACCGGGCCACCGGCACGGCCCTGAGGCAGGCCCGCATCACGGGCGGACGCCGGAAACGCACGCTGGGCACGGAGGACGGCCCCCGGCGGCTCATGCCCAGCATCCAGCCCCCGCCGAGCCGCCGACCGACGAGATGCATGCCGGGCACGACGCACATGGGGACGGCATGTCGATCGAGGCGATGGTCGCCACGATGCGCCGCAGGTTCCTCGTGGCCGCGATCCTCTCCATCCCGATCCTGCTGTGGTCGCCGGTTGGGCGGGAGGTCCTCCGGTTCCGGACCGCGGCGCCGTTCGGGCTGCGGGACGACGCGTGGGGCCTGGTGCTGAGCCTGCCGGTCGTCTTCTACGCCTCCTCGGTCTTCTTCCGGGGAGCGCTCCGGGCGCTGCGAGCTCGCACCCTCGACATGATGGTCCTGGTGGCGGTCGCCATCGGAGCGGGGTGGCTCTACTCGCTTGGGATCACGTTGACCGGCGGGGGCGAGGTGTTCTATGAGGCCGCCTCGGTGCTGGCGGCTTTCGTCCTCCTCGGACACTGGCTGGAGATGCGCGCCCGAGGGGGTGCCAGCCAGGCCATTCGCTCGCTCCTCGATCTGGCTCCACCACGCGCGACCGTGATGCGCAACGGCGAGGCGGTCGAGGTCCCGACGTCCGAGGTCGTCCCGGGCGATCTGCTGATCATCCGCCCGGGTGCGAAGGTTCCCGCCGACGGCGTCGTCGTCGAGGGTGAGAGCGAGGTCGACGAGTCGATGGTCACGGGCGAGAGCCTGCCGGTGGCCAAGGCTCCCGGCTCCGAGGTGATCGGCGCCACCATCAACGGCACCGGCGCCATCCGGGTGCGCGCCGCCCGAGTGGGATCGGATACCGCCCTCGCCCAGATCGTCAGGCTGGTCCAGCAGGCCCAGAACTCCAAGGCTCCGGCCCAGCGGCTTGCCGACCGGGCGGCGTTCTGGCTCGTCCTCGTCGCGCTGCTCGGGGGTGGGGCGACCCTCGCAGTCTGGCTCCTCGCGGGACGCAGCGCCGGCGAGGCGTTGCTGTTCGGGATCGCCGTCGTGGTCATCACCTGCCCCGACGCGCTTGGGCTGGCCACACCGACGGCGATCATGGTCGGCACGGGCCTCGGAGCGGCACTGGGGGTCCTGTTCAAGGATGCGGCTGCGATCGAGACCGCTGCGCACCTCGACGTGGTCGTGATGGACAAGACCGGCACGCTGACGAGAGGCCAGCCCGACGTCACCGAGGTCGTTCCGGAGGGCATCGACACGGCCGAGCTGCTCCGCCTGGTCGCCGCGGTCGAGCGGGAATCCGAGCACCCCCTCGCGGCGGCGGTCGTCCGCCATGCAGACGAGGCCGGAGTGGCGCCTGCCCGGGCGGAAGACTTCGACAGCGTACCCGGCCATGGTGCGGTCGCCCGCGTCGACGGCAGGCTTGTGGCGGTCGGCAACCGGCGCCTCATGGAGCGGGAGGGCGTCGACCTGGGCACGCTCGAGGCCCGGCGCGCCGAGCTCGCCACCGAGGGCCGGACCGTCGTGCTCGTCGCCGTCGACAAGGTCGCGGCCGGCGTGATCGCCCTTGCCGACAGTCCTCGGCCGACCGCCCGGGCCGGCGTCGAAGCGTTGCGGGAGGCCGGGCTCCGGGTCGTGATGTTGACCGGGGACGGCGAGGCCACCGCCCGCCGGATCGCCCGTGAGCTCGGCATCGACGACGTGATCGCCGAAGTGCTGCCGGGCGACAAGGCGTCGAAGGTGAGGGAGCTGCAGGCGGGCGGTCGCCGGGTGGCGATGGTCGGGGACGGGGTCAACGACGGGCCGGCCCTCGCCCAGGCCGACCTCGGCATTGCGATCGGAACGGGCACCGACGTGGCGATCGAGACCGCCGAGGTCGTCCTGATGCGCTCGGATCCCCTCGACGTCGCCGTCGCCGTGAGGATCGGCCGCGCCACCGTCCGCAAGATGCGACAGAACCTCGGGTGGGCCGTTGGCTACAACGCCATCGCGCTCCCGATTGCCGCCGGGGTATTCGAGCCCTCGCTCGGCCTCGTTCTCCGGCCCGAGATCGCAGCGTTGTCGATGTCGGGCTCGAGCTTGCTCGTGGCGCTCAACGCGCTGCTGCTCAAGCGCCTGCCCCTGCCCGAGCCTGAGGAGGGCGGGGGCCTGGAGGATGCGAGGGAGCCCGGCGCCGTCTGAGCCTTCGGGAGGCACGGGCGGGATCAGTGAGGCTTGGACTCAGCCGGGGAGGGTCAGTGCCATCTCCCGCAGGTCGACCACGCTCCCGTTGTCGAGGCCCCGGTCGAGCAGTCCCCAGATCTGCCGTGCGCTCTCCTCAGGGTCGCTGAGCTTGCCGCCGGTATGCAGGTCGACGAATTTCTGACGCTTGGGCAAGTCCTTCTCCGAGGTCTCCCGCAGCTGTGCCTGCATGCCCGTGTCGACGGTGCCCGGTGCGATCGCCAGCATCGACACCGCCTCGCAGTTCCTGCTCGGCCCCCGCGTCGCGCCCACTGGTCCACGGCCCTTCGCAGCCCCGTACGACGTCAAGCCCGGATACACGCTCCTCGCCGCGCCGGAGGTGAGGATCGCGAGGTGTCGGCGAGCGTCGACCTCCCGCACCGCGGCGAGGAACGGGTGCCCCAGCACCTGCGGGGCGGCGCCGTTGAGCAGGACGTTCGCGGCGTAGGCGCCCTCCTCGACCTCGCCGGCAAATCCAATCGGATCGAGGGTCCCGGGAGCTTGGATAAAAACCACCCGCTCGCCGTCGAAGCGGGCGAGCTCCTCTTTGAACGAGGACCCGACGACCGGCCAGGACCTCGGGTCGGCCAGATCCGCCAGGTGCTCGGTGCCGTCGAGCGGATGCCGTCCGATCCCGATGACGCGTGCGCCCGGCCACGGGACGGTCCGTGCCAGGGTCCGGCCGATCCCACCGGATGCGCCGGAGATCCCTATCAATGAAGTGGTCATGGTTCCGCGATTTACCTCCTGCTGCGCGCTCGTTACCAGGCGGGGGGAAGGAACGCGAATGGGCAAATGGCCCACTGGGAAGGATGGGGCCGCCAGCTCGCCGCGGGAACGGCAATGCTTGCAGCCACGAGTGCGATCCGAAGAGGAGGCAGCCAAAATGACCGGAACCGGGGGCGGAGGAACCGCGAGGATGGCGAGCGCCGGCGCAAGCCGGCCTCCCCTCTCGGACGAGCAGCTGCGCCGGCTCGATGCCTACTGGCGGGCGGCGAACTATCTCTCGGTCGGCCAGATCTACCTGCTCGACAACCCGTTGCTGAGGGAGCCGCTCCGTTCCGAGCACGTCAAGCCTCGCCTGCTCGGGCACTGGGGCACCACGCCCGGCCTCAACCTGATCTACGCCCACCTGAACCGCGTGATCGGGGCGCGCGACCTCGACGCCATCTGCGTCATCGGCCCCGGCCACGGCGGTCCCGCCGCGGTCGCGAACGCCTACCTCGAGGGCACGTACGGCGAGGCATACGCCGACATGACCTCGGATGAGGACGGCATGCGGAAGCTGTTCCGCCACTTCTCGTTCCCCGGCGGCATCGGCAGCCACGTCACTGCCGAGATCCCCGGCTCGATCCATGAGGGGGGCGAGCTCGGCTACTCCCTCGCGCACGCTGCCGGAGCCGCCTTCGACAACCCCGACCTCTTCGTGTTCTGCGTCATCGGCGACGGGGAGGCGGAGACGGGCCCCCTCGCCACCAGCTGGCACTCCCCCAAGTTCCTGAACCCGGTGACCGACGGCGCCGTCGTGCCCATCCTCCATCTGAACGGCTACAAGATCGCCAGCCCGACGCTGCTGGCGCGCATCCCCAGGAACGAGCTCGCGTTGCTTCTCGAGGGTCACGGCTACCGTCCGCTGTTCGTCGAGGGCGAGGATCCCGCCACGGTGCACCTCGAGATGGCAGCCGCCCTCGACGGTGCGGTGGAAGAGATCCACCAGGTCTGGAGCCGCGCCCGCCGCGGCGGGGAGCGCTTCCGGCCCGTCTGGCCGGCCATCGTGCTCGTCACACCTAAAGGATGGACCGGGCCCCGGAAGGTCGACGGCAATTCGGTGGAAGGCACTTTCCGCTCGCATCAGGTGCCGCTGGCCGAGGTCCGCGACAACCCGCAACACCTCGCCCTGCTCGATGAATGGATGCGCAGCTACCGGCCTGATGAGCTGTTCGACGAGCGGGGCGCGCTCCGTCGCGACCTAGCCGAGCTGCCCCCAAAGGGGCCGCGGCGGATGAGCGCCAACCCGCACGCCAACGGCGGTTTGCTCGTGCGCGACCTTTCACTCCCCGACTTCCGCGACTACGCCGTCGACGTCCCCCGGCCCGCTGCCGCCCACAGCGAGCCGACACGCGTGCTCGGCACCTTCCTCCGCGACGTGATCCGTCAGAACCCGGACAACTTCCGCCTGTTCGGTCCCGACGAGACTGCCTCGAACCGTCTATCCCCGGTCTTCGAGGCCACCGGCCGGACCTGGAGCGGCGACGTCCTCCCGACCGACGAGCACCTCGCCCCCGACGGGCGAGTGATGGAAGTCCTCTCGGAACATCTGTGCCAGGGCTGGCTGGAAGGCTACCTGCTGACCGGGCGCCACGGCCTCTTCAACTGCTACGAGGCCTTCATCCACATCGTCGATTCGATGTTCAATCAGCACGCCAAATGGCTCAAGGTATGCCGCGAGGTCGAATGGCGGCGATCCCTGCCGTCGCTCAACTATCTGCTCACGAGCCACGTCTGGCGCCAGGATCACAACGGCTTCTCGCATCAGGATCCCGGGTTCATCGACCACGTGATGAACAAGAAGGCCGAGATCATCCGGGTCTACCTCCCGCCCGACGCGAACTGCCTCCTCTCCGTCGCCGACCATTGCCTCCGCAGCCGCCACTACGTCAACCTGATCGTCGCCGGGAAGCAGCCCTCGCTGGATTACCTGACGCTGGACCAGGCGATCCACCACTGCACCCGGGGGATCGGCATCTGGGAGTGGGCAGGCAGCGACGACGGGGACCCCGACGTGGTGATGGCGTGCGCCGGCGACATCCCTACGCTCGAGACGCTCGCTGCCGTCGACCTGCTCCGCCAGCACCTGGTGAACCTCAAGGTTCGGGTGATCAACGTCGTCGACTTGATGCGGCTACAGCCCGACACCGAGCATCCCCACGGGCTGTCCGACCGACAGTTCGACGCACTCTTCACCGAGGACCGGCCGGTGATCTTCGCTTACCACGGCTATCCGTGGCTGATCCACCGGCTCGCCTACCGACGCACCAACCACCGGAACCTGCACGTGCGCGGCTACAGGGAGGAGGGGACGGTGACGACCCCCTTCGACCTCGTGATGATGAACGACCTCGACCGGTACCACCTCGTGATGGACGTCATCGATCGCACCCCGGGGCTGGGGGCCAAAGCGGCGCACATTCGCCAGCAGATGGAAGACCTGCGTATGACTGCCCGAGCCCACACGCGCACGTATGGCGAGGACCCGCCGCAGGTCGAGGACTGGAGGTGGCCGTATTAGTTGTTAGCGCCGATTCTCACGCAGCGAATTCGGCCCTACTTTCAGGCGTATTCGAAGCGGAGGCGGCGTCCACCCCACCAGGGGACGGCGACCTCGGGGATATCGGCTGAGCGTAGGACCGGGGGGTAGGTGCGCCGGTCGAGGC
>JBOGWP010000185.1:0-9111 GCA_050693875.1 Actinomycetota bacterium
GGTGCGAAGCCCACGGCAGGGTCGCAAGCCCGCCACCTGGACCCGCATCGATCGCGATTACGAGACCCTCCGCGTCGGCATGCAGACGCTCTTCAACGACCTCGGCATCGCCACAAACGCAAACCGAAGCCGCATGACATCATCTTGTCGATAGGGCTTCCGCAAGCGTCTTCCGCAAGCGTCTAGCCTGCTCAGTCGAGCTTCGGCGGCTCCGGCCCTCGAATCGCACGCAGCCCCATCGCCGCAGCCAGACCGGCGAACAAGAGCGACGCAACGGCGAGGAAGGCGACCTCGCCGAAGCCTGCCGTCGTCACCGCCTCGAGTGCCCGAGGCGCGGGGCCGGACGCCGCCGAGTAGGCGCGGATCGCCATCACGGCGAGCACGACCGACACCCCGAGCAGCGTGATCTGGACGACGCGAAGCGCCGCCCGCTGACGCGGAAGGGGCGGGCTCCCCCGGCGGGACCTTCCCGAAAGTCCGCGCTTCACGGCTCGAAACCATACCGGAGGCCGGACGTCCCGGGTGTCGGGCGTTTCCGGGACGCTGCGGTCGGGTACCTTCCTGGCTGTGGGCAGCCGCGAAGCGCAGCGGAGCGGGTTTGGCTGATCCGCGGCGGCTAGGGGCTGGTAGGGTCGAGTGAGACAGCTCGGACCACGGGACGACTCGCCGACCGGCGAAAGGGAGGAGGAGGGATGGCGCAGGGAACCGGAACCAACACGACGGTGAGGTCCATGGAGGCCACCGGCGACGTGATCGTCGACGAGATGGCCGACCGGGGGTTCGCGAGCCGGTGGGGGCGCGGCGGCTGGCTGCCCGCGGCGGGAGCGACCGCCGGCGGAGGAGCCGCCGTCATCACCTGGATGATGCTGCGCCGCCGGAAGGCGGCTCGTGCACGGCGACGTTTCGAGGCGGTCCAGGCCATCCCGAAGCGGCTCGTGACCGAATGGAGGAAGCCAGCCCTGGCCACGCTTGCGGGCCTGTTGCTCATCCGGCGGCGGGGACGCCGGCGTGCCCGCCGCCTTTCGTCGGGCCGCTTCTAGTCCCCCCCTTCGGGGAGGCTTCTCAGCTCTCCTCGCGCTCGATCCGGACCTCGAGCAGCGTCGGAGGAAACGCCGGCTGGTCCCCCTTCGTGGGAACCTTCGAGATCGCGTCGGCGACGTCTTGACCCTCGACCACCTCGCCGAAGACGGTGTGCTTCCCGTCGAGCCACGACGCCTGGCCGACCGTGATGAACCACTGGCTCCCGTTGGTGTTGGGACCCGCGTTGGCCATGGCGAGGAAGCCCGGGCGGCTGAACGTCGGGTTGCCGTCGACCTCGTCCTCGAAGGTGTAACCGGGCCCACCCGTGCCATTCCCCAGCGGGTCGCCCCCCTGGATCATGAAGTTGGGGATCACCCGATGGAAGACCGTGTTGGCGTAGAGAGAGTCGCGGCGCTTTTCCCCGGTGCGAGGGTCACGCCACTCCTTCTCCCCGGTTGCCAGGCCGACGAAGTTCGCCACCGTCTCCGGCGCGATCTCCGGCAGGAGACGGACGCGGATGTCTCCCATCGAGGTTACGAAGGTCGCGTGCATCCCCATGAGCAGCCCTCCCAGGTTGGATAGGGGCCAGTCTACGCAGGTAGAGTGAGCGTCGTGCGGCAGCGTGTGGCCGAGCACCTCCTGCGACCTGGACCGCGGGGCCCGATGGTTCGAGTTCGTGTGGACCTCCACGGCGTGTCGATCTTCGGGCCGGGCGACCGTCGCACGCTGATTCGGTGGGAGGCGATCACCTCCATCGAGGCGGCGAACGGCGTGGTCGTGCGCTCGCAGGGAGCGGAGCTCACCATCCCGCCGCGGGCGTTCGGCGTCGACCCATCACAGCTGGCCTCGCGGCTCGAGGCGGCGAAATCGATCGTCGACCGTCCGGACGTCATCGGTGAGCTCTCAGAGAGAGGAAGGTGAGATGGAGGCTGAACGAGAGCCGGAAGTGGGCGCGGGAGCGCCGGTGAGCGATGCGATCCCGGTCCCAGCCGGAGGTGGCGACCAGGAGGGCCGGCGCGAGATGGTCGAGCACCCGGCGAAGATGCTGCGAATCGGCGGGATGATCCGCGAGCTGCTCGAGGAGATGCGCCGCGCCAACCTCGACCAGGAGGGCCGGAGGCGGGCGCGCGAGGTCTACGAGCGCTCGGTCGTCGAGCTCAAGGAGGCGGTGTCCGGGGACCTGCGGACCGAGCTGGAGAGGATCTCGTTTCCTTTCCGCTCCGAGATCCCGACCCAGTCGGAGCTGCGCATCTCACAGGCACAGCTGGTGGGCTGGTTCGAGGGGCTCTTCCACAGCATGCAGGCGGTGCTCTTCGGCCAGCGACCCCCGCCGATGATGCCGCCCTTCCCCGGCATGCCCGCCCAGCCGGGGCCGGGAGGCCCGCCCCCGGGCGAACGGCCCTCGACCGGTCAGTACCTTTAGGGCACGGGTAGCGCCTAACCCCGCCGCGGTCCAAGCGAAGCGGAGGATCTCGAGGTCGATCTCGCTCATCGACGCCTGAAGGCTGCCGACGAGGCCGACTCGAGAGTGGGACAGGGCGGCCGGGGTCATGCCGCCCCCGCCCACCACACCGTGACGAGCCTCCGCGGCTGCCCCCAGCCCGCGTCGCCGCTCTCCCTCAGCTCCTCCAGGGCTCGGGCAACGTCGGGCTCCTGGTCGAGCGGGAGGCAGAGCCGGCGCCGGGCCAGCGCCGCCGCCTCGGCCGGATCCCCGTCGTCGACGGGAGCGTTCCAGGTCTCGACCGTGACATCCAACCCGAGGGAGCGCAGGGCTGCCACCGCATCGGCGGCGGTTGGTCGCTCGGGGCGTTCGAGCCCCCAAAAGCGGCGCCACAGCGGATTCAGCGGCGAGACGGGGTGACGCTCGGTGAGCTCGACGACGATCCGCCGGCGGGCGCGATCGGTGAGCGCCGAGACGAAGGGCTCGAGATCGGGGACGTTGTAGAGCACGTGATGACAGACCACCACATCGGCCGCCGGCACCTCTGGCGCCACGTCGGGCCAACGCCCGGGGACGGCGCGGGCGGCCACCCCCAAGCGCCCGGCCCGCTCGAGGAAGTCCTCCAGCATCCTCGGCTCGGCATCGACGGCCACGATCGAACCCGAAGGGCCCCGGGCGGGCCGAAGTAGGGGAAGCGACGCCGCTCCCCCGCCCGCCCCCACGTCGAGGACGCTCCCCCCTTCCGGCAGCGCTTCGGCGGCCCGGCGCAGCGATGTGCCGCTCCGCTCGGCAAGCTGTCGTTCGGCCCGCTGGGAAAACACCTTCGTGGGGAACGACCAGGGAGGCTCGGGTG
This sequence comes from Actinomycetota bacterium, assembly GCA_050693875.1. Classification (GTDB taxonomy): domain Bacteria; phylum Actinomycetota; class CADDZG01; order JAHWKV01; family JBOGWP01; genus JBOGWP01. Next base: position 3,315 of record JBOGWP010000185.1, read on the forward strand.
CCTGGGTGAGGATCTCGTCCGGGATCGCCCACTCGGCCAGCGCCCGGCGCCAGCGCTCCAGCGGCGACGGGTCCGAGGGGGACTGCGTCATGCCGGGCACGATAGCGCAGGCGCGGGTTCATTCGGATCGACGCCGCCACACTTGACCTTGGAGTCGGCTCCAACCTCTACACTCGTCGAGAAGGAGGTGATCGCCATGGCGAGTTGCTCCTGCGGATGCAGCACGATGACGGTCCTGACCGAGGCTCGCGAGCCCTGCGGTTGCGGATGCGAGTGCTGCGCCGAGGCCCCGCCATCCGCTGAGGAAGAGATCGCCCAGCTGCTCACGCTCAACGACGCCATCGTTCGCCGACTCGCAGAGTTGGGGGTCGAATAGCCGACTCGTCGTTTTCAACCTGCCTCGCTTCGGGTTTCGTCCGATTGCCGATAACATCGCAGGCAGGGTGGGGGTTGGGCCTCCCGGTGATGGCTGCGCAATGAGGCCTCCGCCCGGTCGGACAAGCGGAGGTGGGCGATCGAACGCATTGGTTCGACGGCGGGGCTGCCCGACCCCGCCGAGCTGTCCTCAACCTCCGGGCTGACGACCGGGGCCATGGACGAACCGTCCTCCCCGCCGCACGAAAAGCTCCTCGAAGCCCTCGGGGACGCATTCCTCACGACTGACCTCGACGACCGCGTCGTCTATCTGAACCAGGAGGCCGCGCGGCTCCTGTGCGTCGAACGAGCCGCGGTGGACGGAGTGCCACTCCAGCAATGGTGCCCGGAGGAGCTGTGCGGCGTGATCGTCGACCTTCGCGCCCCGGCTGCTCGGGAGCAGGCCGCCAGACCCTTCCGCATCCACGCCCCCTCGATCGGACGATGGCTCGAGGGGTACGTCGCCGCCACCAACGAGGGCACCGCGGTGCTCGTGCGCGATGTCACCGAGCGCACTCTCCTCGAGCAGCGCACTCTTGCCGAGCACGCGGTCGCCCGGGTCCTCGCGGAGGTTTCCAGTCTCGAGGAGGCCGCACCGCGCATCCTCGAGTCGGTGTGTGACTCTCTCGATTGGGCGTTCGGCGCCATCTGGAAGGTGGACAACGATCTCCAGGAGCTCCGCCTCGTGGCGCTCTCGGACGTCACCGGGTCCGCCGGCGACTTTGCCCAGCTGACGCACGAGATGACCTTCAGGCGGGGCGTCGGGCTGCCGGGCAGGGTCTGGGCTTCGGGAGCTCCCGTTTGGATCACCGACATCGCCGCCAGCGGCACCTTCCCGCGAGCGCCCGCGGCGGCAACCGCCGGCCTGCACGCGGGCGCCGGCTTCCCGCTGCGGGTGGGCCGCGAGATCCACGGGGTGATGGAGTTCTTCAGCCCGGACATCCGCCCGCTCGACGAAGGTCTGCTCGGGATGATGGAGGCCGTCGGCAGCCAGGTGGGTCAGTTCATCGCCCGCGCCCGGGCCCAGGAGGCGGTCCGTCACAGCGAGGCCCGCCGGGCCGCGGTGCTCCAGTCGGCGCTCGACGCGGTCGTGATGATGGATCACGAGGGAAACGTCGTCGACTGCAACCCGGCGGCCGAGGAGATGTTCGGCCGGCGGCGCGCGGACCTGCTCGGTATGTCGATGGCCGAGCTGCTCGTCCCGAAGCGTCATCGCCGCGCCCATCACGAAGGGGTGGCGCGCCACCTCACCACCGGGCTGTCCAAGATTCTGGGACGTCGGCTCGAGCTGAGTGCGCTGCACGAAGACGGCTCAGAGTTCCCGGTCGAACTTGCAGTCGTCCGCGTCGACCTCCCTGGGCCCCCGGTGTTCACCGGTTACATCCGCGACATCACCAAGCGCAAGCGCGCCGAAGCGGAGCGTGCCCAACTGCTCGCCCAGGCACGCTACGCCCAGGAGGAGGCCGAGTCGGCGCAGCGACGGCTTGCCTTTCTCGCCGAGGCGAGCCGCATGCTGTCGTCGTCGCTCGACTTCAGCGTCACGCTGAAGAATCTCGCCTCGCTGATCGTCCCGTCGCTCGCCGAGTGGTGCGTGGTGCATGTCGTGAGCAACGGCTCGATCGGCCGGGCTGCCGTTGCCCACGAGGATCCCAGCCGCCACGGCCTCCTCGAGGAGATCCAGCGCCAGCATCGCTCGATGGTCCCCACCGACCGGCATCCGGTGGGCAGGGTGATCCGGACGGGGCGCTCGGAGCTCGTCCCCGAGCTGCCGGAAGCCCTTCTCGCTTCGCTCGCGAAGAGCGACGATGCCTTCGAGCTTTTCGGCCGCCTGGGGATCCGCTCGTACATGTGCGTCCCGCTCGCCGACCGCGGCCGCATCCTCGGCGCCCTGTCGCTCGGCACCTCGGATCCGGGCCGGCGCTTCACCGAGCGCGATCTGGGCTTCGTCGAGGTGCTGGCACAGCGCGCTGCGGTGGCGGTCGAGAACGCCCGGCTTTACGAGGAGACCGCGCACGTCGCCCACACCCTCCAGCAGAGCCTGCTCCCCGCCGACCTCCCGAGGATCCCGGGGGTCGAGCTCGCCGCTCGATACCACTTCGCCGGAGAGGGGGCGGAGATCGGTGGGGACTTCTACGACGTCTTCCGGATCGGCCGCCGGCGCTGGATGCTGCTGATGGGCGATGTTTGCGGAAAGGGAGTGGAAGCGGGCAGCCTCACCGCCCTGGTTCGCTACACGCTTCGAGCGCTGGCCATGCAGGTGCGCCAGCCGAGCGAGATGCTCGGGATGCTCAACGAGGCGCTGCGCCGCCAGCTGACCGACGACCGGTTCTGCACGGTCGTCGCCGCCCGTCTGGACCGCACCCACCAGGACGCCCGGCTGACCCTGTCGTGCGGCGGCCATCCCTCACCGCTGGTCCTGCGAGCGGAGGGCGCGGTCGAGGCGGCGGGCCAGAACGGGACCCTGCTGGGACTCTTTCCGGATCCGCGTCTATCCGACCAGACGATCGCCTTGCACCCGGGCGATGCGGTCGTCTTCTACACGGATGGCGTGACCGACGCCCGCGGGCCCGGCGGCATGGTCGGATACAACCGGTTGGTGTCCGTGATCGCCTCCTGCGCGGGGCTGGATGCCGATGGGATCGCCGATCGGCTTGAGGCCGAGGTCCTCAAATGGGAGACCGACCGGCCGCGCGATGATCTCGCGATCCTCGTGCTGCGCATCGCCAAGTAGCGCCTCCGGCGCGTCGTTTTCGGCCCTCCAACCCGGCGGCCTCAGCGCCGCCCCTCGATGCCAAACCTATTTCAACGGCGCGGCCCGAGGTAGCGGGCCTTCGACGGCGGGCGGCCCAGCGGAGGGGAGGTCCGGCCGGGGCCCCGCCGGCGTGCTCGCCTGCGCATCGCACGGGCGTGCCGCACTCGGGCGCGCTGCATTCGGTCACCGTCCTCGTGCACCGCAAACCCGAGTACGAAGAGGGAGGCCCAGAACGAGAGCAGCGTGGTGATACGGAATCTCGGCCACAGCCCGATGCCCATGGGGACGAGGAGCGATCCGGTCGCAACGACGAGAGCGGCGAGGGCGAGACGTCCCACCCAGAAGGCGTCATCGGGTGAGCGCCGGAGGTAGACGATCCCGGCCCCCAGCAGCGTCACGAAGATCGCCCCGCCGAGCATGAAGTCGGCTGTACCTTGACGGGTGATGGAGCGCCGGAGGAGGCCGGAGATGAACGGAAGCCCGGCGCTCGTGACCACCAGGACCGCGACCGCGATCAGGACCGAGCCGCCGAGCAGGAAGAGGTACGTCTTGAGGACGTCCTCACTGAGCGGTATGGAAAGATCGCCCGCCCGGTAGGGACGCGTCGACCACCAGGCTCGACGCCGCGCGTCCGGTCCGCTGATCCCAGCTCGTGCCATCGCGATCTCCATATCGGACCAGCAAACGAGGGGTTGAGCAGATTGGCTCGGCGCCGCGCACCTTTGGGTGGCATCGTCCGCAAGTGCCCCCGAATGATTCGCGGAATCTGCCGCGCGGCCGGCCGGTACGCTGAGGGCGTGGATTCGGCCGACGACCTGCGCCCGCTGATCGCCTCCCGCCATCCGCTGATCGTTGCGGAGATGAACGACGAGGAACGCTTCATGGGTCTGGCGCGGGTGGCGACCGCGGCTGCGGGCGTGCCACTGTGGACATGGTCGGTCACCCGGGGGCTGGCGCTGGACCGCAGGCCGCCCCAGTACGACACGCAGGACGCGCGCAAGGCGCTGAACCTGATCGCCGAGATGGAGCAGCCCGGCGTGTTCGTCCTTGCCGATGCCCACCACGCCCTCGACGACCCCGTCGTCGTCCGGCAGGTCAAGGAGATGGCGCAGTGGGGCGCGCCGGGCAAGACGCTCATCCTCACCGTCCCCCGCCCCACGCTGCCGCCCGAGCTGAAGGGGCTTGCGCTCACCTGGACGCTGCATCCGCCCGACCGGGCCGAGCTGGAGCAGCTCGTGCGCAGGACGCTCGACGACCTCGCCGCCCGGCGGTTCACGGTGTTGCTTTCCGACATGGAGATCGAGTCGCTGGTGGAGGCGCTGCGTGGGCTCTCGACGATCGAGGCGGAGCGCGTGGTTCAGGAGACGGCCTTTCGCGACGGAGCGATGACGCGCGACGACATCGAGGAGGTCCGTCAAGCGAAGGCCGAGCTGCTCGAGGCCGGAGGGGCGCTCGAGCTCATAGAGGCCCACGCCGGCAACCTCGACCAGGTCGGGGGCCTCGATCGGCTCAAGGAATGGCTCCGCCTGCGGGGGCGCGGCTTCGAGCCGGCCGCGGGTCGCTATGGACTCGAGCCGCCTCGGGGCGTCCTCATCACGGGAATCCCCGGCTGCGGGAAGTCGCTCGCCGCCAAGACCCTTGCCCGCACCTGGCAGCTGCCCCTCGTGCTGCTCGATCCCGCACGCCTGTACGGGCCGTACATCGGTGAGTCCGAGCAGCGTCTGGCCGACGCCCTGTGGACGGTCGAGGCGATGGCGCCGGTGGTGTTGTGGGTGGACGAGATCGAGAAGGGGTTTGCGTCCGGGGGCGAGGCCGACTCGGGCGTAAGCCGCCGGGTTTTGGGAACGTTTCTTCGGTGGATGCAAGACCGCCCGCCTGGGATCTTCCTCGCCGCAACCTGCAACGACGTCGCGGTGCTCCCGCCCGAGTTCCTGCGAAAGGGGCGCTTCGACGAGATCTTCTTCGTCGACCTGCCGAAGGAGGCCGAGCGCGAGGCGATCGTGCGGCTGCACCTGCTGAAGCGCAATCGCGACCCGGCCGCCTTCGACGTAATGTCGCTGGCTGGAGCCTCGGAAGGATTCTCGGGGGCGGAGATCGAGGCGGCCGTCGTCGGCGCCCTCTACCGCGCCTACGGAGAAGGAAGGGAGATCACGACCGAGGACGTCCTGCAGGAGCTCGAGGCCACCGTGCCGCTGGCAGCGTCACGGGCAGAGGACGTCGCCCGCCTTCGTGCATGGGCAGAGGGCCGGGCCGTGACCGCGTAGAGAGGAGGCTCGATGGGTGAGTTCGCCTGTCTGCATGACGCCTGTGGGTGCAGCGAGCACGAAGGCGAGTACTGCAGCGAGTGGTGCCGCGAGGCGCCGGAGTGCGCGTGCAACCACCCCGGCTGCGAGGGGACGTCGTAAGTCCGAGCGGGCTCAGCCCTCGGTCGCCGACAGCGTTTCGATCCGGCGGTCGGGAACGAGTCAGATCAGCGCCACGAACACGTAGAGCCCAAGGACGATCCACCGATTGACGAATGCGAGCGGGATCGCCGCGACGTACGCGGCCGCCGAGATCTTGCCCTTGAGGTCCCTGCCCACGGCAGCGGCGAGCCTGGAGTCCCGACCATGCTCGCCGATGATCGTCGTC
>JBOGWP010000186.1:0-2577 GCA_050693875.1 Actinomycetota bacterium
GCGCCGCCTCGAACGCCGCGAGCGCGTCGCCCTGTCGACCGGCGCGATAGCAGGCGAGCATCAGGTGCTCCCAGAGCCGCTCCCGCAGCGGATGGTCGTGGACGAGCGACTCGAGCTCGCCGAGCACGTCGGCGTGTCGGCCGGCCGCAAGGTCGAACCTCATCTGGTCCTCGACGGCTCGTAGCCGGAGCTCCTCGAGGCGGGCGATCTCGCCTCGAAGGGACGGGAGCTCGTCGAGGTCGGCGTACGCGGCGCCTCGCCAGAGGGCTACGGCCTCTCTGAGCACTTGCGCCGCGCGCGCCGGCTCCTCGCCGAGGCGCGACGCGTCGCCGAGCAGCGCCTCGAAACGCGACGCGTCGACCTCGTCGGTCTCGACGCGAAGGACGTACCCGGGGGCGCTGCTTTGGATCCGCCCCGGGCCGAGCGCCTTGCGCAGGTTGTGGACGTACGCGTGGATGGTCGCGCGAGCGGTCTCGGGCGGTTCCTCGCCCCACAGGCCGTCGACCAGCGAATCGAAGGACGCAACCCGGTTCGCCCGCACGAGGAGATGGGCCAGGACGGCTCGCTGCTTCGGGCCGCCGAGCGGCACCGACCCCTCCGCGCCTGCGACCTCCATCGGACCGAGGACGCGGAAGTCCACGCGAGGAACGTAGCGCGACCTCGTCTGCCTGGAAAGGCCGACATCGACCGGCCGTGCGTGCGTCCCAGATCTCCGACCGCTAACCGAGTGCGGCGTGCTCACGGCCGAACGTTGCAGGCGACGCCTAGGAACGGCCTAGGAACTGGCCATCGGTGTCGGCCCGGCTTCCCTACCGGCCTCGCTCCTAGCCATCTCCCAGTGAGGCCAGCCTCGGACCGCCGAGATGAGCTGACTCCGTAGGTTCGCTTACGCTCCGCACGCCGCATCGTGTGTCCGAGGCTGTCCTCACACTGGGGGTGGAGGCGTGGCTGAGCCCGTGAACGTCAACGACCTCCTCGAAGGCCACGCCGCCCTCGACATCGAGTGCCTGGACCGGGTGTACCTGAACGCCTACGTCCCCAACCTGCAGGTCGGCGGCCAGGTGGTGACGTTCCTCACCGAGCACCTCGGCAACCCCGTCCCGTCCCCGGCGCTGTTCGCGAGGATCGGCAACGCCTTCCGCGCCTCCGTCCGCCGGTTCGCCGAGGAGGAAGGGATCCCCCTCATCCACTTCAAGAAGGGGGATCGGCACATCGAGGTGATGCGTCCCTATCTCGAGCAGGCGCAGGAGCCCGGGGTGGTGGCTATCGGCGTGGCCCAGGAGTTCCAGTCGGTGTTCACCGGCTACGACCACGCCACCAAGCCCGGGGCGGTCTGCTTCGGGTTCTCCAAGGCCGACCGCCGGGTCACGGTGTACTACTTCTACGTGCTCGACCGGGAGTTCGGCCCCGGCTTCATCAAGATCGCCAGCTACTTCCCCTACCCGGGGAAGGTCTGGGTCAACGGTCACGAGTGGGCCAAGCGCCAGGCCGATCGGGCCCGCCTTGCGTACACGCCCCTCGCCAACGGGTTCGCGTCCTGCTCCCGTCCGGAGGTGCTCCAGGCCATCTGTGACCGGCTCGGCCCGGCGGACATCCAGGCCTTCTTCGACCGGTGGATCGGACGCATCCCCACCCCCCTCACCCCTGCCGACCGGGAGGGCGGCTACTGGTGGGAGCTCTCCCTGCGCCAGGTGGAGGTGTCCCGGACCGTGGTGTTCGACGCACCGCGGCGGGCCCGGGCCTTCTTCGAGGCCACCGTGGCCGACAACCTCGACCTCGGCCGCCCCGATGAGGTCCAGCTCATCTTCGCCCGCCAGGTCCGGCGGAACACACCGGGAACCTTCTCCACCAAGGTCGTCACCCGGGGCACCGACGTCACCGTGAACGTGTTCTACCGCCACTCCCGGATCAAGGAGTACCTGAAGGAGGGCCGGGCCCTTCGCATCGAGACCGTGGTGAACTCACCCACCGACCTCGGGTGCCAGCGGCGCCTCCGAAACCTCCCAGAGCTCCAGACCAAGGCCCGGGCGGCCAACCGGAGGCTGCTCGAGGTCCAACGCATCGGCCAGGACTGTGCCATCTCGACCGCGCTGCTCGAGCGGGTCGGACTGCCCTCGGTTGAGGAGGGCCAACGGGCCTCCGCCCTTCGGTTCGGGGACCCCCGCGTCATGGCCCTGGCCGGCGCCCTCTGCGCGCTGGTGCACGCCGCCGTCGGCTTCACCAATCGGAGCCTCTGCGCCCGGGTGAGCTCGCTGCTCGGTGGCCTCTACACCAGCGCGTATGACGTACGACCTCCGCCGCCTCCGGCTAAAGGGCCTCATCCGCCGTCTCGAGCACACCAACACGTACGTGCTCAGCCCGGAGGGGATCCGGCTCGCGCTCTTCTACACCAAGCTCCACGACCGGCTCCTCGGACCCCTGCTCGCCGCCGACCGGCCGCCGGCACCGATCGAGCTTCGTTCCGCCCTCAGCCAGATCGATCGCTCCGTGGACGACTACGTCGCCCGAGCTCGCATCAGACCTGCCGCATGAAACTTGCTTCAGCTCTCAAGATCGTCACACCAAAGGAGCCCTAGG
>JBOGWP010000187.1:0-19428 GCA_050693875.1 Actinomycetota bacterium
ACGACGAGCGCATCCGTCCCTACCATGAGCATCGGTGCCTCGCACCACAGGAAGGGCCCTCCGGTGCTGGACAGGCATGGTGGAGGGCCCTTGCGCGTCAGGGTCTGGGAGAGGCTGATCCACCGCCCCAAAAAGGGCAACCCGGAAGGCTGCCCCTGTGCTTGGTCATCAAGCTGGATGTCGCCCTACGGGGCCTACGTCCTCAGCCCGAGTGTCGTCCTACACCCACCACCTACGGCCACGGCCCCGCCGGTCGGCCCACCTCGACCGTCGACCCCCGAGGCAACGTCGTCGGGGCCGACCCGGCGGCCTACCGCACCACCTACACGTACGACGATGCGGACCACCTGCTCACCGAGACGGACCCGCTCGGGCGAGTCACCCGCCACGAGTACGACGCGGCGGGCAACAGGTGGAAGACCACCGACGCCGCCGGGAATGTGACCACGTTTACCTACAACGCCGCCAACGAGCTCATCGAGGAGACGCTCCCGGGCGGCGCCAAGCAGACCTACGCCTACGACTCCCGCGGCCTGCTCGAGCGAGTGACCACGCCGCTCGGCTTTTCCACCACCTACACCTACGACGACGCCGGCCGGATGGCGACCATGGTCGACCCCCGGGGCAACGTTGCCGGCGCAGATCCCGCCGCCTTCCGCTGGACCTACGGCTACGACCCGAACGGCAACCGCGCCAGCGTCCGCGACCCACTCGGCAAGACCACTTCGTACGAATACGACGTCCTCGACCGGCTCACGGTGGTGACGGACCCGCTCGGGCACGCCACACGCTACGAGTCGGACGCCAACAACAACCAGACCAAGCTGACCGACGCCAACGGCGGGATCACCTCCTCGGTCTACGATCCCCTCGACCGGCTCACCTCGGTGACCGACCCGCGGGGAAAGGTCACCACCTTCGGCTACCCCAACGCCAACCGCACCCGGACGACCACCCCGCTCGGCAACGCCACCACCTTCGTCTACGATGCCGACAACCGGATGACCTCGACGGTCGAGCCGCGGGGCAACGTCACCGGCGCCAACCCCGACGACTACCGGACCAGCTTCGAGTACGACCCGGCGGGCAACCGGGTCGCGGAGATCGACGCTCTGGGCAATCGCACCGCCGACACGTTCGACGCAGTCTCCAACCGGACCTCCCGCCTCGACGCCAACGCCAACCGGACCGGCTATGGCTTCGACGAGTTGAACCGCCTGCGCTCGGTGACCGCCCCGGACGGCGCCCTGACCTCTTACACTTACGACGCTCCCGGCAACCTGGTGACCCGCACCGACCCCAAGGGGCACGTCACCACCTACGGCTACGACGCCGACCGCCGCCTGACCAGCCTCACCTCCCCGATCGGGCAGCGCTGGAGCTACGAGTACGACCCCGCCGGCAACCGTACCAAGGTGGTCGACGCCGCGGGTAAGGCCACGCCCGCGGCGGGAGACGGCACCACCGCCTACACACTCGACGCCCTCGACCGCCTGCGGGGGATCAACTACTCCGACGCGACCCCCGAGGTCTCCTTCGACTACGACGACGCCAGCCGGCGCACCTCGATGACCGATGGGGCGGGGAGCGAGACCTACGGGTACGACCCGCTCGACCGCCTGACCTCGGTTACCAGGGCTTCGTCGAGCTTCTCCTACGGCTACGACCCTTCTGGCCACGTCACCCGCCGCACCTATCCCGACGGCACCTCGGTCGACTTCACCCACGACGACGACGGGCGGATGGACTCCGTCGTCACCGGCGGCGCCACCACCGCCTACGGCTACGACCCCGACGCCAACCTCACCCAGATCACCCTCCCTGCCGCCAATGGCTACGCCGAGACCCGAAGCTACGACCGGTCGGGGCGCCTTACCGGGATCCGCACCGCCAAGGGGGCCTCCGTGCTCTCCGACCGCACCTACGCCCTCGACCGGGCAGGCAACCCGCTCTCGGTCAAGGACGCCACCCTCGCGCCCGCCCCCGCCACCACGCGGGTCTCGGTCTCGTCGTCAGGCCAGCAGGGCAACGGCGCCTCGGGCAACCCCTACCTGTCGATGTCGGGCGACGGCAGATACGTCGTCTTCGCCTCCTCCGCCACCAACCTGGTCTCGGGCGACACCAACGGCGTGGACGACATCTTCCTGCGCGATCGCCAGACCGGCGCCACCACCCGGGTCTCGGTCTCCTCCTCGGGAGCCCAATCCAACGGGGTCTCCGACGACCCCAAGGTCTCCGCCGACGGGAGATACGTCGCCTTCCACTCCTCGGCCACCAACCTGGTCTCGGGGGACACCAACGCCCAGCCCGACATCTTCGTTCGCGACACCGTGGCGGGCACCACCACCCGGGTCTCCACCACCGCAAGCGGGGGCCAGGCCACAAGGGAGAGCCACGACCCGGCGATCTCTTACGACGGCAAGGCGGTGGCGTTCTCCTCGGCGGCTACCAACCTGGTCTCCGGGGACACCAACGGCGTGAACGACATCTTCGTGAAGACCCTGGCCAGCGGGGCGATCACCCGAGTCTCGGTCTCCTCCTCGGGCGCCCAGGCCGCCAAGGCCTCCACCGGCCCGGCAATCTCCGCCGACGGGCGCTTCGTGGCCTTCCGCTCCACCGCCACCAACCTGGTCACCGGCGACACCAACGGCTTCGCCGACATCTTCCTCCGAGACACCACCACCGCCACCACCGCCATGGTCTCGGTCTCCTCTTCAGGCGCGCTCGCGAACGGGGACTCCTCCGGGGTGACCATCTCCGGCGACGGGCGCTACGTCGGGTTCCGCTCCAACGCCACCAACCTGGTCTCTGGCGACACCAACGCCGTGGACGACATCTTCCTCCGCGACACCGCCCTCTCCTCCACCACCCGGGTTTCGGCCTCCTCCACTGGCGCCCAGGGCAACGGCACCAGCTCCGAGCCCAACCTCTCCGCCGACGGGCGCACCATCGCCTTCCAGTCCGCCTCCTCCAACCTCATCACCGGCGACACCAACGGCGCCGCCGACATCTTCGTGCGCGACCCCGCCGGGGTGGTTACTCGGGTCTCGATCTCCTCCACCGGGGCGCAGAACCCCAACGCCTCCGCCGGCCCGTTCATCTCCGCCGACGGCCGCTCGGTGGCCTTCTCGACCATCGGGGTGCTCGTCCCCGAGGACAGCAACGGGACCAAGGACGTCTTCGTGGCCAACCGGGCCTACGACACCGAAGCGACCTACACCTACGACACCCAAGACCGCCTCGCCGACGTCTGCTTCGCAGGCGGGTGTCGCCAGGGGACCGACCCCTTCGTACGCTACAGCTACGACGCCGTCGGCAACCGCACCACCGAGGCCCGTCTGGCCGGCACCACCACCTACTCGTACAACGACGCCAATCAGCTGACCTCCACGACCGGACCTTCCGGGACGACCACCTACGGCTACGACCCCAACGGGAACGAGACCTCGGCGGGGGGGCGGGCCTTCACCTTCGACCTCGCCAACCGGCTGTCCACCACGACCGACGCAGGTGCCACCACCAGCTATGCCTACGACGGTGGCGGGCGGCGCATCTCGGCGTCCTCGCCTTCCGGGACCACCAACGCCACCTGGGACCTGAACTCCCCCCTGCCCCAGCTCGCCCTGGAGAAGGATGGCGCGGGGGCGATGCTGCGCCGCTACGCCTATGGACTCGACCTGGTCTCGATGACCACCCCCTCGGGGTCCTTCTACTACCACCACGACCGCATCGGCTCGGTGCGAAACCTCACCTCCTCCTCCGGCGCCACGGAGTGGAGCTATGCCTACGAGCCCTTCGGCACGGCCCGGAGCGAGGTGAAGGTCGACCCCGCCGCCCCGGCCAACCCGATGCGCTTCGCCGGCGAGGCCCTGGACGACACCGGGCTGTATCACCTGCGGGCGAGGCAGCACGACCCCAAGACCGGGAGGTTCCTCTCCCTCGACCTCCCCAAGAGATCACCGACCCGTACGTAGCGCAGTACGTCTACGTGAACAACCGCCCGACCGTGTTGGTAGACCCCTCCGGCGAGCGCGGGATGGCCCAACCGGTTGCGCGGCTGCTGGGAGTCCAATACGCGGGAGCCCGCGCCGCGGTGGAGTTCTTCCGCATCCGGCCCAGATCCGGATACGGGACGCTGGAGGCAAGTCTCTTCATCAAAGCGTGTCGCTCAGCTCGGATCTTCGAGGGTGACTGCCGGGACTTTAGCCCCTACGCGGGTCCCACGAACGCCCGAGCGTTCATCAGCCTCAATGTGTCCAGCGGATCGGGCTTTCTTCGGGTCACCCCTCCTGCGCATACATTCCCAACCGCCAATGCTTCGACGCTCTTCCGATCAGCCGCAGCATTATCGTAACGGCCGGCCTTCTTCGTCGAAACATGTTTTCGGTCAGTGAGAATTCCCAAGGCTTCGACTTGCGCTACGAGCTGGTGAACCCCGCCGCTGTCGCCTTGGCCGGCGTCGCAGCCTCCTACGTCCCGGCGATCTCTGGCAAACTGAGCTTCACCTTCCTGGCGGGTGGTGTCGTTGGTGTCAATCCATCTGGAGACCCGTATCCCTCCCTGGAGATCTACCAACGCCGTCCGGATGGAGGAATTGTAACTCGCTTGCAAATAACGGAATCGAGCTCGGGCCCATTGTGTCTCATACCGGGGTTTCCGAGTTGCTAAGAGAACGTCATTTTGCTCTCGCCGCTAGCGCTGCCCTGCTCCTGACGGCTTGCTTCCGAAGCGGGTTCGCCGATGTCCCCGTTGAGGCCGAGGCGACGACTGCAACACCTTTACAGCAGACACGATACGGGGTCGAGGCGGGGACGCTGGTTCTGCTTGAGGTCCTGCCTTCGAGTCACCTCCACGAGGTTGGCCCCACCGGTCGCTTTCGTTTCCGTCCCTACGAGCTGCATCTCGCCTGCGATGGCTGGGTTCAGGTGCAAGAGTATTGGCAGTTTTGGACGATCCGGCGTCCATTCGTGCTCCAGGACGTGGCCGCCAGCCGGCAGGGGACTTGTCCAGCCACCCTCCAACGCGGGTTATCGCGTCAGCCCGATCGCGGCGACATTGTGACGGTCAGTGTCATCGACGCTGACAACAATAATTGGGGTGTCCTCGTTTCTGAAATAAGCAACTGAGGGGGGTTTTGCGCCCCAGAAGGAACGTGAATAGATGTTCACGCGATCACATGATTTATTGACCCGCAGCACCTGCTGTGCGTGTGAGCATGATGAGTCAGTCGACCGCGTAGGCCGTGGGGATGGGCTGGCCCGAAGCCACGCCGCTAGCTCGCCACCAAAAGGCTGAAGGACAGCAAGCGGCTACAGGGGTTCGTCCGATCGCCCCGCCCTCGCGCCCCCAACGGGGTTCGGAAAGCAAGGGTGACGGGACCAATTGGCGTTTCGATCCCCGCCGTGACGACTACTGGCGAGTTTCGAGTCGGGACCGAGAGTTCGGGGAGGGGAAGCAGAAGCGGCGCGAGAGCGAGCTGATCCCGCCCTCCTTCCACGACGCTCGCACTGTAGAGGTCGGGAGTCCGAATCTCCCTCCCTCTATCAGGGCATGTTCCCGAAAGAGCGTGCCGAGTGTTCATGAAACCCCCGCAGCCGCTGCTGTCCTTGTTTTCGAACAGGCGTTTGGACGCCTCAAGGGTCCTGTTCGCCGGTCCCGGTCTCCGGATGTCGGCTTGGTGCTGATCTCGAACACGTTGAAGCCGACCTTGACGAGGGTCGGCTTGTTTGCTGTTGAGTTGGTGGCGCCGGTCCTGCCTCGATGACCTCGGCCCAAGTGCCGGTGCGGCGGCGGGCCCGCCACCGCTTTGGCCGTTCAACGACCTCTCCGTGTTCATTGAGCCCGTGCTTGGCCTTGAAGCTGCGGATCCGGTCCAGGTTGTAGGCGGCGAGAGTGAAGGCGAGCAGCACGGTCTGCTTCACGACCCCCATCACCCGAAAGAACCCACGGCTCAGGTTGGTGAAGGCCCCCTTGAGCGCCGAGTTCGCCGACTCGACGACTTGCCTGCGTCCCATGCTGATCCGCCAGGCGGTGGTCCCGAACGTGATGGCCTGCCACCAGGGGAGCTCCTCGGGCATGGCGGTCAGGATGCCGTGGCAGCAACACCCGGCGTCCACGTCGACGAGCGGCACGGTCCGGGACTTGCGCATGGTCTTGGGGAACGCCCGGCTTCTCAGGAGCCCCGAGCAGAATGGGCAGCGCCACCGGGTAGCCCCGTCGGCGTCCGGACCGGCGTGCCGGGTGAGCCGCCACTGGGCGCGCTGGTTGAACTTGGCCTCGTACTCCAGCTTCTCCACCTCCGAGGCACCGCGGGGCGGGACCGGCAGGTCCCGCAGCTCAAGGGAAGCAAGGCCGAGAACAGCTGACCGTCGATCAGCAGCGCCTCGCCGGAGAACGGTTTCGTTCCCCGCTGATGAGTGACTGGCTGGAAGGTCTGGTGGATGCCCGCCTGGGCCAGGCGGTGATGGACGGTCCCGGGCTTGCGCAGCGAATAGCCGGGATCCCAGACGACGTCGTCGATCGGATCGCCGCACCCTTTGGCCTCCAGGAGGTCGTCGACGACGGCCTGCCCGCGGTGCGTGCCGGCCGGCACGAGGGAGAAGGTGGTGATGACGCCGGGCACCTCCGGCCCGAGCGACGTCCGCTCAATCCCGTCGGACCAGCGTACGTCCCGTGCCTGAACAGCGAGGTGGAGCTCGTAGCCCACGTAGGGCCCTGCGGTCCGACTGTTTGTGGCTGAGCGGTGCCCGGCCCGGGCGTCCGGATCGACCGTGTACTGCTTGCGCCCGTCCGGCCCGATGGCCAGCACCTTTGCCTTCCGCACCCTCTTGCGCCGCAGAGCCGGCTCCTCCACGAGTTGGGTCTCGGCCGCCTCGCCGTCGCACTCCACGGTGGCGCTGTCGCCGCGCAGGGCGCCCCAGGTCTCCAGGTCGGTGCCGTCGACCGCCACCGACGACGAGGTCCGGAACCGGTTCGGCACCGAGGCGGCAGCGATCCGGTTGCCGAACCATGCTGCGTCGATCCTGAGGCCATCAACAACCGGGGCTTCCTCCAGGACCCTTGCACGGACTGACGAACAGCCGCTCAACCCGGTCGTAGGCCTCCTGCGGGTCCCACTCCACGACCCCCCCCAGGGACGCAAGCTGCTCAGCAGTGAGGGCGTTGAGCACCCGAGCGATCTCCACCAGGTGGCCCTGGTGGTGGCGGCGGAGGGCGTTCACCTGGGCCGCGACGAGGAACGCCTGCAGGGTCAAGACCCGGGGTCGCCCGACCCCGGACTCCAGCATCGGCGACAAGACCGCCAACACGCCGGACTTGTCGACGATGTGCCGGGCCGTCTGCAGGTCGGTCTCACCAGTCGGCCGGCCGCCGAAGGTGTCGATCGGCGCTCGCTTCAACGCTCACCCCGTAGCATCCGGGCGGCCTCGGCGTCCTCCAGCCGGGGCACGTAAGGCAGGAGGTCCGAGAGGACCGTTACGCCCTGCAAACCTGCGGCCGCAGCCAGCTCCGGGATCCGGGTCCCGGCGGTCAGGTGATGGAGCAGCCAGGTTGCCCGCAGCCGGGCGCCCGAGAGCGCCGGGTGGCCGAGGCCAACCTTGAAGTCCCCGGCCAGATTGCCCGCCCGGTTCCGGGACAAGGACTTCCCGCCGACTAAGAACTGATCACCGGCCGTGGCCGCGAGCTTGACCACGACGTGCTCCCAGCGGGCGAGCACCGGCACCCTTCGGGCCGCCGGGCCCCCGACCCGAACCAGGACGACTGGCCCACGGCAGATGACATCCTCAGCCAAGACGCGGGTGGACCATCGGCCGTCCAGCCCGGCACCGGCCCCGAGAGCGATGAGTGCCTGCCCGGCCCGCAACCGAGCCGGTGTCGACTGGTGCAGGGCGTCGTCCCAGAGCTGCTCGAGCTCGGCGGTGGAGTAGGGAGCGGAGACCTGGCGGCGGTTGACTGCCTCAGGCCGCGGCTCCCAGGGGGCCTTCTTGGTGAGCAGCGGACCAAGGTGGCGGAGTCGAGCTCGGTAGGTGCCCCGGCTGCGGTCGTGCCGGATGCCCACGGAGATGAATCGCTCGACAGTATCCGGGTCGAGGATGGTCTCCCAGTTCAATCGCATCCCCTGGGAGAGGCACCAGGCGGCGATCTGCGTGAGCACGCGGACTGTGGTTGCAGCGGCCGATAATCCCATCGGCTGGAGGTCTATGACGGCCGGGACGACGAAGTCCCGGAGCTGGCCGTGCCAAACGGCGGTCGAGACTGTGCGGGGCTCGTAGCGGTGGAGCCAGGCGTCCACCTGGTCCGGCGCCCTTCGGCGAAGGGCCGTACAGTGACTCACGTCGGACCTCCTACGAAGGGTCCGGCCAAGCCCCGGGGTGTTACCAGCACCGCCGGGGCCTCTTCTCTGCCTACGTTCGTATACTAGCCGGTCAAGGGCCGACTGTCAACCTTTGTATACTTTCCTCATGACACCGGTGGTGCGGATCGAGGATCTGATTGATGCTCAGGGCATTGCAGATCTCCTGGGCCTCGCTCAACGCAATACGGTGAGCGCCTATCAGCGCAGGTATGCGGACATGCCGCGCCCGGTGGTTGTTATGGGGAGAGGTCGAACGCTGTTGTGGCTGCGTTCGGAGGTGGAAGCCTGGGCGCGTAGCGCCGGACGGATTGCATAGGCGCTGACAGCGAAGCCTGGCCAAGCACCCCCCTCCCGAGGGAGGGGGGTGTGCGGCAGCGGGGAGGTGGGTTTACGCGACTCGGCCGGAGGCAGACCCGGCAGGACACAACCCAACACCGAGAAGAGGCGAAAAACGCGGGAGAGCAGATCCCGCTGCGGGCTCAGCAGCTACCGGAAACTCAGGCTAGCCGCCCCACCCCGAAGGCCGTTGATAAACTACATTGATGTAAGTAAACCTTCGCTCGGTGAGGTGTTCTGTGTCTCTGCCTGGAACCATCGCGGCAGGCCTGGCCGGGTCGACCGTCGTCACATCCGAACCTTTTGCTGACCCGTCGTGAGCGAGGGCTCGGCGAAGAGGATCGTCGCGGGGCGACATGTGCTCCGGACGACGCAGGCGTTCTGTTCCTACTGGCGATTGGCGGCTGAGCGTCAGCGGATTTTTTATCGCCGGCTTCGGCAGGAGCCGCCCCCGTGGACCGACGATCCGGTCCTAGCGGCGCATCGCTTCACGAACGCCTACCGAGCCTCGGATCGCGTGAGCCAGTTCCTGATCAACGAGGTGATCTACGGGACCCGAGTGGACGAGCGTTCAACCGTGCTGCGGGTCTTGCTCTTTAAGATCTTCAACCGAATCGAGACCTGGCGCTATCTCGAGGACAGCTTCGGGCCGATCACAGCGGCGAGCTTCGACGCCGGTCGCCTGACGCAGCTGCTCGATGTCCGCCTCGCCAGCGGAGACCGTCTGTACTCGGCGGCTTACATCATGCCGAGCCCGAAGCTCGGGGCAGACCGGAAGCACGCGAACCATCTGCGGCTTCTGGGTCGATTGTTAATCGATGGAACGGTGGACGAGCTGGGTGGGGCGTCGAGTCTGGAGGAGCTGTACTCGATCCTCGTGGGCGTGCATTCGTTCGGGAAGTTCCTGGCCTTCCAGTTCGCCATCGACCTGAACTACAGCGCCCTGTACCCATTCTCCGAGATGGATTTTGTCGTGGCCGGGCCCGGCGCCCACGACGGAATCACCAAGTGCTTCGTCGACACCGATGGTCTCGATGCCGAGGACGTTATCCGAGCCGTCGCCGACGCGGCTGAGGACTGTCTCGCCGACCTCGGCATCGAGTTCGAGTCGCTGTGGGGTCGTCCTCTTCAGCTTATCGACTGTCAGAACCTGTTCTGCGAGGTGGACAAGTACGCTCGGGTGGTTCATCCCGAGCTGCTGGGCTGTAGTGGCCGGACCCGTATCAAGCAGCGGTACATCCCGAACCAGGCGCCTCTTGCCGTGGGTTACCCACCGAAGTGGGGCATACAGACCGCCCCAGTCGGCGTACCCGTGGACCAGCGGTTGCAGCTACAGCTCGCCTGATTCGGCTGGCCTTCGGGTCACGTCCGGCGACTACGGTGTGGCCACCGTGCCGGGGAGCGGCCGCGCGTAGGTGAGGGTCCGATCCTCGAGGTGCGCGGTTAGGACGCCGCCGCGGTTCGCAACGACCTGGCGGAAGACCTCATAACCGGCGAGGATCGTGGCGTGCCAGTCGGCCGCTGACCGGGCTGCGACTTCAAGGTGTGAGGTCATCTTCATACAAGTCTTGAGCACGCTGGGCGGGACGTGGGCCAGGCTGGTGAAGAAACTGTGCTCAGCGGCCACGGTGAACACGTAGGCGGTGAGCCCTTCCTCGATGGCGGCGGCGCGTCCACCGTCTTGGACACGGTCGACGCTTGGGAGTTCTGCCCGCTTGCACCGCAGGAGCCGGCGCAGCACCGGCGACCAGCCGAGCACCGCCATGTGGGCGAGGTGGAACACGTCGTGGTACCGGTAGTTGTCGTTGTGCTCGCTGTTGTCGTCGAGGGGGTCGCCGACCGGCTGATCGCCCCGGAACATTCGCACCCGTTGCAGGGTCTCTCCCCGGTCGGTCGTCTCCTGGGTCTCGACAAAGGTGACCGTCAGCCAGGCGGGAAGCTGCTGATCTGCCGGCGCGTCCTTGTCGAGGCGCTCTTGAGGCGAAAGACGCTCTGGAGCAAGGAATAGACCGCGTGTCTTTGTCAGGTTGGATTGAGCTATCTCGCCGAGGTCGAAGCCGTTATAGCGAGCCAGGGCAGCCGCGTACCAGAGGATGTCCCCGAGCTCCTCATGGACCTCCTCGCGAAATGCACGATACCCAGTCTTGTCTCGTTCGCGCTTCTTGTACTCGGCGATGAGCTGGCCGACTTCACCGGCGAGGCCAAGCAACGGCAGAAGGTCGCCTCCGCCGGTCAGGACATCGGTCTCTCCCGCTTGGACTTGGTAGTCGTTGATGTTCACTAGGGTGCCCCTCCTCCGCTCGGGGGTGTGACTGCCAGTGACGTCGGGTCGATCGCGGCGGCCTGGACGGCGAAGGCGATCAGGTAGTCCAACGGCAGCCAGCCGTAGCCGCCTGCGCCCCAGCCCGACCCCCAACTGTTCCGTACCAGGAGCCGCCGCTGTGTTCCGGCGGCGTTGGTGGCAGCGCCGACAGCAAGGATGGCGTGGTAGTCGCTCGCCGGTGCGGTGAGCAAAGGGACGGTTATCTCGCCATCGAGTGCGGGATAATTGAACTCTTTGGTGAGTTCAATGACCAGGATGACGGGGAGCTCGGCGGCGAGCGCGTCCTCGACAAGGGTCTCGATTCCGTCGTGGGAGAGTGGGGTGTCGATGGTGGTACCCCGATACCAGGGTGCCGTGGCGGCGCTTGCCGGCTCGGGTTCGGTGCCATCGCCGAGGCTCTGGTTGTACGGCCAGCAAGTCTCGACGGTCTGGCCCTTGACCTCGAGCGCGGCTCCACCGGCGGCCAGCGTCGTTCCACCGTGCCCAGCGCCGCCGTGGTGGAGGCAGTGCTGCCACAGCGGCTCGGTGGCGAGCATCTCGGCACCGGGCGCGGCCAGCCGGCTTCGGGTTGCCTCGTGGGCTGCGGAGAGGGAGAAGGGGACGCACAGTGGGCGCGGACCTTGCGCTCGTACCGCTGAGGCAAGGAGCGGACGAAGGTCAGAGGCCGGTCGGGAGCGGCTGGCGGCGAGACGTTGGGCATGAGAGGTCATCGGACTCGTTGCGCGCCGCGGCTCAGTCGGCGTTGGGATCGTCGATCCCGCCGGCTCGCGTATGGAGCTTGCGGTCTCGCACCGCGCCGACCCACGCTTCCTCGCTGTCCTCTACGAGCTGGTCGATCGAGAATCCAAGGGGGCGGGGCTCGACGAGGGCATGGAGGACGAATTCCTCGACAGCGGGCGCCTGGCTGTAGGGGCTGCGGTGCTGTAGGCGCAGCGTCTTGGGGCCAGCTTCGGGGAAGCCGATGCCGAGGAGCCGGCGCCCCGTGGCTGCGATCAACGGCTCGGGATCGGAGCGACCCGCCGCGAGACCGCTGTCGTCGGTCAAATCAACCGGTGATTGCCCTGGCCCCGCGTCGAGATGTCCGGTCGCGACGGCGAGTCGGGCGCGTCGCGCGTCCCGGGCCCGCTGTGACGTCCCGCCTCGCCCTGGGAGGTAGGCGTCGCCCACAACTGCTACCCCTCCGTGCAGCGTTCGCGCGGGGGCGGAGCTGGCAGTTTGGTCCGCGGGGTGGTGCCTAACTCGATCGATCGCCGCGGTCGGGGCGCTGCCTCGTCGGGCCGTTCGAGCCGAGGCGAGGAAGCGGTCGGCTGCCATCGGCACTTCGTGCGGAGAGTGTTGACCCCCGAAAGGTGGCGGTTCCGGCGCCGTGACCACCTCGGCCACCTCATCGTCGAACATCCACCGGTAGCCGCAACTCGGGTTCTCGGGCAGAGAAATGACCACCTCATCATCGGCGCGGAGCGAGATGGCCTGGTCGTTCCATGCTTCGTCCACGGGCCAGACGTCGGCGTAACCGTTGACGGGTCGCCGGCCGCCGGCCAGCTCGCTCTTGACGACGATCGGCCGGACTCGCAGCAGCGACGTGGAGTCCGCCCCTGTGATGACCTCCAGGTTGGCGAGCTGGCGCACTGCGGCTTGGTAGCTCACTCCTGCTTCACGGGCGACAAAGTAGGCGTCCCTTGGCCCGACTGGCCCGTGGACGCCCACCCCGATCCTCGCCAACAGTGAAAGAACAAGCGGTGCGGGCATCAAGAGGTTGGCAGCGAACACTTGGGCTAGGCGCTCTCGCTCCTGGGATGTCGCGCCGAACACGTGCTCTTCGCCGTCAAGGGCCAGGCCATGCCCGTGCTCAAGACGCCAGTGGCCCAGTTCGTGGGCAGCGGTGTAGCGCTGCACCGCGATCGAACGCCGATCGGTGATGAGCACACCCCCGCTGCCCTCGGGTACGAACGCGCCGAGCAGCCCATCCAGCGGCATGAACGTGAGCCAGAGGCCGACGTCCTCGCACATCGAGAAGACGTCAACATGGCGAGTCGCGTCGACGCCTAGCTCGTCAAGCAGTCGTCCGGCGGACTCCGCCGCCTGAAGCGAGCGCTGCCACGCTTTCCCCGGCGGCCGCATCAGGACTCAGTCTCGCCGCTCCGCCCTCGTGAGCTCGGTTTGCCCGCGGCGGCGAGGAACTCTGCGAAGCGCAAAACCTGCTGCCGATCACGGGCTGAGAGGGATTCGGTAGCCCGAAAGAGTGGTTCAGCATCGCTCAGCTCGATGTCGTCTTCGCCGAGGAGCCAGTTCACGGGCTTGCGATAGATGCGGGCCAGTCGACGCACCTCGAGCCCAGACACTCGTCGTTTGCCCGATTCGAGGGCCGAGACGCTCGCCCGGGGGATCCCAAGCGCCGAGGCCACGTCCTCTTGCAGGAGCCCGACATATTCGCGCGCCTCCTTTAGGCGCGCGCCGATCTTCACTTGCTCTTCGCTGTCGTCGACCTCGGCCTCCGTAAGAACCTCGTCCGATGGGTCGGACGGTGCCTTGGGTTGCTTTGGATCAGCCACGGTTCCTCCCTTCGTAGGCGGTGATTGCGGTGTCGACCACGGTCATGGAAAGTGACGACGCGATGGCGATCGCCGCGGCCCACCCGCCATCGTGGGTCAGCGAGACGTGCCAGGTAGTGATCCTCCTCCGGCTGGCCATGGCGCGTGCTCCACGATGAAGCTCGACCCGTGGAGCGCCTGAGGAATCGGTGATGATCTCGACGTCCCGGGGATCCAGATCGCCGATGCCGCGCTGGAGGACTTTCATGACTGCCTCTTTGGCCGCCCACTTGCCCGCGAGCCCTTCGGCTTGGGCGTTGGCCTCTCGTTGTTCTCGGGGTGTCCATGCGGCATCGACGAATGATTGCCCACCGACTGCAACGAGTCGGAGGAGCGGTCCGACTTCCACCAGGTCTATGCCGATACCCACCGCCTGGTCGGCAAGCTCGGCGGTTTCTTGCCAGATCGATTGGAGGGCGCACAGCGGCGAGGTGGCGGTCACGGACGGACTCCAGCGCTGACCGAGGCATTTGATTCGAGTGCGGCCCGAGCGGCGCTGGCCAGATCGAGAGCCCGGGGTCGGCCCTGAGTGTCCGCCAGCGTCGCGTGGACCACGAGCTCGCCGAGCTCGTTACCGGTCTGCTGGCAGAGAAACTGCATGAGCCACGACAGCCCCAGCAGGTTGCCGTAGGCCTTGTCGATCAGGTACTGGTGCCGGTAGACGGCCGTCGCGTGCAGGCGACCTCGGTGCAAGGTCAGATCGACATGTGTGAGGCAGGGGAAGCCCCGGGTTCGTCGGTCGTTCGGTGCGTACACCTGCAGGCCGCGCAGCTCCTCTTCGTCAGCGAGCGCGTCGGCAGCCACGTCGATGTCGAGGGCGTTATGGGTCTGGCGGCCAGCCGCCTGCTCGCCGCGTAGACGGTCGATCCTTGCCGCGAGTTGGTTCACCCCGCCCGCCTCCTTACCCGGCCACGAGATCATGCGAGAGAAGTACGTGCCGCTCTTGTTGGCGTTGACGGTACGCAGCAGCGGCAACATCCCGATGTAGACCTCGTAGAGTCCTGCGGCGGCGGCGTCAAGCGCCATGCGTTCTGCTGCTGACAGATGCGGCGACCAATCCAGTCCGGGGTCTGGGTAGAGCGACCTCGGGAAGATCGTCTCCGCCACGGTGTCGACAGACTGTGCACCGGCCCCGTCAAGAGCGTCGTCAAGGACTCGCCGGATCGAATCGATCTCGGTGCCTGGTTCGGTGACAGCGGAGATCACGTGGACCGCTCGTCCGTCGTCGGTCTCAGCAGTTCGTTCCAACGACAGCAGCCAGGCCTCGCTGACCGAGCCCACCGCGGGCAGCAGCTCGCTCATGACGCCAACGGGCCTGCATGGGCGGGGTGCAGTGTTCGGTGCACGAGGCGAGCGACGCCACCCATGCTTCGTAGATCGGCACGATTGACCTGTGTCAGGTCGACGAGCTTGGGTCGACCCGCCGCCGCCCCCACCTGGCTGATCAGGAACACGGCAACAAGGCTCGGGATCTTCGGCGTGCCGTCGTCTGCTCTCTCGGTCAGCCGACGATTCGGCTGCACGGCGCGCAACAGACGAGTCAGGTCTACTTCGAGCTGGCCTACGGTCTTAGTCTCGACCGCGCCGAGCCCTGCCCCGCCGGCAGGTATGGCCCCCGGTGGCGGTGGTGCCATAGTGGGAATGTCAGTCTTCACGACACTCAGTGTCGGATATCCTGACGTTGTTGTCAAGGACGCCGGCATGCCCGCCCATATCTCGACCTGCATCAGAAGCAGACCGAGTACGCCGCTATAGTTGGTGTACTTGGTGTGATACTCCATGGCGGAGCAGGGTGAATTGGACTACACAGGAGGACACCATGCACAAGATGGATGCAGGCGAGGCAGGCGTCGGTCCGCACTTTGTGAATGTGCCGGTTCCAGCCGACCGCGTCTTGGAGGTTTACGCGTTCCTCTCTGGCTTCCCGCACGCGGCGGCAGACGCAACAGGAGACTCGCCGTGGACCCCGACACCGAGCAACGGCCTTCCAACCATCCCCTGGACCGAGGAGGACCTGGCTCGCTTCGTCTCGAGTGGAACGAAGACGTCGCGTACCGTCGCAGCCGTCATGGATGTCCTCGTGGAGCAACCAGGAGAGCAGTTCACCACCACGACGCTCGTCGCGCGGCTTGGCGTGACCAGGAACGAGCTTCGGGGGACGTTCGCGGCACTCACGCGTCACATAAGGACGCACTACGGGCGTGAGAACTGGCCATTCCGTTTCACGTGGGGCCCTACACTTGGTGAGGACTATCCGGTCGAGGGACACTATTCGATTATTGACCCAAAAGTAGTTGTGGCCTGGGCCAAGTTGCGCAGTAACTCTCAGCCGGCAAACTAAGAGACAGGACAATATAGATGAGCGTGTCGATCGATCATGACGTCCCTGCAAAGATCCTTGAGGTTATCGATAACGTGTCCGTGAAGGGTCAACCCCACGTATTTGGTCGCCCCTACATAACGGCCTACCAATTGGCGATAGCCCTCGATCAACGCCACCCTCAAATCAGGGCAGCCTTGGGACTACCTCTCGGGGGAGTGGGTATCGGGGACCAGCACAGCTTCGCTCCATACCTGGCAAATCAACTCTCTACCCATATCCAAGACCACGGTGACGCTTATCAGGTCGAGGGCGCCTTTCTCTCAAACCAGCACGTTGAAGGCCTGACGTTCGGCGCGCCGGATGGCCGCATACTGGCTAGCTTTGTACAAAATGGAGCCGATCTTTCCATGTTTAGGCGTCGAGTCGGAGCATGACGAGGTTTAGTCGGGCACAACCTCATCGGTTCTCAGGGTGGTGGGTGAGGTTTGAATGGCGCCCAAGCCACTCTTGTCACCCAGCAGCACCCCCCGCTGCCACCCACCCGTGGGGGTTGGTGAAGCTCCAGATGGGGGGTTGCGACTACGGTCACGGGCAGCATCCTGTGGAGTCTGGCGTCCTTAGTTAACCTGTGGGTCCTCAACGACTGACAATCAGTTTGGCCTGGTCAGCGAGTTCCATGAACACCCCATCAGGCCCTTCGAGGCCATCTCGCCACCTTGCGGCTGGCGGCGGTGGCGGAGGCGCTGCCGGCCGAGCTCGACCCGCTCGGGGCAAGGAGCTGAGCCACATCGCGTTCCTCGAACGGCTGCTTGCCATCGAGGTGGCAGCGGTGCAGGCCCGGCGCCAGGCCAGCCTGGCCCGCTTCGCCTGCCTGCCGGCGCCGTGGCGCATCGCCGACTTCGACTTCGACGCTCAGCCCTCGGCGACCGAACGCTGGTCGAGGAACTCGTCGCCCGCCGTCCCAACGCCGTTTGGTCGTGGGACATCACCAAGCTCAGGGGGCCGAGGAGGGGCGAGTACTACGACCTCTACGTGGTGGCTCGACATCTTCAGCCGCTACGTGGTCGCCTGGTGCATGGCGCCCACCGAGTCGGGAGAGCTGGCCAAGGAGCTGATCGCCGACGCCCTGGTGTGCCATCGCGTCGAGCCCGGCACGCTCACCATCCACGCCGAACCGGGGCTCGTCGATGACCTCGAACCCGGTGACCGGCTGCTCGCCTTCCTGGGGGTCGCCCGGACGCATTCCCGTCCCCACGTGAGCAACGACAACCCCTATTCCGAGGCCGCCTTCAAGACCCTCAAGTACTGCCCGGCGTTCCCGGAGCGGTTCGGCTCGATCGAGGACGCGCGGGCGTTCTGCACCGCCTTCATCACCTACTACTGCCACGAGCACCGGCATTTCGGGCATTGGGTACCACGCCCCCGCCTCGGTCCACTACGGCACTGCCGAGGAAGTGCGAGCCAAGCGGGCCGAAGCCTTGTCGGCCGCCTACGCGGCGAACCCCGGGAGGTTCAGCCGCAAGCCGAAGCCGCCGAAGCTGCCGACGGTCGCCTGGATCAACGAGCCGACGATCGGCAGCGATGCACAGAGGAACTGAAGAGATCATGTCTCATTTCGCTTGACCGGTTCCGCAATGCGTCGCGTCGGATGCGGCGTGGTCGCAGGTCAGCCGGGTAGGTGAAGCTCGGCTGCAGGCCCGACCGGGTGGCGGCAACGAGTGGGGTCGGTAAGTGCCCACCGCATATAGATGCACGCGCGTCATACATTGACTCGGTCCTGACGCGGAGATGAAATCGCTTGACGAAACCAGCGGGGGGGATCGATTGAGTGGTTGTGGCCAGCGACGTCACAGCCAGACCGCGGCGACGGACCATAGGTGCGTCCCCCTTCGGCAGCATCTCCCACATGCTTCCCGACCGCCTTCGGACCGGAGGAGAACCTGATGAGACGCCATGTTGCGCCCGTCGCCTCGCTGTTGCTCATGGCCTCGCTGTTGCTGGCCGTGCTCTTGGCCGCCCCAGCCTCCCCAGCGGAGCGCAGGCGCCGCCCGGTGGTAACGGGCGCCGTCCAGGTGACCGACAACCCGGTCCCCGTGCGGGCCCACAACTCGCCCCAGCTGGCCCGCAACCCCAAGACTGGCGAGTTGGTGGTCGCGGAAGTGGACTCCTTCGGCTCCCGAGAATGCACCGTCCACATCTCGGTCGACGACGGGAGAAGCTGGTTCCGGGGCGGCAACCCGATGATGAGGCCATTCACCGATTGCTCCATCGGCGCCGAATGGGGTAATTACTTCGGCCTCTTCTTCGGCCGGAACGGCGTCCTTTACCTCCCCTTCGCCGCCAACGATCCAAAGGAGCTGGCCCAGACCAGGCCAGTAACCACCGAGGACACGCGGGACTTCATTCCCCGTCATGTCTTCCTGGCCTCCTCCACCGACGGGGGGCGCAGCTTCTCCACCACGATCGTCCATCGAGTATCGGAGGGACATCCCGACCGCTACAACAAGGGGGTCGTCGGAGCGGTGGACCCGAACGATCCCCAGCGTGTCTACGTGGGATGGAGACAGGGAGCCTTCTCGAGCGAGACCCAGAAGCTGAAGAACCTCGTGGCCGCGTCGACCGACGGCGGGAAGACCTTCGCGGCGCCGGTGGACATCACCGATGATCGCGGCGCCGACCACCCGTGGCTCGCCGTGGGCCGAGACGGCACGGTACATGCGGTCACCTGGTCAAGGAGCTTCGGCCTGGGAGATGAGTCGCCGCCCCGGCCGATCTTTCACCTTCGCTCGCGCGATCAGGGCAAGACGTGGACGCGCAAGGAGATCGATCCGGGAAACGAGCGCTCCTACCGGCCCCCCGTGTTCGCCGCCGACCCTCGCTCCGACTCCCTCTACGTGGCGTGGTTCGGTAGCGCCGAGGAGCACAACCGGGCGCTCGAGGACAAGGACCGCACCGATATCTTCCTCCGAGCGTCCACCGACGGTGGCAAGACTTGGAGCGCCCAGAGGACGGTTAACGACGACGCCGGCAAGGGCATCAACCACGAGTTCCCCGGCATCGCGATCGGGCCGGAAGGCAGGGTGGACGTCGCCTGGTACGACGGACGTCTCTCGCCCCGGCCTTCGTCGGATCCAGAGAGCGACAGCGGCCTTCAGGACGTCTTCTATGCCTCCTCCACCAACCAGGGCCGGAGCTTCGGTCCGAACCGTCGAATCACCGACCGCAGCATCGACCGCTCCATCGGAGTGTGGTCGAACAACATCGGAAGTGCCGCCCCGATCGGTATGGCGTCGGCTGCCGACGCTGTCTACTTCGCCTGGCAGGACACTCGCAACGGCAACCCCCTTACGAATGCCGAGGACGTGTACTTCGCCTCGCTCAGGCTGGCCGAGCCGCTGGCGTCGGGGAGTGGGATGCCCCCGTGGATCACCCTAGCCCCGTCTTCCGCACTGTGGCAAGAACGTCAGCTCGCCACTGACGGACGTAGGGATGTTTCCGCTGG
>JBOGWP010000188.1:0-4016 GCA_050693875.1 Actinomycetota bacterium
CGGCGCAGATCCACCCGTCGGGGACTGCTCTTCTACCGGCTCCTCGAGCAGGCCGTCGGGACGTCGCCGGCGCCCTACAAGCACATCGTGGGCGGAGCCTTGGATCCGAAGATTGCCCGATTGGAGCCCAACCACAACATCTAGGGGCTCCTGTATCAAAGGGGATAGCCCCTTAGTACGGAACGATGTCCTGAGGGCTGTCACCTACGGAGGGTTCGCCGTTGCCAAGGACCTCCACGCCGTCCGTCCCGAGGTTCATCTCGTGATGGTGTGTGATCGCCCGCACGACGCCTGGCTGTGCCGGCAGGCGGGGGCCGGAGGCGGTTCTGGTAAAGCCGTTGCCCGATCCGGCGAGCCTCGAGGCGGCCATCGAGGCGGTCGTCAAGCGTTCCCGGACGGGCTGAGCCTCTCGGCCGAAATTCGCGACTTGACGCGGGGAATAACTACGGTGCTAGAATTACGGCACTGTAATTACGAGGCCGCGACTATGCCCATATTTCTACAGAATCTGAGCTGGCAAGCCAAGGCGCGGTGCCTCCAGGTGGACCCCGAAATCTTCTTCCCCGAGCGCGGCGGCTCGTCGCGAGCCGCTCGTCAGGTCTGCTCGCAGTGCGAGGTCAGGAGCGAGTGCCTCCGCTACGCCCTCGCCAACCGAGAGCAGTTCGGGATCTGGGGGGGCACCAGCGAGCGCGAGCGCCGGAAGCTGCGGAGATTGGCGTCCTAGGCCGAATCCAGGCCACCGCCTGCTCCATCCCCTCGGAAAGGAGGTGACCAGCATGCCCCGGACATTGAAGTCCGCCGGCACCCCCGCCACGAAGCGAGCGTCCACGAAGCCATCGATCGCTCGCAAGACCAGTGCGAAGAAGAGCACTGCGGCGGCGCGTCCGAAGAAGGCCACTGCCAAGGCGGCGCCGAAGAAGCCGGCAGCCAAGAAGGCCACGGCAAAGGCGACGGCTCGAAAGACCGCCGTGAAGAAGCCCGCCGCGAAGAAGGCTCCTGCCAAGAAGGCTCCTGCGAGGAAGCCGGCCGCGAAGATGGCGGCAAAGAAGATGGCGGCAAAGAAGCCGGCCGCGAAGGCGACGGCCACGAAGATGGCGGCAAAGAAGCCGGCCGCGAAGATGTCGGCAAAGAAGATGGCGGCAAAGAAGATGGCGGCAAAGAAGCCTGCCGCGAAGAAGAAGTAAATCAGCGCCGAGGTGACGGGCTAGGCCTGGCGCTCGTCAGACGCTTCCGTCAAATCGAAGCGTTGCCGGATCTCCTCCTCGAGGATCTTCGGTTGGGTCGCGAGGCCAAGTTCGTCGTAACGGCGTCCTCCGAGTGCGGCGGCGGGAACGAGGCCGACCACCTCCGCCCCCAGCACCTCGGCGTGGAGTCGCGAGGCAGCGCCGCCGATGGCATCCCAGGCATCAGCCATCGTCGTCGTCTCCGGCTTCACGAGGTTCAGGGATACCTGAGCTGCTCCCGCATTCGGGAGCCGGAAGCCCAGGGCTCGGATGTGAGGGAGCCCTCTGTTGCTCGCGCGCAGCAATCGCGCGATCTCGAGGGCAGCCGGCAGGTCATCGGTCGCGAGGAGGACGTTGTACGCGACCAGGGGGCCGCGAGCGCCAACCGCGACCGCGCCTGCGGTCGGGTGGGGACCGGGGCCCCCGAGGTCGGCGGCCAACGACGAGAACGCTGCCCGGCGGATCTCGGGAAGCGTCCGCCGCGAGGGCGAGGCCCCCCCATAGAAGAAGCACGGAACAAGGAGCTCCGACCAGATGCGGTCGGCGCACCCGTGGGCGGCTTCCGCGGCATCGGACATCGATCCGCCGCCGGGACCCCCGGCAACGGGCACGAAGGGCACGACGTCGAGCGCGCCGAGGCGTGGGTGCACGCCCTCGTGCATCGCAAGGTCGATCCCTTCGACGGCGACGTAGGCGAGCGCGAGGACGGCCTCGATCAGACCCGCCTTCGAACCGGCAAGGGTGAGGACGCATCGGTTGTGGTCGGCGTCGGCGTGCAGGTCGAGCAGGCTGACGCCGGGCAGGCGAGCCGCGTTGGCGAGGCGCTCGATCACCTCGGGCCGCCGCCCTTCGGAGAGGTTCGGCACGCACTCGAGGATCGGGACCGGCGGCATCCGCCGATAGCATAGGGCGGTGGGAAGTGACGAGGGCCTCGGCGTTGCGGTTCCCCTCCACCTGGAGGGCGCCGTGCGGCTCACGCGCCGTGCGCTTCGCCAGCGAGGCTTCCGAATTCTCTCCGAGATGCCCGTCCCTCCCTCCATCGGTGAGGCGGGACGCCAGCACCTGTTCCTCTCGGTGTGGGAGCAGATGATCGTGGCCGGCAACCTCGGAGGCCTCGACGTCGGGGATCATCTCGCCTGCAGCGTGGTCGTCTTCGAACGCGGCGACGAGGCCACCGTCGCGGTGCTGGACCCCACCGAGGGGTTGGAGGGATGGGCCCGGCCCGAGGTGGCAACCCAGGCCAGGGAGGCGCTGATCGGGGTTCTCTCCGATATCGCCGCCGAGGCGCCGGACTCCTGATCCGGTGCGATTCGGGCTCGCACTCCCGCACTACGACTTCAGCCTTCCGGGCAGAACTCCGATCGGCTGGGGGCAGCTGCGGGACTGGGCCCAGCGGGCCGAGGAGCTGGGTTTCGACTCGATCTGGCTGTCCGATCACCTGTTTCTCGACCTATCGAAGTACGGCGGTTCGGACGAACTACAGGGAGCCCTGGAGTGCTTCACGTCGCTCGCCGCACTCGCCGCTGTCACCCGCCGGGTGCGAGTGGGGACGCTCGTGGTCTGCAACGAGCTTCGCAACCCCGCGCTCGTGGCGAAGATGGCCGCGACCATCGACGTGCTCTCGGGTGGACGGCTCGAGGTCGGCATCGGAGCGGGGTGGTACGAGCGGGAGTTCCGGGCGGCTGGGGTCCCGTTCGAGCGACCGGGGAAGCGCCTCGAACGGCTGGCGGAGGCGGTTCAGATCGTGCGCGGGATGCTGTCGACGAGCGAGTACTCCTTCAGGGGACGCCACTACCGCGTCGAGAAGGCCCGCAATCTGCCCCAGCCCGCACAGCAGCCCGGCCCGCCGGTGTGGGTCGGCGGCAAGGGCGACGCGGTGGTGCGCCTCGCGGCGCGATTCGCCGACGGGTTCAACACGGTTTGGGCCTGGACGCCTGAGGCATACCTGGACCGCGTGCGGCTGCTCGAGGAAGCGGCGGAGGAGGCCGGGCGGGACCCGGCCTCGATCCGGCGCTCGGTCGGGCTATACGCCCTTGTCGGGCAGGACGAGATGGAGCTATCGAGCCGGTGGCACCGGTATCTCTCCGCCAACCCGTGGATGCCCGGAGGACTCAGCGTTCAGGCGTGGGGCCTCGACAAGCTGTGCGGGACGCCGCAGCACATCGCCCGGCGCGTCGACGCCTTCGCAGATGCCGGGGTCGAAGAGGTTATTCTGTCCTTCGGACTCCTCCCGTTCCAGTTGGCGGACGCGTCGTCGGTCGAGGCCTTCGTGCGGGACGTCTTCCCCCTGGTGCGCACCCGCTCCTCGGAGCCGGAGGAAGCCCGGCAGGAGCGTCAGCGTGTCGAAAGGAGGCGGCAGTGACCGGGCCGGCGGAACTGATCCTCCCCATCCTGGGCATCATCATCCTGATCTTCGGGGCCAAGCGTCTCCCCGAGATTGCTCGCTCGCTCGGCAAGTCGAAGGGCGAGTTCAAGAAGGGCCTCCAGGAGGGCGGCAGCGCGGAGAGCGGGCAGCCCGAGACCGAGGAGCCGAGACCTGTGGAGGCACCGAAGGCGGAATAATCGCCGGAGCTCCACCCTCGCCGCAGGTCGCCCGGCCGATCATGCCTAGCGGGTCGCTTCGCTCCCCGGTACGGGCCGGAAAGGCGAGGGGCGGCCTCCGGCCGCAATGTCGGCCCGCCTCGCCACGCTCGGCGAGCCGAGCCTCCGGCCGCGGTCCTCAATGTCGGCCCGCCTCGCCCCGCTCGGCGAGCCGAGCCTCCGGCGGCGTCGTTCAATGCCGGCAGGCCTCGC
>JBOGWP010000189.1:0-10969 GCA_050693875.1 Actinomycetota bacterium
GACCAGCATCTCAGGCCAGAATCGTGTGCCCACGTTTTTGGAGCTCTCGAAGAGTCGACAAGCCTCTGACCAGCACAAATGCTCGTCGAGACCCCCTCATGTGCCCGCTAACTGCGGAACTCGGGGGTCCCCGGACCCTTCCCTCTGAGGTGATACCGAAGGTTGTCACCTCAGCCGCCCAGGATCGTCGTCGAGCTGGGCTATAGGCACGGCCCGGCGGTGGCGTCCGCGGGGGCCGTGCACGGGGAGCGGGGCCATCCAAACCTGGACAAATCTCCTCCCCAGGCTGTATGAAGGACCGCGCAGCCGAAACGGCAGTGACGGACTTCCCGGAGCGGAGGGCAGGCACGAAAGGTTCTGGTGCACAACCAGCGACGCAATTTGCTCTCCGGCGGTTGATGCGTTCCGGCCGCCCCAGGGCTCGGTCGGCTGGGCGTGGCATCGTCCCCGCCCTCGCCTGGATCCTGATCTGGCTCCCGGCGACTGCCGGACCCGCCGGTGCCTCTGCGGCGGCGGAACCCTGCCCCCACGGGGCTGGGTACTGGTTTGCAGCCTCCGACGGCGGAGTCTTCGCCTTCGGCAACGCCGACTTCCACGGTTCCACCGGGGGGATCTCTCTCAACCGGCCGGTCGTGGGGATGGCGGCAACCCCGACCGGTGACGGCTACTGGATGGTTGCCTCCGACGGCGGGGTGTTCTCCTTCGGGGATGCCGGGTTCTTCGGATCGATGGGGGGCACCGCGCTCAACAAGCCCATCGTCGCGATCGCTGCCACCCCCACCGGCGAGGGCTACTGGCTCGCAGCCGCCGACGGGGGCCTGTTCGCCTTCGGGGATGCCGGTTTCTTCGGATCCACCGGGTCGATGCGTCTCAATCGGCCGATCGTCTCGATGACCCCCAGCAACACCGCCGAGGGCTACTGGCTCGTCGCCTCGGACGGCGGCGTGTTCGCCTTCGGGGACGCGGCATTTCTCGGATCGACCGGCGGCATCTCGCTCAACCAGCCGGTGGTCGGTGCCACGGCCACCGCCACGGGCAACGGCTATTACATGGTCGCCTCCGACGGCGGGGTCTTCGCCTTCGGCGACGCCGGCTTCTTCGGCTCCACGGGAGGCATCGTCCTCAACCGCCCGGTGGTGGCCATCGGGCTCACCTTCCCTGGGCAGGGCTACTGGATGGTCGCCTCCGACGGCGGGGTCTTCGCCTTCGGCGACGCCGAGTTCTGCGGGTCGACCGGGTCGCTGGTCCTGAACCGGCCGGTGGTGGGGATGGGGGTTTTCTGATGCCGGGCAGATCTTTTGCGCCCGGGACGGGAGCCGGGACGCAGGGCTCCCCGCCGGAGCTCGACAACTCGCTTCCTGGAAGGAGACCGGGATGAGACGCAGCAGGCTGCTGGCTGGGTTCACGGCAGTTGCCGCCGGAATTGTCGGCATGGCGGCGGGGACCTCCCTGGGACCGGTCCTCGCGTCGAGCCATCGCGAGGCGCCCCTGATCAGTCAGGACCCCACTGCCGACAACACCGACCTCTACGCCTTCCGGGACCCCACCGACCCGGGCATGCTCACGGTGATCGCCAACTACGTCGGGCTGGAGCTCCCCCAGGGAGGGCCGAACTGGCAGCGCTTCGCCGACGATGCACTCTATGAGATCCACATTGACAACAACGGGGACGTCGCAGACGACATCAGCTATCAGTTCCGGTTCCGCACCATCACCGACAATCCCAACACCTTCCTGTACAACACCGGCCAGATCACCGCCCCCAACGCCGCACCACAGAACGTGCGCCAGGTCTACTCGGTGCAGAGGATCGACGGGTCGGGCGCCTCCATGCTGCTCACCGACGTCCCCACCCCGCCGGTCAACATCGGGCCTCGCTCCACCCCCAACTACGAGGCTGCGCTCGCGGCACCGACCGTGACGAGCCTCCCCGGTGGGGGCCAGGTCTTCGCCGGTCAGCGGCAGGACCCCTTCTACGTCGACCTTGGCTCGGTCTTCGACCTCCTCGGCCTGCGGCCGGTCAACAGCGCCCACACCATCTCTCGGCCCAACGCCCCCGGCGTCGATGGTCTCGCCGGGTTCAACGTCCACACCATCGCCCTCCAGGTGCCGATCTCGGCGGTGAGCAAGAACGGCGACTTCCCGGCGACGGAGGACTCCCAGGACTCCTTCGTGGGCATCTACGCCTCCGCCAGCAGGCAGCGGGTCCGGGTCCTCTCGGTGGCTGGAGGCGCTCCCCGCAACGCCGGGCGGTGGGTGCAGGTGAGCCGGTTGGGCATCCCGCTGGTCAACGAGGTGCTGATCCCGCTGGGGCTGAAGGACCAGTGGAACGGGACCTCGCCCAAGGACGACGCGGTCTTCTTCCCGAACATCCTCGACCCAGAGCCGACCAAGCTCATCCCGGTGCTCTACCCGGGGGTGGGGGTTCCAGCGGGGGGCTTCGACGGCTCCGGCAACCCCATGCGCACCGACATCGTGGCGGTGCTGACCGGACAGGCCGCCGGCCTGTCGGCGGGGAACGCCCTGCCGCCCGCTGACCTCCTTCGGGTGAACCTGGCCCGGGCCCCGGTGGCCGGGACGACGGCCAACCGGCTGGCGATCCTGACCGGCGATCCCGGCGGATTCCCCAACGGCCGTCGGCTCACCGACGACGTCGTCGACATCGAGCTGCGGCTCCTGGCGGGAGGGACGCCATTCACCCCGGCCTTCAACGTCGCTCCCAACAACGCCCTCGGCGATGGGGTCGACGAGGACGATGTCGCCCCGATCGGGGCGTTCCCCTATGTCGCCCCACCGTTCGACGGCTATACCTGGCAGCCACCGGGGCACTCTGCCCCGTGACCTGGTGCGCCGTGCTGCTCTCGCCGCTGTTCTCCTGCTGATAGCGGCGAGCTGCGGAATCGGCGGGACGACCGCCGTCCGCAAGGGGTCGCGGACAGTCCCGTTCATCCCGGTTGATCCGGCCAGCACCTCCGCCACCGATCGCGCCATCGCCGCCGCCCAGGCCCGGCTGCGGGCCGCGCCCACCGACGACCAGGCCCGGCTCAGCCTGGTGCAGGCCTTCCTCCAGAAGGCCCGGGAGGTCGCCGACCCGAGCCTGTACGCCAAGGCGAGAGGGCTGCTCGATGGGCTCGTCTCCAAACGCCCGGGCGACCCGGCGGTGCTGGTGACCGCCGGCACGCTGGCCCTCGCCCAGCATCGCTTTGCCGAGGCGCTCACCCTCGGGAAGCGGGCCGCCACGGTGGCCCCCCACGACGCCTCGGCGCAAGGTGTGCTGGTGGACGCGCTCAACGAGCTCGGCCGCTACGACGAGGCTCTGACCGCAACCCAGCGAATGGTCGACATCAAGCCGGGGCTGCCGGGCCTCTCCCGCGTGTCGTACGCCCGAGAGCTGCGCGGGGACCTGCCCGGGGCGATCGAGGCGATGACGCAGGCGGTCGTCGCCGGCGGGTCGGGTGAGAACCTCGCCTACGTCCAGGTCCTCCTCGGCAACCTCCTCCTCCTGGATGGCCAGTCGGGGGCAGCCGCGGCCCAGTACGCCGAGGCCGAGAGGTCCTTTCCCGGGTTCCCCGCCGCGGCGGCGGGGCAGGCACGGGTGGCGGTCGCCCGAGGGCGCTGGTCCGAGGCGGCGGAGCTCCTGGGTCGGGTGGTGCGGGTGCAACCCCAGCCCGAGTATGCGATCGCTCACGGCGACGCCCTCACCGCAGCCGGCCGCCCGGCCGAGGCCGCCGATGCCTACGAGCTGGTGGGGGTGATCGCCAAGCTCTTCGTGGCCAACGGGGTCAACCTCGATCTCGATCTCGCCCTCTTCGACGCGGAGCAACACCCCGGGGAGGGCGCCGTGGCGCGCGCCCGCAGGGCGCTGCGCGCCCGCCCCGGAGTCCTCGGCCATGACGCCCTCGCATGGAACCTCTTCCGGGTGGGCAGGCTCGACGAGGCGCAGCGGGAGTCGGCCCGCTCGCTTCGGCTCGGCACCCGCGATCCCATGCTGCGCTTCCACGCCGCGGCCATCTCCTTCGCACGGGGCGACCGGGTGGGGGCGGTCGAGCAGCTCCGGGTGGTCCTGGAGACCAACCCCCGATTCTCGGCCCGGTACGTCCCCAAGGTGGAGCAGCTGGCCGGCGCGCTCGGGCTCTCCGTGCCGCCGCCCGGGGAGGAGCCGGGGTGACGGACCCCGCGGCCACCGGGACTCGGCCGTGGCCGGCCTTTCAGTCGAAGACTCCGATCACCTTCCACCCGTCTGCGATGGGTGCCAGGATCACGTGAAAGGAAGCGCGGTCGGCATCCAGAGCCACCACGCGCGCCCAGACGAGGGCGTCGGTCGAGTACTGCGCCACGATGTCGGAGGAGATCGGCCCGGGGGGGAGACGAGTCACGGCTCCCGCCCGAACCCGCCCGGTGGAGCGGCACAGGCTCGCCGCTCCCCGGCTCGAGCCGAACAGGGTGGCGACGCCTTGAAGGGCGCGCGCCTGCGCCTCGTCGCACCCCTGGACCGCGGAGGCCCACGCCTCCGCCGCCGGCTTCGCCGCGTCGTCAGGCGGGAGCACGACCTCGACCTCGGGGTCGGCGTCGAGGAGGTAGCCGCCGCGCTCGGGCCGGCCTCTCCAGGTCTGGCGCTCGCGGGCGGGGCTCAGCCCCACGAAGGGGTCGAGACCCGGCCGGTGCTCGACGAGCGCGGTGGCGCGATCGCCGGCGGCGTCGAGGATCGAGAAGCCCGTGATCTTGGGGAGCTCGTTTCGGCGCCTCGACCAGTCGGCCACGTCCGGATAGGTTCTCCGGCTTCGACTCGACAGCAGCCGGTACGAGGCAGCATGGTTGCCGCGCTGCTCGGCGGACAGGAGCGCCTCCACCGCCTCCCGCACGGTCGCCACCGGAGAGGGCGCGGGATGGCCGGAAGCGTCGCTTGGGCTCGGGCGGGCATCGGACCGGGCCACCCGGTTCGAGGTGCACCCGGCAACGAGGATGAGCAGCAGTGCGGCGCTGGAGAGCCGGCCGATCCGAGCCGCTGCCACGCGGTGCACTCTACCCGCGGCCCCCTGCACCGGCCGGGCGCGATGGTGGTACGCCGCGCCCTGCCCACGCGGGAGAGCCGGAGGAGCGTCCGGTTCCGCCTCCTGCTCGGCGGCGCCGCGGTTGCGCTGGCCATGCTGGTCTCCGCCCCCGCGGCCTCGGCGCATCCGCTGGGGAACTTCACGGTGAACCGGTACGCCCGGGTGGAGGTGTCGGCGGGTGTGCTGCGCGTCTACTACGTCCTCGACGAGGCGGAGATCCCCGCCTTCCAAGAGCGCGAGGCGATCGAGGCCGACCCGTCCGGATTCGCATCGGCTCGGGCCGGCGAGATCGTCGCCGGGCTCACCCTCACCGTCGACGGGGAGCGCGCCCCTCTGGCGATCGAGCATCTGCGGCTCAGCCGGCCCCCGGGCCAGGCGGACCTGCCCACCCTGCGCCTCGCCGTCCTGTTCGCCGCCTCCCTCCCCCAAGCCTCCTCCGACCGGGTCGGAACGGCCGCCTTCGCCGACGGGAACGAACCCGGCCGGGTGGGATGGCGGGAGATTGTGGTCACGGCCCGCGGGGACGCCCGCATCCTCTCTTCCACGGCTCCTGCGCGGGATGTATCCGACGAGCTGCGCTCCTACCCGGCCGACCTCCTGCAGGCCCCGCTCGACCTCCGGCGCGCCGAGTTCACCTTCCGGCAGGGCACGAGCCCGGTCGCGGCGCTCCCCATCGCCAGGGCGACGACGGCACCGCCCCGCGCCGGCGGCCGCTTCACCTCCCTGATCGCACGGCAGGACCTCACCCCGATGGTCGTGGCCGGGATGCTCGCCGCCGGGTTGCTGTTCGGCGCCGGGCATGCCCTCGCGCCCGGCCACGGTAAGACCGTGATGGCCTTCTATCTCCTCGGCTCGCGGGGCCGGGTGCGAGACGCCGCCCTCATCGGGATCACCGTGTCGCTCATGCACACCGTGAGCGTGCTGGGCCTCGGTATCGTCCTCTTCTCGGTGCGGAGGTCGTTCACCCCGGAGCGCCTCTACCCGGTGCTCACCATGGCCTCCGGGGTGGGGGTCTTGGGGGTCGGCGTCTGGCTCCTCCACGCCCGGGTTCGGGCGCTCCGCTTGGGGAACGGGCACTCCGACCGCGAGGCCGAGGGGGGACGTCTCGAGCGCATGAACGATGGGTCATCCGACCCCGCCGCCGACCGGCCCGGCGCCGGACCGGCTCCGGCACATACCCACGGAGATGGTCACGCAAGCCTGGCCACACACGCCCACAGG
This sequence comes from Actinomycetota bacterium, assembly GCA_050693875.1. Lineage (GTDB taxonomy): Bacteria > Actinomycetota > CADDZG01 > JAHWKV01 > JBOGWP01 > JBOGWP01. The sequence continues at coordinate 6,273 of JBOGWP010000189.1, forward strand.
CACGCCCACGAGCTGCCGGCCGGCGTCTCACCGCTGTCCCGTCGAGGGCTGTTCATCCTCGCCTCCTCGGGAGGGATCGTCCCGTCGCCATCGGCGGTCGTGGTGATGGTGGGGGCGTTCGTGCTCGGCCGCCCCGCCCTGGGACTGGCGCTGATCGTGTCGTTCTCGATCGGCCTGGCGCTCACCCTCGCCACGGTCGGAACCGCGGTGGTCCTGGGCCGCCCGCTCGCCGAGCGCCACGTCGCCCGGCGGGCGATGCGACTCCTCCCGATTGCCGGGGCCGGCGCCCTGGTCGTGCTTGGAACACTGGTCGCCGCCCAGGGTTTGCGGACGATTCGATGACCAGGCGGAGCGCGCTCACCGTGCTCGCCACCGGCCTGATCGTGCCCGCGGCTGTGGGGTTGTTCGTGCTCGCGCGCACCCAACCCCGGGGGAACATCCGGCCTCCGGCCGCATCGGCGCGCCCCGCCTCGCCGACCCCTCCCGCCGTGCCCAGTCCGTCACCCGTGCCCTCGTCGCCGTCCGCCGAGCCGTCGCCGAGTCGGCGGAGTCCGCTGAGTCGCGAGGCGTCGCCGGTTCCGATCCGAGCACCCCAATCCTGCGCTGGCTCGGGCGACCCGACCACGGGGACACTCCCCGGCGACGACCCCAGGGCCGGAAAGGCCTGGGTGACGGTGGGGGACCTCCACGGGACCTGCGACGCCAGCTCGCCGGTGTTCCACCTCCGGGGAATCGACACCCGGTTGGTCTTCCAAAGCGATGCCGAGTCCTTCGTGGTCTTTCTGGTGGACGCCCGAGAGGGGCTCGACGCGACCGCCGGCTACGCAGACCTCGAGTGCGGATCCCCGTGCTCCGGCACGCAGGTGCTGGTGAACCCGGCCGGCGACTACGCCCTGCGCGTACAGGCGGGCGAGGCCCCCTGGCGCGTGGTCGTCCAGGAGTATCGCGCACCCTAGCCGGGAGGTCCCGTCGCACTACGAGGCCGTCCCGGCGGCGACCTCCGGTCCCTTCGAGGCGGGCGCGTGGGTCGAGCTCGACGTCACGCCGCTGGTCTCGGGGCTGGGGCCGGTCTCGATGGCGATCGCGAGCACCGCCCGGGACATCATCCGATTCGCCTCCCGCGAGACCGGCGCAAGCGGCCCACATCTCGTCGTGGAGACCGACGGAGCGGCGGTGGTCGGGCCGCCGTTCGCGCAGCCACCCCCTACGGCCGACCCGGTCCTCGCCGCCGCCGGTGACATCGCCTGCGACCCGACCGGCGGGGCTGCCCCGACCGAGGCTGCCTGCCACATGGGGGCCACCTCGGACGTTCTCCTTGCGCTTGCCCCGACGATCGTGGCCCCCTTCGGAGACCTCCAATATGAAGACGGGGCCCTGTTCAAGTTCCAGACCTCGTACGAGCCGACCTGGGGCCGGCTCAAGGCGATCACCCGTCCGGCGGTCGGCAATCACGAGTACCGCACCGCAGGCGCGGCCGGGTACTTCGCCTACTTCGGCGCGGCCGCCGGCGACGCCCCGGGTGGCTACTACAGCTACGACCTGGGCACCTGGCACGTGGTCGTCCTCAACTCGAACTGCGGCGAGGTGGGTGGCTGCGGGGCCGGATCCCCGCAGCTCCAGTGGCTGCGGGCCGACCTTGCCGTCAACCCCGATCAGTGCACGCTCGCCTACTGGCACCGTCCTCGGTTCAGCTCCGGGAAACACGGGGGGGACGCCTCGCTCAGCGACACCTGGCAGGCGCTCTACGACGCGGGAGCCGAGGTCGTGCTCAACGGTCACGATCATGACTACGAGCGGTTCGCACCCCAGTCGCCCAACGGGTCGCGAGACGACGCCCGAGGCATCCGAGAGTTCGTGGTGGGGACCGGAGGCAAGAGCCACTACCCGATCGGGAATCCGATGGCCAACAGCGAGGCGAGGAGCGACGACACCTTCGGCGTGCTCGCCCTCACGCTTCGGGGAGGCGGCTACGACTGGCGGTTCGTCGCAGATTCGGGCGGCGCCCCCGTCGACTCCGGAGCAGGGACCTGCCACTAGGCTGAGGGCCTGTGGGGTTGCGAGATCGAGGCTCGTCCGCCCCGAGAATTTGTCGATTTCGCGGCGCACCGTTCGTCTCACATACGACCATTCCCGAGGAGGAGGAAGCGGATGAAGTTCATGCTGCTGATCTACCAGGGCGACGCGCCGAGGCCACGTCGCGACGGCGAAAGCAACGAGCGCGCGGTGGCCGCGTTCGAGAACCTCCCGGAGGACGAGAAGAAGGCGATCTACGGCGCCTACATGGCGATCAACCAGACTCCAGGCGTGAGCCCCGGCCTCCAGCTTCAGCCCCCGGAGAGGGCGACGACCGTTCGGGTGCAGGGCGGCAAGACGCTGACCACCGACGGCCCGTTCGTCGAGACCAAGGAGGCCATCGCAGGCTACTTGCTGTTCGAGGCCGACGACCTCGACGCCGCGATCGAGCTTGCCGCGCGGATCCCGTCGACCAGCATGGGTGGCGCGGTCGAGGTGCGCCCGATCGTGGAGTGGTAGGGCTCCTCGATCAGGCCCTCCGCGATCGGAGGGATTCGTCCTCGCGGCACTGATCGGCTGCTCGGCGACGTCGACCTCGCCGAACGGCTCGCCTTACTCGGCCCGCCGGAACTGCACCACGCCCCCGATCAGCAGCGCCACCGCCATCGCGGCGACCAGGATCAGCTCGACCGGGGTCGGGACGTGCCAGCTCCCCCAGGTCACGCCCGGGCTCAGCCGGTGCACCAGCGCCGGGCTCAGGCTCAGGTGCGCGAACACTGCCCGGCGCATCGGGTCGACCACGTAGGTGAGCGGGTCGATCCGCGTGAGCACGTGCAGCCATGCCGGCAGGTTCGAGAGCGGGTAGAGGGCCCCCGAGAGGAAGAACATCGGCATGAGAAAGACTTGGGTCATGGCGAAGAAAGTCTGGATGCTGCGCATCCGGGCCGCCACGATCACCCCGACCGCGGTGAGCGTGAACGAAAGCAGGAGCAGCTCGCCCACGAGCGTGAGGAACAGCGACAGGCGGTAGGGCACCCCCACCAGCCCGGCCAGCGACAGCACGATCAGCCCCTGGAACGTGGCGACACTCGCCCCGCCGAGGCACTTGCCGAGCACGATCGCGCTCCGCCGCACCGGGGCGACCAGCATCTCGCGCAGGAACCCGAACTCCCTGTCCCACACGATCGAGCCGGCGGAGAAGATCGCCGTGAACATCGTCGCCATCGCCAGCACGCCCGGGAACATGAAGGTCCGCAGACTCAGGCCCCCGGTCCCGCCGGAGGCGAGCGTCGAGAGGCCCGTCCCGAGCACGAAGAGGAACAGGATCGGCTGCAGCAGCGACGAGACGATCCGGGGCCGGTCCTGGAAGAAGCGGATCAGCTCCCGCTGCCAGACGATCTTGATCGCCCGCAGGTCGTGGCGAAGCGTCCCCTCCGGCAGCCGGACGGGGACGACGGGCGTGGCCGTATCGGTTGCCACCGGCACCTCACCTCCTGCGGAATGCCGCCACCATCTGCTTCAGCGGGTTCACCGCCTCGGCATCGCGGATGGTGCGGCCGGTGTACTTCATGAACACGTCGTCGAGCGTGGGGCGAGCGACCTTGACCGAGCTGATCGGCACCCCCAGCCCGGCGAACAGTCGGGGGACGAACTCCTCGCCCGAGGACACCGAGAAGGTCACAGCGTGCTCGTGGATCCCCGCCTCGATCCCGAACCGCTCCCGAAGAGCGGCGATGGCGGCCTGGTCGTCGCCGGTCTGGATCTGCAGCCGGTCTTTGCCCACGCTCGCCTTCAGGGCCTCCGGCGTGCCGAGGGCCACGATGCTGCCGTGGTCGATGATCGCGATGCGGTCGCAGTACTCCGCCTCGTCCATGTAGTGGGTGGTGAAGAAGATCGTGATCTCCTCGTTGGTCCGCAGCTCGCCGATGTACTCCCAGATCGAGGCGCGGGTCTGGGGGTCGAGGCCGATGGTCGGCTCGTCGAGGAACAGCACCCTTGGGGAGTGCAGCAGCCCCCGGGCGATCTCGAGCCGGCGCATCATCCCGCCCGAGAAGGTGTGGACCTTGCTGTCCTTGCGATCAAACAGGCCCACCAACTCGAGCACCTGCTGGATGCGCGGCCCCACCTCGGCGCGCGGCACCCCGTACAGCTCGGCATGAAAGCGAAGGTTTCGCTCGGCGGTGAGGTAGCCGTCGAGGGTGGTCTCCTGGAACACCAGCCCGATGTTGCGCCGGACCGCATCCCGCTCCCGGACCACGTCGAAGCCCGCCACGGCGGCCCGCCCGGCGGTGGGGGTCGCCAGGGTGCACAGCATCTTGATCGTGGTGGACTTGCCGGCGCCGTTGGGGCCGAGGAAGCCGAAGGTCTCGCCGCGGGCGACATCGAAGTCGATCCCCGCCACCGCGCGGATCTCCCCGTACCGCTTGACGAGCCCGCGCACCGAGATCCCGGGCCCTGACCTGTCCGATGCCGCCTTCGCCGCCTCGTCGGTGCTTCCGGGCGAGAACACCGCCTCAGGCGAGCCCAACCGGCCCTCGTTTCCGCATCGATCCACCTTAGGACTCGGAAGGAAACAAGATGATCATTAGAGGCTCTCCTGTTTCCTCGGGCTGATCGTGTAGTTCCACTCACCGTGGAAGGCGTGCGCCTCGATCCGGATCGCGGCGAGCTCCCGCTCGCTCACC
>JBOGWP010000190.1:0-8782 GCA_050693875.1 Actinomycetota bacterium
TCTGCAGCCGGAACCGCCGGCGCGGCCGCGCGGCGACGCCTTCGGCTCGGCGCGCCCTCGCGCGGCGGGCGGCGGCGGACGAGTCCGGTCGTCCACCAGATCACGAGGAACGCCGCCGCCCCCCCGGTAATCGCGAGCGCGGTCTGGTTGTACTCGGTCGAGCGAACCCAGAGCCGGCTTGTGCCCACCGTGACCTGGCGCCCGGCGGTCAGCAGGGTGACGCGCAGCGGGATCCGGCCGGTTACCCGCACGGTGGCGGGGACGTCGAGCGTCTGCGCCCTCGGCAGCAGCGAGGTCGTGATCTCGCACCTCCCCTCGGCCGCCCTCGGCCCGCACTTCGCCGACCCGAAGGTGAGCTTGTCGGACTCGAGCCGGATCTGGACCGTGACCGGATAGTCGACCCGGGAGTTCATCAGGAGCGGGATCGTCCCGGACCGGGACGTGAAGGTGACGGTCTGCACCGCAGGAGGCGACACCTTTCGGAACTCCTCGTCCACCGTGGAGACGATGGAGCGGGCGAAACCGCGTCCCCGATCGACCCCGGCCGGTGTGCCCCACCAGTCTGCGCTCTCGGCGATGAGCAGCCGGCGCTCGAGGTCACGGAGCAGCGCCGGCCCCGTGCTCCCGACCGGGCGGAGGTCGGCGAGGTCGTCGATGGCGCGACGGGCGGCGCGCATGCCGTCGAAGTACTCACGGCCGGGCGACTCGGGCCCGCTCCGGGTCGCCGCCTCGTTGGTGACGAGCTCGACCCGCGGCCCCGGTGGGATCTCCGCCTCGGCTGCGTCCGGCGTCGTGCCGGCGACCCACGGCGAGGACGCCAGCGCCTGAAGGATTCCCAGGATCATCGACGGGTGGGGATCCCATTCGAGTGGGGTCACCACCGCCACCGCCCGGAGCTGCGCCGGGCGCTCGAGCAGGATCGCGGCGGTCTCGGCAAGGAACCGCTGCCGCCCCTGGAGCGGACTCAGATCCGAGGGTGGGCTCAGCGCCCGCTTGAGCTCGCGGTCCTCGACCAGCGCGGCGGCACTCCCGGCCCGAGTTCGCACCTCCACCGGAGCGGAGAGGGTGAGGGGGCTCTGGCTGCGCCGTACGGTCGACGGTGAGAGGATCAGATGCGACGCCCCCGAGTCGAGCAGGGGCTTGAACGTGTCCTCGTCGAGGGCCCCAAGCGTCGGGTACAGCCACCCCGAGAGCGGTTCGTATCCCACCCCGACCTTCAACGCGTTGCTGCCTCCCTCCACCTCCGCGCGCACCCGGTCGGCCAGGTCGAACCGGGTCAGGGCGGGGAGGTAGGCCGCCGAGTAGGGCAGGGCGACCATCCTGGTCGATTGCCGTCCGGCGAGAACTCGGAGCCGGGTCAGGAGGTCGGCCGCGGCGCGCGCCTCGCGGTCCTCGGCGCGGACCTCGCGGCGGGCCGACCCCGCCCGCAGGGTGAACCCGTTCTCCAACCCTCGGAGCGTGTCGAGCAGAAGCCCGCTCGGGGCGACCGTGACGGGGACCTGGGGATAGGCGTCCAGGGCGTTCAGGAGCTGCCAGAGGCGTCCACGGTCGATCGAGTCGACGATCTCGTCGGTGAAAAGCCTCCCCGACGGGTCGGTCGCCGGAGCAGCGTGTAACGGGATCACCATGACCAGCCGGAGGCGCTGGGCCACCGCCTGGTTGAAGAAGATCAGCTGCGTGTCGATGGGTGGAGCGGCCACCCCGCCGGCGCGCAAGGTGATCTTGAGCGGATGGACGCCGTCCTGGCCTCGCTGGAGAAACGAGATCTCCGAGAGCTTCTTGTCCACGGCGACATCCCGCTCCGACCCTGCCTCGACCGTCTCGGGAATGGGCAGCGTGTCGGTCCAGGGGGCCCGCGATCGAATGCGTCCCCGGAACGACTCGTCGAGCTCGGAACGCGACCGCACCGCCTCGTGCACCGAGACCTCCACCCGCAGATCTTTGAGGTCCGCCCCGCCGCGGTTGCGGACGCTGAGACCGATGTGGAGGGTGTCGTCCGGGCCGACCCAGGGGGACAGGTCCGTCAGGCGAACCTCGATCTGGGGAGCCGTCTCGGCGGCGAGCGCCGGCAGCGGGACCACGAAGAGCAGTAGCGCAACCAGCGTCGCGATCGAGGACATCCCACGCAGAATAGGCGGTCGGGGCGGCCGCCAGCCAGCGTCCGCGGTGTGACTGCGCACGCTCGCCGTGCTCGCTGCCCGGAGGGGCCGGGAGCAGATTGCTCGTGAGGTCGGCGAGCGGCCGGGGCCCGGGGGCCGAATCGGACTCTCCTCACGATCAGCGCCATATGTGGCGGTAGATGCGAAGAGAGTGCGCCAGTCCGCCAGTGCGCCAGTCCGCCAGTCCGCCAGTGCTCGTTTCGGCAGAGCGTCAGGAGCCGATGAGCGCGGCGGCCTCGACCCCCGCATACGCCAACCCCACGACCAGGACGCATACGACGATCGCGATTCGCAGGCGGCGCTCCGAGGCGCGGATGGCGAGCAGCGACCCTGCGCGCGCGCCGGGCACGACCCCGAGCGCAAGCAGCAGCGCCACCTTCCAGTCGATGTTGCCGACCAGGCTCTGGGCGGCGATGTTCGGCACGGTCGCGAGCGCGATGACGGCCAGTGACGTCCCCAAGGCGACCTTGACCGGGAACCGGAGGGCGCGCACGAACACCGGCACGAGGATGAAGCCGCCCCCCACGCCGAGCAGACCGGAGAAGAAGCCTGCGGCGACGCCCACGGCCACCAGGGATGCCGCAGACCGCCGGATCTCTGTCTGACCCTCCTCGCCGCTGCGGCTGGCAAATGCCCGGAGGGCCAGCACGACCAGGATTGCCGCGGTCATCAGCATCAGTGCGTGCCCGTTGACGTGCCGGGTGGTGAACGCGCCGGCGGCGGTCGCCGGAGCAGCCGCGCCCGCCGTCCATGCCGCGGACCGCAGGTCGAGCAACCCGGCGCGCCGGTAGATGATCGCACCGGTGACGGTCGTCGGGAGCATCACCGGGACGGTCGTCCCGATCGCGAGGTAGGGGGCCACGCCGAGAAAACGGATTAGGGGTGTGGCGAGGAGTGCACCTCCCACCCCGAGCGCGCCCGAGAAGACGCCTGCGGCCACACCGGCCAGGACGAATGCAAGCTCCTTCACTCGCCGAGGTCCTGGCCGGCGCGATCGCCGCGTACGCTCAGCTTTGCAAGGGCCCCGGCCACCGCGGCCAGCAGCTTCCCCTCCGACTCGAACGATGCCCGTTGCGCCGCCTCGGCGAGGTCGAGGAACGCGACCTCTTCCGTCTCGGCGTCGTGCCGGGCCGGGTCGCCCCCGACCCTCCGCATGAGAAAGAAGTGCACGTACTTGTGAATCCGGACCGCGGGACGGCCCGAGGACGCGGGCTGGACGTACCAGTATTCGATGACTTCGATCGGAGCCACGAGGGCAACCTCGAGGCCGCTCTCCTCCGCCGCCTCGCGCAGCGCCGTCGCCTCGATTTCTTCGCCGGGCTCGACCAACCCCTTCGGAAGGCCCCACTGCAGCTGGCCCTGGAAGGACCGCCGGGAGGTGAGCACCACGCGTCCCTCCCGGTCGAGGATCACCCCGCCCGCCGACCGCTGCGTCTTCGTGGGAAGCGGCGTCACCGGGCGAGCCTGAAGGCGGCCATCATTGGCTGCGAGGATAGCCCGCCACCGGCCACCATTCGGGAAGAATAATCCCGAGATGCATTCCCGACGCGCCCCCTTGAAAGGTCGCCCGTGGATCTCCTGATCCACGTCAACCCGCCGGAAGCGGAGCACCGTGCTGTCGGCCATCCCGAGCGCCCGCAGCGCATCCAAGCCTGCCGGGAGGCGCTCGACGGGTCCGGGCTCGACACGGAGATCGTCCCGGCCTCCCCAGCGGATCGGGCCGATCTGGAAGCCGTCCACCCGGCTCGCTATCTCGACGCCCTCGAGCGCTTCGTGGCCCGCGGCGGAGGGCAGATCGATCCCGACACCTACGCAGGCGCGCGTTCGTTCGAGGTCGCCGTTCGGGCTGCCGGGGCGTGCACCGCGGCGGTCGACGCCGCCTTTGCCGACGGCCGGCGGTCCTTCTGCCTCGTCCGGCCCCCCGGCCATCACGCCACCCCCGAGCGCGGGATGGGGTTCTGCCTCGTGAACCACGTGGCGGTCGGCGCCCGCCGGGCGATCCGCACCGGTTCGGCCGAGCGCGTCGCGATCGTCGACATCGACGTCCATCACGGCAACGGGACGCAGGACGTGTTCTGGGAGGACGACGCCATACTCTACGTCTCGCTCCACCAGTACCCCTGGTATCCGGGGAGCGGCGCGCTCGAGGAGGTGGGCGCCGGCGCCGGGGACGGCACGACGCTCAACGTTCCACTGCCTGCCGAGACCGGCGATGCGACCTACCTCGCGGCGATGTCGCGCGTCGTGGTCCCTGCCCTGCACCGGTTCCGGCCGGGCCTCCTCCTCGTCTCCGCCGGCTTCGACGCGCACCGCCGAGACCCGCTCGCGCTGATGCAGGTGAGCGCGGAGGGATTCGGTGCGATGGTCGCCGCACTGGTCGAAGCCGCCGATGCGCTGTGCGAAGGCCGAGTCGTCGCAACGCTCGAAGGAGGCTACGACCTCGAGGGGCTCTCCACCTCCTTCGTGGCGGCGCTGCGGGCCCTCGGCGGCGAGGCGCCCGCCGGCCCATGGCCCGCGCCGGACCCCGAGGGGTCGCGGGAGGCCCTCGAGCGCGCGGAATCCTTCCACCGCAACCGGGGAACCCTTGAGAGCGGGTCCGGCAACGCCGATAGCCCTATCGAGTAGCGTGGTGCGCGGCAGCACCGATTCCGGCGCGTAGCGAGGGGAGGCCGATCGTGGCAAGCATTCACGACTTTCTGCGGGTTCTGGTGGAGAAGAAGGCCTCCGACCTGCACATCAAGGTTGGTGCTCCGCCGATCATCCGCATCGACGGAGCCCTGCACCTGTTGGAGTTCCCGAAGCTCGGCCCCAATGACACCGAGCGGGCCGCGCTCGAGCTGATGAGCGACCGCATCGCCAAGGAGTTCTCCGAGTCCGGAGAGGCGGACTTCGCCTACTCCTTCCCCGGCCTCGGGCGGTTCCGGTGCAACGTCTACCGCCAGCGCGGCGTCGTCGGGATGGCCATCCGGCGCGTGCTCCCGGGCTCGGCAAGCTTCGAAAGCCTCGGCCTGCCGCCCGTCGTCGCCCGCCTCGCCGACGAGCCCCGCGGGCTGATCCTCGTCACCGGCATGACCGGGTCCGGAAAGACCACCACCACCGGGGCGATGATCCACCACATCAACTCGACGCGGCGGGTGCACATCATGACGATCGAGGACCCGATCGAGATCCTGCACCCCGACCGGATGGCGGTCGTCAACCAGCGTGAGGTCGGCATCGACACCGCGGACTTCCGCGAGGGCCTGCGTCGGGCGATGCGGCAAGACCCGGACGTCATCTTCATCGGTGAGATGCGCGACCAGGAGACCGTCCACGCCGCGATCACGGCCGCCGAGACCGGGCATCTCGTGATCTCGACCCTCCACACGATCGACGCCACGGAGACCGTCAACCGGATCATCGAGTTCTTCCCGCCGCACCAGCAGAAGCAGGTTCGCATCTCGCTGGCCAGTGCCCTCCGGGGGATCGTCAGCCAGCGACTGATGCCGCGGACCGACGGCGGGCGCGTTCCCGCGGTCGAGGTGCTCGTCATGACCGGGCGGGTGTTCGACATGATCGTCAACCCCGAGCAGACCCACCTCATCCGTGACGTGATCGGCGAGGGCGAGTTCTACGGGATGCAGACCTTCGACCAGTCGCTGCTGTCGATGGTGAAGAACGAGGTCGTAAGCCTCGAGGACGCTCTGCGCGGCTCGTCGAACCCGCACGACTTCCAGATCATGCTGCGGCAGGCCGGGCTGATCGAGTAGCGGCGGGCGAGGGCCGCCCGCACCAAGCTGTCCCGCCCCGTCGCTTGGATATCCTGACGCGCACCGTGTCCGAGCCCCTCCGCCGGATCCTGCCCGGCATCGCGATCGACCTCGCCCACGCCTACCGGCGCGCCGGCTTCGGTCTGTGGCTCGTGGGGGGGTGGGTGCGCGACGCGCTGCTCGGCTCGGTCCATGCGGACCTCGACTTCGCCACCGATGCAGGTCCGGAAGGCTCCCTCGAAGTGCTCGACAAGTGGTCGGGCGGGAAGGTGTGGACGACCGGGTTCGAGTTCGGCACGGTCGCGGCCCAGCGCGGCGACACCCGCATCGAGGTCACCACTTTCCGAACCGAGGTGTATCCGCCCGATTCCCGCAACCCCGAGGTCTCCTTCGCCACCGACCTCGAGACCGACCTGTCGCGCCGCGACTTCACGATCAACGCGCTTGCGATCACGCTGCCCGAGGTGAGCCTGGTCGACCCCTTCGGGGGGGCAGCCGATCTCGCCGGGAAGCGCATCCGCACCCCGCTGGAGCCGGAGGTGTCATTCGGAGACGACCCCCTGCGAATGCTGCGGGCGCTGCGCTTCGCATCGACCCTCGACTTCGTCATCGATCCCGGCACGCTGGAGGCGATCGGTCGGATGCGGGAACGGCTCGCGATCGTCTCGCTCGAGCGCATTCGTGACGAGTTCACGAAGCTGATGCTCGGCAAGGTGCCGTCCAGGACCCTCTACCTTGTCGACGCCACCGGGCTTGCGGAGGAATTCCTGCCGGAGCTTCCCGCCCTCAAGCTCGAGCAGGATCCGGTCCACCGACACAAGGACGTCTTCCACCACTCCCTCGCCGTCCTCGAGAACGTATGCAGCATGGACGTCGAAGACCCCGATCTGGCGCTCCGGCTGGCCGCGCTGCTCCACGACATCGCAAAGCCGAAAACCCGCCAGATCACTCCCGAGGGGGTGACCTTCCACCATCACGAGGTGGTCGGGGCCGATATAGCCGAGCTGCGGCTCAAGGAGCTGCGCTACCCGTCGCGCCTCGTCCAGGAGGTACGCGAGCTCATCTACCTGCACCTCCGCTTCCACGGCTACGGGGAGCACTGGAGCGACCGGGCGGTGCGCCGCTACGTACGCGACGCGGGGGCGCTGCTCGGGAAGCTCAACCTCCTCGTCCGCGCCGACTGCACCACGCGAAACCCGCGCCGTGCCCAGGAGCTGGCCGGGCGCATCGACGAGCTGGAGCTGCGCATCCGCGAGCTTGCCGCCCAGGAGGAGCTTGCCCGGCTGCGCCCATCGCTGGACGGGCACGAGGTCATGCAGCACCTCGGCCTCCCGCCCGGCCCCCTCGTCGGTCAGGCCCTGGAGTTCCTGATGGACATCCGGCTCGACGAGGGCGAGATCTCCAAGGAGGAGGCACACGCCCGCCTCGCCGAGTGGTATGCGCGGATGGGCCGGGGCGACGCTTCGCCATGAGCGGATGGGCCGGGGCGACGCCTCGCCATGAAATGGATGGGCCGGGGCGACGCTTCGCCACGAAGCCAATGGGCCGGGGCGACGCCTCGCCATGAAATGGATCTGGACGGAGCAGACCGGCACGTACGAAGAATCGGACCCCGCTGCCTCCGCCGTGTTGCTGCCCCCGCCAGACTGGTACGTGCCGCTGGCCGCCCACCTCGCCGACGCATATCTCCGGTACTCATTCACGATGGGGACCACCCAGGAGGTCGACTTCCTCTGGGAAGCGCTGGACCTCGGGCCGGGGGCCCGCGTGCTCGACGTGGGATGCGGCCCCGGCCGCCACGCCGTCGAGTTCGCCCGCCGCGGCATCCAGGTCGTAGGCATCGATCTGTCCCCCGACTTCCTCCGGATCGCACGCCGGCGCGCCACCGAGGCGGAGCTTCGCGTCTCGTTCTTCCAAGCCGACGCGCGGGAGCTGCCCTTCGACAGCGAGTTCGATGCGGTGATCAGCGTGTGCGAGGGCGCGTTCGGACTCGCGATCGACGACCTCCGGATCCTGCGCGGGATGGCCCGGGCGCTCCGTCCCGGGCGGCGTCTGGCGGTGGGAGCTCCCAGCCTCCTCTACGTCCTGCGCCACACCGCAGACGCCGGAGAGATCGACCCTGTTGGGCTCGTCTACCGCGAGGAGCGGGCCGAGGTGATCGGGGCGGACGGGACCACGCGCTCCTTCGAGATGTGGAACTCCTGCTACACCCCCCGGGAGCTCGAGTGGATTGCGAACGGGGCCGGCCTCGACCCGGAGGAGGTGTACGGCGTCGCGCCGGGAGCCTACCGGCGGGAGCCTCCCACGCTCGATCATCCCGAGCTCCTCCTGCTCGCCGGGCGCCCCGGGCCGATCGCCGCCCGATAGGCCGGCGGCTCCTCGCGTCCCCTGGGGCACGGGAATCCTAGTGGTGGGCAAGCACGAACCTCGCAGCCTCCCGCGCACGCTCGGCACCAGCAACGCGGCGGTGGTCGGGCTCGGCTCGATGCTCGGCGCCGGCGTGTTCGTGGCGGTCGGCCCGGCGGCAGACGCGGCCGGGAGGCGCGCTCCTCGTCTCGCTCGACATCGCCGGGGCGATCGCGTACCTCAACGCGACCTCCTCGGCCCGGCTGGCGGCCCGCTACCCGTGATCCGGCGGGACCTACGTCTACGCCCGGGAGCGCCTGGGTGGAGATTCCAAGCTAGCGGGTCGCTTCGCTCCTCGGTACAGGCCAGAAAGGCAAGGGGCGGCCTCCGGCCGCGGTCCTCAATGTCGGCCCGCCTCGCCACGCTCGGCGAGCCGAGCCTCCGGCCGCGGTCCTCAATGTCGGCCCGCCTCGCCCCGCTCGGCGAGCCGAGCCTCCGGCGGCGTCGTTCAATGCCGGCAGGCCTCGC
>JBOGWP010000191.1:0-4997 GCA_050693875.1 Actinomycetota bacterium
GGATGTGCAGCAGGCGGGTCTGCACCTCGGGGGACAGGCCGGGGGTCACCCGGCAGGCCTCCGCCAGGGCCGCGATCGTCGCCACCGGCTGGCGGAGGTCGTGACACAGCTCCCGGATGGCGAGATCCGCTTCGGCCTCGTCCCGGCGATCAACCTCGGGCGCTGGAGCGGCCAGCGGCGAGGGTGCGGCAATGGTGGAGATGGGCAGGGATGGGATTTGCGTTCCCGGGGCCTGCGACTCGATCTCGATATCCGGTCCCATTCCCCCGCCCCGCCCGGGAGCTTCGAACCGGGCGTGCAGAGTGTATCGACCGGGACCGCGGGCGCGACAGGGTGCTAGCACCACGTTTGAGAACGGAGGAAAGCCTCCCAGTTCAGACGAGGTCTAACGTGGCGAGCGGAGCCGAGGTCAGACGTGGCGAGCGGAGCCGAGGTCGTCGACGGCGACGATGAGCTCCTTGTCCCCGGCGCGCTGGCCCGCGGTATACAGCGCCCGGATGTTCACCCCGGCCTTGGCGAGGCGACGGGCAAAGCGCCCGAGCTCGCCGGGGCGGTCGTCGAGCGAGACCGCGAGCACCTCACGCGCCTCGAGAACCTTCCACCCGTCCCTGTGGAGAGCGGCAAGGGCGTGGTCCGCGTCGTCGACCACGAAGTGCAGGAATCCCCGGCCTTCCCTCGTGAACGCGGCGGCGGCGGCGATGTTCACCCCGATGTCGCCGAAGAGCTCTCCCAAGTCGGCAATGACGCCCGCCCGGTCCTCGGTCTCGACCACGATCTCGGTAGGCATGTCCTGCCTTTCACTTTACTCGAATGGGCCGCCCGCCCGGTGAGGCGAGCGCGATCATGTGTCCCGATGTCCGGGCTCGGCCGATGGTGTCCCCGCCTGGCGCTGGTCCTGCTCATGGCCGGGGTTGCCTGCACCCCGCGCTCGTCCACCCCCACGCTCCGCGCGACCGCCGATGCCAGGGAGCCGCACATCGCGCTCCTCGCGCCGCCGGACGATCCACGGACGGCCGGGTTGCGCCGGGCCGCCGTCCTGGCCGCCGAGGAGGTCTCCACCGACCCTTCCCTTGGTCGCCGCCTCGTCATCTCGGAGCCGGGCCCTCCCAGCGGGCGCCTGCTGGCCCGGCTCGCGGCCGACCCCGCCTCGATCGGGGTGCTGACCATCGGTGGCGGGGCCGCGATCGCGCAGGCCGCGGACGTCCTCGAGGCCGAGGCCCTCCCCGTCGTCGAGCTGACGGACGACCTCTACGGCGCGGGGGCACTCGGGCCCACGGTCTTCCAGACCGCGATCCCCCACTCGTGGCAGGCCTGGCGGCTCGCCCGGTACTTCGGCCCCGGTGACCGGCGCTACCGAAGGGTGGGGCTGGCGCGTGAGGCGGGGCGCGAGGGAGATGTCGCCGCGGGGGCCCTGTCGGCGGCAGCACGAGAGCGCGGCGTCGAATTCGTCGACGCGACCGGGCCGGCGGAGCAGGGGCTCGCGGCGCTGGAGGGCGAGCGGGTGGACGCCGTGGTCGTCGAGGGGCCGCCGGCGTTTCGCGCCGCGGTCACGGCACTGCTCGCGAGTAGACCCTACGCGGGGCGTGCGGGGATTCACGACGGCTGGCGTCCCCAGCTTGCTGGATTCGCTCCGGTGCTCGACGAGATCCCGACCCGTGAGGGAACCGTCGCCGTGTCGGACTACGCCGGGCTGGGCGCAGGGCAGCGACTCCCTGGGGTGCGGGCGTTCCGCGATGCCTACCGAGCACGCTGGGGCGAGGCTCCGCCGGGGAGCGCGGTGGCCGGCTACGATGCCGTCCGCGCCGTGGCCGAGGCGGTGCGCCGCGCGGGCCCGGAACGGCGCGACATCATCACCGGGCTGGAGACGTTCGACCGCGTCCGGTTCGGCCGCCTTCCGATCTCACTCGGCCCCGACGACCACCTCTTCTCGGAGCGGGACGTCCTCGGGCTCTGGGGCAAGGAAGGCGACTCGGGATGGTTGCCGGTGATGCGGACCTTCACGTCGGATCTCGAGCGGACCGACATCCTCGAGGACGACTGGCCCTCGTTCTTCGAAGGGACCGTGCCGGGAGGTGAGGCCCCCTTCTTCCGCGCGGCCACCTACGGCATCACCAGCGACGCGGGCGACGACCTTCGATGAGGATCCGTGGCCTTTCAGTTTGCGGCCAAGCAAGCCGACACAAGCCAGAGAAGGCATAAGTGATGCGGACGGGGTATCTTGCGGGCACACTCCGGGTGTGTCCCGGGGGCTTAGCCTAAGAGCCGTCCGTATAATTGAGGAGCCCTCCGGATTTTGGGGGTCCGGGGCTCACCAAAGCCAAAGGACGACGACCATGTTCGAACGGTTCACCGACAGGGCCCGTCGGGTGGTCGTGCTTGCTCAAGAGGAAGCGCGCCTCCTGAATCACAACTACATCGGGACCGAGCACATCTTGCTCGGCCTGATCTCGGAGGGCGAGGGCGTAGCCGCGAAGGCGCTGGAGTCGCTGGGGATTTCCCTGGAGGCGGTCCGCGCCCAGGTGGAGGAGATCATCGGGACCGGATCGTCTTCACCGCAGGGGCACATCCCGTTCACCCCCCGCGCGAAGAAGGTGCTCGAGCTGTCCCTGCGCGAGGCGCTTCAGCTCGGCCACAACTACATCGGAACCGAGCACATCCTGCTGGGGCTCATCCGCGAGGGCGAGGGCGTCGCGGCGCAGGTCCTCCAGAAGCTCGGAGCCGACCTCGGCCGGGTGCGCCAGCAGGTGATCCAGCTGCTTTCAGGGTACGGCCCCTCGCAGGAGAAGGGAGCCGGCGGCGAGCCGGCGCAGCCGTCGGGCTCGCCGATCCTCGACCAGTTCGGCCGCAACCTCACCGCGCTCGCCGCCACCAACAAGCTCGACCCGGTCATCGGCCGCGAGAAGGAGATCGAGCGGGTAATGCAGGTGCTGTCCCGCCGGACGAAGAACAACCCGGTCCTGATCGGTGAGCCCGGCGTCGGTAAAACCGCCATCGTCGAAGGGCTTGCCCAGCGGATCATCAAGGGTGAGGTCCCCGAGACGCTCAAGGGCAAGCAGATCTACACGCTCGACCTCGGTGCACTCGTCGCCGGCTCCCGCTACCGCGGCGACTTCGAGGAGCGGCTGAAGAAGGTCCTGAAGGAGATCCGCACCCGCGGCGACATCATCCTCTTCATCGACGAGCTGCACACCCTCGTCGGCGCGGGAGCGGCAGAAGGCGCGATCGACGCCGCCTCGATCCTCAAGCCGATGCTCGCCCGCGGCGAGCTCCAGACGATCGGCGCCACGACGCTCGACGAGTACCGCAAGCACCTCGAGAAGGATGCCGCCCTCGAGCGTCGATTCCAGCCGATCATGGTTTCGGAGCCGACCGTCACGCACACCATCGAGATCCTCAAGGGGCTGCGAGACCGGTACGAGGCCCACCACCGCGTGCAGATCACCGACCAGGCTGTCGTGGCCGCGGCCAACCTCGCCGATCGCTACATCTCCGACCGCTATCTGCCCGACAAGGCCATCGACCTGATCGACGAGGCCGGGTCGAGGCTGCGCATCCGACGGATGACCGCGCCGGACGACCTCCGCGAGGTCGACGAGCGGATCGCTGAGGTCCGGACGCGCAAGGACCAGGCCATCGAGCGCCAGGACTACGAGCAAGCCGCCCGCCTGCGCGACGACGAGAAGCGCCTCACCGCCGAGCGCGAGAAGAAGCAGGTCGCCTGGCAGGAGGCGGAAGGTCAGGTTCTCGCCGAGGTCGACGAGGAGGAGATCGCCGAGGTTCTCTCGACCTGGACCGGGATCCCCGTCTTCAAGCTGACCGAGGAGGAGTCCGAGAAGCTGATCCGCATGGAGGACGAGCTCCACCGCCGGATCATCGATCAGGACGAGGCGGTCCGTGCCGTCTCGCAGTCGATCCGCCGGACGCGGGCGGGGCTGAAGGACCCGAAGCGGCCGTCGGGGTCGTTCATCTTCCTGGGCCCCTCCGGGGTCGGGAAGACCGAGCTCTCGAAGGCACTGGCCGGGTTCCTGTTCGGCGACGAGGATGCCCTGATCCAGCTCGACATGTCCGAGTACATGGAGAAGCACACGGTGAGCCGACTGATCGGCTCGCCTCCGGGCTACGTCGGGTACGAGGAGGGTGGCCAGCTCACCGAGGCGGTGCGCCGGCGTCCGTTCTCCGTCGTGCTGTTCGACGAGATCGAGAAGGCTCACCCCGACGTGTTCAACACCTTGCTGCAGATCCTCGAGGACGGACGTCTCACCGACGCGCAGGGTCACACGGTCGACTTCAAGAACACCGTGATCATCATGACCTCCAACCTCGGGACCCAGAACCTGCGCAAGGCCACGCTGGGCTTCGCTCCCGGCGACGACGAAGTCACCTACGAGCGAATGAAGGACAAGGTCATGCAGGAGCTCAAGGGCAGCTTCCGCCCCGAGTTCCTGAACCGGATCGACGAGGTCATCGTCTTCCGGGAGCTCTCCCGCCAGAATGTGAAGGACATCGTCGACCTCATGATCAGGCGTGTGCGTGTCCAGCTCGAGAGCCAGGATGTCGGCATCGAGCTCACCGAGGCCGCCAAGGACTTGCTGGCGCAGGAGGGCTACGACCCGTCCCTCGGTGCACGGCCGCTCCGCCGGGCTATTCAGCGCCTGCTCGAGGATCCGCTGTCGGAGAAGATCCTGTGGAAGGAATTCCACGCCGGCCAGATGGTGGTCGTGGATGCGGAGCCCGACGCGGGGAACGTGGGGCGCCGGAAGATCGTGTTCCACGCCGCGACGCCGGCTCCGGAGACCCCGCCGGTGGAGCTCGCCGGAAGCGGAACGGCCGAGGCGTAGCGCCTCCTTCCGGCAGCGCGGCCGCCGGCGGCACGCGGCGTTTGCCGGCGTGCTCGTGCCCCCACTCGGCCCCGTCTTCGGAGAGCATGGCTCCCACGTGGGGCTGTCTCGCGTAGGGAATCTCGCGCAGCGCCAGCGCGAGGAGGAAGCCGGCGGCAG